>CAYRKE010000298.1:0-8740 GCA_964424695.1 uncultured Polyangiaceae bacterium
CGGCATCCTCAATTTCTATCATAGAAAGGCCGCATAGTAGCTGCTGTTGAGTTTTTACACACTATACGGGATGGCGCGTGGGAAGTCCGCGGCGATCGCGCGGTACGTGCGAGCCAGCGCGCGGTGGCAATTGTGGACTAGGAACCCATTCGCGAAGTAGTTGTTGTGGCCCTCGACCTCCAGATTGTAGACACGACCATCTGGGCACAACTCCCCGAAGCCATTGCCGCAGCGTTGGTGAACCTCAACACGGTCCACCCGAGACTCGCAAGGAAGGCATCCTTCTTCGCGTCCTGCTCCCGCCGCCCTAGCGCAGAGTGGCTGTGGCCATCCACTTCGATGCCAAGCATCAGCTCGTGGTCGCCGAGATCCAACTTGTCTCGACACCTGGCAGAACAGATCGGAACCATCTTGGCGTTCCACGACTTCGGGACGAACTGGGTCCCGCACACAACGCATGTCTTCGGTCTGATGGGCATCTGTCCTCCTGTAGGCGACGTCGCCTGGTTGAAGCTGCGCCGCGGGGATGTAGCCGCGGTCGCAAAAAACGGGGTGGCTAGGTGTGCAGGTCAGCCGTGCCCCACTCGCGAAGTGAATGGTGACCAACGCGCTCGGCGTGGAGACGAAGCAGCGAAGCACGCGCTTCCGTTCCACCTCTCCAGTCTGGTGGTTGAAGGCGGAAACGAAGTCGCCTTCGCGAATAGACTCTATGGGGCGCTCGTCCACGAGCGTTCCAGCGGGAAAGCACTCGTCGACGAAGACGAGATCGGCAGCGGGGCGGGCCCGATGCCGAAGGGTATCAACGCTCGCTACTTGCACCGGCGCGCCGGGTCTGCGCCTCGCGTCGCTCGCCATCACGACCCCCACCGAATCTGGGGTGAGTCCGAAGTCGAGGAGCTTCCGACGGGCCTGATTGATGAACTCGCGGCGGTGCGCGAGGAATAGGATCCGCTGGCCCTCCTGCACGGCACTCGCGATGATGCTTCCGGCCAGGATTGTCTTTCCCGACCCCATGACCGATACGACTAATACCCGCCGAGCGCCGGCATCGACGCGATGTTGGAGCCGTGCGATGGCTTCGGTCTGGTAGGGGCGCAGCTGGATGCAGAATGGTGTCGATTCTCTGCCTGTCACATAGAGGTCAAAGGAAGGCACCTCCTCAAAAGGGACAGAAAAAACGACATCGGGGCTGAAGATGGGCTCATCCCATACGGTGCGGCTGGAACCGGAGTGCGGCCGATCCAAAACGCTCTGCGGCGTTTCATTGACGCTGCAGAGTAGGAGCGAGCTGGTTCGCTTTCGCAGGTGGGACGTCTCCCCACGACCGCCCAAGTGGTTGATTTCTGGTCGGCCGCGGACGGCACGCAACGTGCATTATGTGAAACCGGCAGCAGTGGTGGACTGGTTCGGTCCGGGTCCCCTGCGCCGTCAACTCCGCGCGGCGATACTTCCTACATAGCCCCCCCCTCCCGTTCTGGTATCGCCTGCGCCCCCCCAATTAGCCCCGATCGCAGCCATGCGGTCGGGGCTGTTGTCTTTTGGAGCGATCGGGGTGTCGCTTGGGCGACGCCACGGAACGTCGAGATAGCCGCCAATCGCTCCGGCTCCGATCGCGAGGATGGGGAAGGTCAGGGAGTCTTTTGCCCGCTGGCAACGCCCTCACTTGCTCGACCATTCCGGCGAGCGATTCGACAACGGCCGCTGTGGTTTGGATGGAGCGTGGGTTGTCCTGCCTTCTCAGCGCTTCGAAGTCGAGGTGGCGCAGACTCGGGACGAAAGAGCGCCACGCGGAACGCCTTTGGGGGGGAGAAGCCCGTCGCACAGATGGGAGCGACCGGCAGACGCCCAGGTTGTCAGCTAAGCGTTCTCCGTGCCACGGTGGGCGGATGCAGTGGCTTCTTTCAGCGGTCGGCGTCGTCATCGTGGTCTTCGCGAAGCTCTTTCTGGGGTGGGGACGGCTGAAGTCCATTCCGCTCCTGCCCCTGGAGGTGACCATGGACCAAGTCCGTGCGCTCTGGGGCGAGCCCGAGGAGGAGACGCCTAGCGAGAGCTGGGAGGGAGCCAGGTGCTACCAGTTTCAGGTGAAGCTTTTCGCGGTGAGAGTCACCGTGTGGGAAGGGCGGGTTCACAGCATCAGCTACGAGTTTCCCGCAGCGATCCGCGACGGAGAGTACGCCACGTTCCTGGAGTTCTACGGCGAGGGGCACGGCTGGAACGCTCTCTCGGAGGGGTACTCCTACCAGCGCGACGACCAACGTCGTGTGTCCTGGTGCAGTGCGGCTCCGACCATCGGCGTGGGCACGGACGTGTTCCTTCGTCGCAACCAGAAGGCCGAAGAGGGCGACGCTCCGCCACCAGCCGAGGCCCCGGAGTGCTCCGGGTAGGGAGCCTGCGACCATTACCACCCCGGTTCCTCGATGAGCTGCCTCTCTGTGAGTTCCCCCGACGCTGCCTCGAGTGCGGTTGCTGTCTCGGTGACCAATCCCACGAGCAGGTTTGGAGCGATCGCCGGTTCAACCCGTACTGTCCCAAAAACCCAACAGCAGCCAATTCTAGCTGAATGCATCGCCCGTTCAACACCTGGACCAAAGGTCTGTTCGCGGTCATCATCCGCGGCCGCTGATGCTTCCGCTCCCCGTCCAGTTCCTCATTGCCCTCGTTGTGAGCGCGTTTAACGAACGCATGGCTCGTCGGTTCGAGTACCTCCACGAAGAGAATCGCATCCTACGCTAGATATTCACTGAGGTCACCGGTCGCAAGCGCATCCCATTCTGCGATGACCAGCGACGACGCCTCGCCATCAAGGGCAAACAGCTCACTGTTGCCGAGCGCAAGGCCTGCTGCCAGATTGTCTCACCGCAGACTCTCATCGATTGGTTTCGAGAGCTGGCTGCGAAGAAGTACGACAGCTCCACGAAGCGCAAGCCCGGACGTCCCCGCACCAAGCAGGCCATCCGAGAGCTCGTCATCCGTCTTGCCAAGGAGAATCCAGGCTGGGGCTACACCAAGATCCGAGATGCCCTCACAATGCCGAAAGATTCCATCAGGGCCTTGGTGGTAGCCTCATCACGGAGCATGACCAACCAGGCAATGACAACGGCATCTCAGACGTGGTCCAACGTCGCAAAAGGTTCGACGGTATCCTCAACTTCTATCACAGACGGGCAGCAAAATGGCTGCCGTTGAGTTTTCGGACACTACGGGATGGCTCGCCTTCGCGCGGTTCTCACCGAGTGGGTCACCCATTTCAGTTTTCAGCGTCCGCATCAAGGCGTCGAACAACGGATCCCTCAAGCAAGGCGAGTACAGCCCTCCAACGCGGGTGGAAATGTCGTGACGTTTCCGGTATTGAATGGACTTCATCATCACTATCGGAGGGTGGCGTGACCGACGGATGATGAAGGGAGCCAGGACAGGCGGTGCTCGTCGGGCGCTTGCACGCCGATAGACGCTTCGTCTAGGGTGTATGCATGTGGCGGCAGCCCGGGATGGTATTGGTGGCAATGTGCGGCATCGGTTGTGCTGCAGACATTCGCATTCTTCGCTTGCGGAGCGCGCCGAAGCTCCGCCGGCCGTAACCGTGCCGCCAGACGCGTTACCGATCCCGAGCCCATCGACACCAGCAATCGCGTATTCTGCAGAGCCCTCTACATCGCTCGATCCGACCCAGTTTCCTCCCCTCACCTGGCCTCCGCGGGGGATTTCGGAGAAATCAGGCCTGGCAGCGTGCGCACGCTGGCGCAGCCCTTTGGGCAAAACGTGTTCGACAATCGGTGATCCTCGCCAGGCTCTCGTCGATTTGGCCGTGCGGGCGCAATTGCCCGAGGACATGATGGGAGACTGGCGCACGCTCGATCGTCTGCGTGAGCTCGAGGCACTGAGCGCCAAACTCCATGGGCTCGAAGGCTGTGATTTGCCCCAGGGGCTCGTGCGACTGCTGCGTGCCCAATGGCTCCCCGAATGCGCCGAAGATCTAGCAAGTTCCGTGCTCTCGACCCCCGAGCTCGATCCTGTGATTCGGTTGTCGCTCTACGGCGAGGCCCTTGGAGCTGCTTGCACACGCATTCCCCAACCAATGCCGGCCTATCGTGGTCCCTTCGACAAGCGACGATTCGCGCGTTTCCTCGAGAACGTCGCGCGACCCTGGCAGGCGCGCACGATTTCGGCTCTTCAGCTTTGTGGCGACGCGGTAGAGGCACTACCCGAGGGCACCTACGGACACGGGGCTGCGCTCCGGGGCTACACACGCGCGATGCGCGAGTTCGCCACGCTGCATCGCGCTTCCCCCATCGACCAAAGGATGCTCAAGGATTATGAGACGCGCACCACTTACTACGGCACGCTCGACGACGAGTTCGCCGCAGGGTGGAACGTGCTTGCGGAGATTTTACCGCGATACAGCGCGGAGTTCGCTCGCCAAGGCAACTACGGTTACGCGCGCGAGGTCTCGTCCTTCGAATACGGTTTCGCTCGAGAAAGTCCCTTATCGCGGCTGGCACTTCCCCTGGTACCGGTCGTGCTCGACACGCTGGAGCAGCGAATTGCCTACAGGTCAAGCAGCCCCGGGTTTCTTCCTCTGGAGAGGGGCCTGTTCGTGCTTTTGGCCAGCAACCTGCAGCGCTGGCGCGAGGCGACTCTGCTTGTGAAGCCGGACACTGTTCTTCGCTGGCACGGTGAGGGATTCCGCCTGCTGTGGAAGAGAAGGTCGAAGGCGGGCAGGGACGAGGACGCCCACTCGTGCATCATGCGATTCTTGTTCGCTCCGCTCTGCTGGGAAGGGGATCAGGCTAGCTTCGAGGCGGCGGTCGAGGCTCAGTACGAATTCTTCGTCGAGCACAGTGGACTGCGGGGCTGCGGGGACCACATCTGGCGTGAAGTCATCGATATCTCGGAGCTGAACATCGACTGCAGCCAGTACCTATCTGCCAACGAATGTGGAGGTGAACTCAACGAGTTCTTGAACGAAATTGAGGGTGCCCGCAACACGGACAGCTTCGACGTCGTGATGGCCCTCACGAACCAGGACATCTGTGGGAGCACGGCAGGGAACTCCTCCATGTATATGATTTGGGCCGAGTCGAACCTCGAGATCGCCCTCACCCACGAGCTGGGCCACATCTTGGGGCTCGACGACGAGTACTGCAGTTCGGACCTCGGGGGGGGGCCAGCTGCGCCGGTAGCAGTCCGCCCCCAATCTACCTCGACGCAGAACTCGGGTGTGACGTCACCGATCCCGAGCTCCCGTCCCTCATGGGGGGGAACTCCATGGGCTGGCTCTTCCCTGAGCCGCAGAAGTGCTGCACTCTCTGCAGCGGAGACTCGGTCTGCTGCATGGGCAATGAGAACGATTCCGGAGGCCGCTGCATCATGTCCTCCGCGGATGCTCCCGGTCCCCGGCGGTTCTGCCAACATTGCCTGGACCACTTGCAGCTGGCGCCCGTCGCGCGCACCGAAGGCACGCCGAATGGCCAGGTTCCCTTCAGCTGTAACTTCGAGCATCTGGGCGCGGGCAATGGCGCACAGCTTAGCTACTTCACGTATCTGGATGGTCGAGTGCGAGTCGAGGACATCTCGGTACGGCCACGTCGTCTCGGGCTTGCTGGAGTGGGTTCCTCGGGGCGCCATCGCATCGATCTTGTCGACGCTTCTGGAGTGGTGCTGCAAAGCCACGCATTCAACGTCGACTTCGGGGCTCCTGGGCCAAAGTACTATGGAGTGGACTACTCTGGTTATGCGGCTGATCGCGTGTTCTCCGTCACGCGACTACCCCTTGCGGAGGGCGTGAACGAAACTACACAGATTCGCGTCCATGCATTCCTGGATGACGTCTTCGCGTCGCAGACGACGGTCGGCGGGAGTCCTCCGAGCGCCGACGCTGGATCGGATCTCGTCGCCGAGTGCGTCGACGGATACGGTGACGTGTTAGTGGATGCGTCTGGCTCCGGCGATCCCGATGGCGACACCCTTTTCTATGAGTGGTCCACGCCGGAGGGGCTCTTCGATGTCCCGGAGACCGCAGTGCTGTCGCTCCCCGTGGGCTCAAACGAACTGAGTCTTACAGTGTCTGACGGTCTTCTGCAATCCGAACCGGATGCGTTGATCGCCTTCGTCGAGGACTCCGCTGCGCCGACGATTGCCGCCGAGCCCACGTACGTGGAAGTATGCGACCCTGGAGCTCAATGGGTATCGCTTCCGCTGCCGCTTGTCGAAGACGCTTGCGACTCGTCGCCGGAGTTGACTGGCGAGGTGGTGGCGATCGACGGTAGCATCCTCGCCGTGCCGATCCCGCTCGAAGACGGCATGGCAGAGGTGCCCGACGGCGAACTGACGGTGCGTTGGACCGCAGTGGACGGCAGCGGCAACTCAACGATCGTCGAGCAGACAGTTCATGTCATGGTTCGCCCTGTGCTTCAGACCGCAGAGTTGCTGGACATCGGCGATACTACCATAACACTGACCTCGAGCGGCGGTTCCGCGGCCGTTCTGAGCCGAATGGGACCTCTTGTCGTGGGAGCGCACGCCCAAGTGGGAGACACCACGTCCGGTGGCGGCGTTTGGCTTCGCGATCAGGCGACCGTCAACGGCGATCTTCGGCTCGCGGGTGGGCTCGAGCAGCAGAATGGCATCGAGGTGTTTGGTTCGACCTTCACGGAGCCACTTCCGCCCTTGGCCCCTCCGCCGGAGTTGCCACTGTACGTTGCTGGCGGCAACCCCGTCATGCTCGACGGAACTGCCGCGCAAGCCATCGCACCAGGAAGCTATGACGCGGTGATTCTGCACTCGAGCACGAGGTTGGTACTCGAACCAGGCGATTACTTCATGCGTCGCCTGGAGGTGGAACCCGACTCCACTGTCGAGTTGAACGGTGATGCTCGGATCTGGGTTCTGGAACAGTTGATGTGGAGAGGCCGTCTGGTGCGGAACGGTGCCTGGCTCACCGTGGGTCAGTACGGATCGAGCAGCGCTGTGGTCTCTGCGAGGGTCTCGACGACGATTGTGATTCCCGACGCGGAGCTGATCCTCGAGTCGAACCATCCGGCGCAGTTCGAGGGCGAAATCTACGCCAAAGTGCTCCGCGTTCCTCCCAACATGACCGTGTACCACGCAACGCAGGAATGCCCGTGAGCTTCGCCCGATTCCGCACAGGCGCCCTCGCTGGCGTGCTGCTCGTGGCCACCGGCTGCGGTGGCCGTTCCAACGAAGAGACCTGCCACTACGAGCGCTCGGACATCTGGCTTCCTCGCTGCATCGGTGACGAACCCAGCGATGAGATCACCGCTGTCTGGGTTGGGCCACAGGACTGGGAAACGATCATCGTCTGGGGCACGCTCGGGGGGCGAGTGCTCCGCACGGTTGGCTCGCGACGACCCGAAGAGATCGACAGTCTGGGTGCTTCAATCCGCGCTCTGACGGTCGCCGAAGATGGGTTGGCCTGGGCCTGCGGGGATGACGGCTTGCTGGCGCGCGGCAGTCCGTTTCCCAACCAGGTTTGGGAGATCGTGCCGAGCGACCTGACCTCCGACTGTGTGGCTATTGCCGCGGACGCGGCGGGAATCACCGTCTTCGCCGTCGACGGAGGACTTCTGCGACAGGCAGGCGATGTCTGGGAGCTCCAATCCGGACAGGGGGAGGGGCTCAGGGATGTGGCGACGGGGGCGCACCTTTGGGCAACCGGGCCAAACGGCGTCTACCAATACGCCGCGGACCGTTGGCAGCTCGATGCGAGTGCTCCGAGCATCGTCGGCCATGCCGTGGCCGTCGGTCCCGAGGGCACGGTTTGGGTCGCGGGAGAGCAGGGGCAGATGGCGACAAGGCAGGGCGGCGAGTGGCGTGCCGTCGAGTCGGGTACGATGGTCACCCTCCGGGATGTCTGGGTTGGCAGCGAAGGCGAGGCTTGGGTCGTCGGCGAGGGAGGCACCGTCTTCAGGGTCTCACCACAGCATCCCCACGAAGTCAGCCCTGAGCTACTCCCCGAGGATTCGGTGTCCTCGGTCTCGCACGTTGGCGGGCTCGAAGACAAGGTAACCTTCGTCGCTGGCGAGTCCTGCTTCGTCTACGCGACCTCGTCGGAAGCGACGGTCTGCGAGTAGAAAGGTGTTCTGACGACAGGGGAGGTCGGAGGTCGGTTCGAGCTCTTGACGGAGAGAGCCAGGACGCGGGTGTGCTGGCTCCCCGTACTGTCCGAAAACCCATCAGCAGCCAATTCTAGCTGAATCCATCGGCCGCTCAACACCTGGACCAAAGGTCTGTTCGCGGTCATCATCCGCGGCCGCTGATGCTTCCGCTCCCCGTCCAGTTCCTCATTGCCCTCGTTGTGAGCGCGTTCAACGAACGCATGGCTCGTCGGTTCGAGTACCTCCACGAAGAGAATCGCGTCCTACGCGAGATATTCACTGAGGTCACCGGTCGCAAGCGCATCCCATTCTGCGATGACCAGCGACGACGCCTCGCCATCAAGGGCAAACAGCCCACTGTTGCCGAACGCAAGGCGTGCTGCCGGATTGTTTCACCGCAGACTCTCATCGATTGGTTTCGAGAGCTGGCTGCGAAGAAATACGACAGCTCCACGAAGCGCAAGCCCGGACGTCCCCGCACCAAGCAGGACATCCGAGAGCTCGTCATCCGTCTTGCCAAGGAGAATCCAGGCTGGGGCTACACCAAGATCCGAGATGCCCTCTGGGGTCTAAAGCACGACATCGCTCGGTCCACGGTAGCCCGCATCCTGGAAGAAGCTGGCATT
>CAYRKE010000299.1:0-8728 GCA_964424695.1 uncultured Polyangiaceae bacterium
TGGAGAGGTCTTGGAGAGCTACGTCCGCAGCTCAGGCTACGGCTCACCCTGGGCTAAACGACAAGATACCGATAGAGCGGGTTATCTTGCCCCAGCACTTGTACCAGCTCGAAGACGAGATCACCGAAGTCGTTGCCCCGCTGAATCGCCTCGCGGCCTGGCTCACCGGCGAAAGCATCCTTGTCCTGCGCGACGACTCCAAGGAACCACTCGTACTCGCTCTCGAACCGCCGAATGTGCGGGAACGCGGCAACGCTCGCCGCTTCGAGAAGGCGGTCGAAGGGCGTGAGCTTGACCATCCGTCGGGCTGCGTCGAGGCTCACGAGCCCCTTGCTGCCGGTGGCGCGCTGCGTCCGTCGTACCTCCGCGAGGAGCCAAGCCAGCGAAGCGTAGCACGTGAGACACCTGGCGAAGCGGAGCTTGGCGCTGAGCAGACGCCACTTGACCTCGTACTCGCGATGGATCCGCTCCGCCTCTTGCGAGTTCGAGCTTGCCGGGAGGTTATGCTTGTCCTCTTCCCTGCGGCGCCGGAGACGCGACTTGCGCGCCTGGTAGTTGAGCTGGAGGTTCCGCCAGTAGCGCACCGTGTCGTTCACGAGAAGGATGGGGAGGTACTCCTGCTCGTGACCCTTGGTGTCGGTCCAGTAGGTGCCGAGCACGCTCTCGAGGATGCGCTCATAGCCGCGCAGCCCCAAGATCGGTCGACTCTCCAGTAGTAGCAGCATTCTCGCAGTGAACGTGTTCAGCCCATCGTCATCGCGGGGTTCACCGAGCTTCTCGATGAGGTCCCGTTCCGAGTGCATCTTGAGGAACCCTCCGTCTTGCGACGGGGCCGGGAAGGCGAGCTCCTTCTGCACTCGAATCAGAGCTGCCTGGAGCAGCACCGCATCGAGGTTGGAGGGCTCCTTGGAAGACGTCCTCGCGATGAACACGTCGAGGTCGCTCGTCGCTGACAGCTCCAGGCGCCCGAGCGAGCCGGTTGCATAGATGCACGTGTGATCGCCAACGAGGCGCTCGAAATCCGTTCCGAGCCCTGCCTCCAAACGTGTCTGCAGCTCGGTAGCCCGTTGCAGTGAGAGTGCTCTCCGCCTTGCCAGTTCTTGCCCCATGCTCATGCCGATCCTTCCTCAGCCACCCTGCCACTGAAAGAGCTTGGCAAAGACCTCTGCCTGCTCGAGCGCGTCATCGAGCGCGTGGTGCGTGTGGCTTCGACTTGCGCGTAGCTGAACCGGTAAGTGATCATGACCGGAAATCGCGACGGGCCGCTTGCCCTTCACGGCAAAGGCAGTCTTGATGTCGAAGGCGCGCGAATGGCCGAAAGGCGAACCCTGGGGACAGAAGCGGACGAAATACCAATGGAGCCAGCTCCAATCGAAGACAAGCGGATAGGCCACGAGCACAGGGGTGCCACCACGAGTGTGCTCCCGAAGCCACTCGGACGCTCGCACCATGGCGACGCTCGGCTCGAGTCCCTCATGAGCCAGCCGAGCGCGGTCGAGGCCGTTGATGGCCAGCGCCTCGGGCTGGAACGTTTCCCCGATGGGCTTCAGCTCGCAATAGAACGAAGCCGGTTCTTTCGGCGGAGCAACGACGCAGTGACCGTCGAAGGTACCGGCCTGCGCCAGAGCAAAGGACAACATCGAGTAGGGTCCGGGAACGGGCCCATCGGTTTCGACATCGGCAGAGAAGTAGACGTCCACCTGACTGGCGTCGGGCTGAGGTTCTGGGCTGGCGTGCAAGTGGACTCCTGGATATCGGGCACGGACCGCGGTGCCCACCGCAGACCCTAGCACTACTGCGAAACCTCGAGTGGGACGACGCGCGGCGATCCTGGCCGCTGGCTGCGCGGAACCCGAAGCTTCCGGTCCTCAAATACGGGCGGACGTGGGCAGAATGCGCCTTGCCCAGCCCAGGCGACTCGGGTATCGTCCCTACTGGATGATGAACCGTCTTCGCACGGACGCCGCTTGAAGGCCTGCTTCCCCGAGAAATCGGCGAGGTAGGTCTATTGGGCGTGCGTTTACGTTGAGTGGCTGTGCCCTTGAGGGGCCAGCTCACCGGAGAGGTTTGTCATGAATAGCCGTTCTTTTGAGTTCTTTCTTCAGTTCCATCGCAATGTCCCCCGCCAGGGGCCCGGTACCGCCGAGGCGACTACCGAAGCTTTTGAGCGTGTTCGAGCGTCTCTGCCACCCGCATCGAGAGTCCTCGACCTAGGCTGCGGATCGGGGGGGCAGACCTTGGTACTCGCTGGCCTCACCGACGGGGACATACTCGCCCTCGACAAGTATCCCTCGTTTTTGGCTGAGCTCCGCGAGCGCGTGGCGAAGGCGAATCTCTCGCACCGCATCACGACGCGAGAGGGCGACATGAACGCGTTGGACTTGGAGCCCAATCGCTTCGACCTGATCTGGTGCGAGGGAGCTATCTTTGCAGTGGGCTTTGAACGGGGTCTCGACCTCATTCGTCCCTTGCTGGCACCGTCTGGGATCGTCGTGTTGAGCGAATCCGTCTGGCTCGTGCCCCTTCACGAGGTGCCGCCGGCGGTTGCTGAGTTCTGGACACGGGAGTATCCGGCAATCACGACAATCAAGGAGAACCTGAGGATCGCGAGGCGTGCAGGGTACGCAGAGATCGGCCACTTCACTCTGCCTCGCGAGGGATGGACTGCGTACATCGATCCAGTCGAGGCTCGCATGAACGAAGTGCTCGCCGTCGTCGGTGACGACCCGGACGCCCAGTCAGCGGCCGAAGCCGAACGACGGGAGATCGCGCTCTTCCGCGAGAACGCCGGTTGGTTCGGGTACGAGTTCTTCTTGCTCCAGCGACAAGACGCGCTGGCTCGATAATCGAGCTCGGTGTTCCCCCCGGCTTCACATGACGCCGGGGGGAACACAGCGTTTTTGCCTCAGGGTGGCCGCCTCACCAAGTGGAAGCGTCCACGTCTCGAGCAGCTGCTGTCATGGCACCAGCGACCTCGCTGCCCGTCGTGCAGCGGCAAGAACAGGCACATCCGTTTCACGCGTTGCATGGCGGACCGGCCGCGATCTGCCTCGCGAGAAGGGGACTCGACGCGTGGTATCGCTCGGGCATTGCTCGAATGGAGGTCGCCGCGGAAATTGCCGACTTCGACTCCATCAGAACCCGTCGAACGTCCGAACGTGAAGGGAGCGCACGCGGAGGTGAAGACTACTCTGGTCTGGGAAAGCGCGTGTCCACCCGGGGTTCTGGACGGCCGCGCCTTTTCCTGAGCTTGCCGGATCGGCTCCATCGGGCTCGGCGTGAGTGCAGACTGCGAAGACTCGACGACTGTCATTGGCTGAAGAGCTGAAGTCGTCCCGTGTGTCGGACGAAACGGTCACGTGACGAAAGCGCCCAATCGCTCCACACGCCGTTGCGTGTTCTGCTACGGTGCGCGGCAGGGCACCGACACGACGCTGGACGCGTCGCGGTCGGGGCACACTCGCAACCGATGGCAAGGGTCACGCTCCACGCTTCACGTCACTCCGCAACCAGCCGCAAGCGGCACCGGCTCGGACCGGTTAGAAAGCACAGAGATCCCGGCCCCGACGTGCTGGAAGCTGTCGGGGCTTCCATCTCGTTGCCCACCGTCGTCTATGACCCCCGTCGTGGCATCATCTGGCGTTCCCTCGCGTGCCAATCCCTGGATGAGGCGTTCCTCCCAGACGGAGAATTGGCGAAGGTCGTCTCGTCGTCCCCCCCCCCTGGAGAAGGCAACGTCCTTCTAGCAGATGGCCGCGAGATTCGGTGGAGAGCTCGATTGGTTCCCTCATCGGGCAGCCGAGGAGCGCCTGGAACACCGCTCATCACGTGGACGTTCGAGGACGTGACTGTCGCCCAACGCGACCAACGAGCCCTCGATGACGCGCGTGGTCGGCTGAAGTTGCTCTCGGCGCACCTCTCGGGCATCCTCTTCGAGCTCGACGCTCATGGCCGATTCGTTCGGGTATGGACCAGTGATCCCCAGCTTCTGGCTCGCCCGGAGACGGAACTGCTGGGGCACACCCTCCTCGAAACACTGGGTGCGGAGACGGGAGGAAGACACCACGCGGCGGTCCAGAAGACCCTCAGGTCCGGAGACCCGGTGGACTACGAATATCAACTCGACGTGCCCGGAGGGCGTCGCCACTTCGCTGGATCGAGCGTCGCGGTTCCGGACGCCGCGAGCGGGGAGCGCCACGCCGTATTCTGGATCCGAGATATCACCGAGCAGGTGGAGCTTCGCAAGAAGCTCCTCGAAGCAGAACGGATGGCTTCGCTCGGCACGCTGGCCGCAGGAGTGGCCCACGAGATAAACAACCCGCTCGCCTACATGATGCTGAACGCCGAGCAAATGCAGACCGCGCTCCGTCGCTGGCGCGCTGATGGTGCACCACGGAGTCAAGTCGATTCCGTAGCCAACTCGGTCGCAATGATCCACCAGGGGGCCAAGCGCGTCCAGCGCATCGTCCGCGAACTCCTCCAGCTCTCCGAGCCCGACGATCGCAAGGAGTCCGTTGACCTGCGTCAGGTGCTCGGCCTTGCCGTAGAACTCACTCGAGCGTCCTTGGACGGGCGCGTCGAGCTCGTCACCGAATGGGAATCAGGCCCGCCGGTGGTGGCGAACGGCGGGCGGCTGGTTCGGGTCTTCGAGAATCTGCTCCTCAATGCCGTGGAGGCCATCGAGATCGCGGATTCGGACCAACACCGAATCACAATCTCGCTGCGATTCACCCCTGACCGTCGTGCGTGCATTGACGTCAGCGATACGGGCACCGGGGTCGCTCCAGAACACGAGCAACGGATCTTTCAGCCGTTCTTCACCACCAAGGAACACGGCACCGGGCTAGGGTTGGCCATCTGCCAACGGGTGGTCAGCGCCCTGGGCGGGGAGCTCAAGCTCCTCGCCCTCCGGCCTCACGGTAGCATCTTCAGGGTACTGCTTCAGACCGCCGGAGCAGGGCAAGAAGTGCGAGGGGGTTGTTGAATGGGAGGGATGGGTGGGCCGTCCCCACGGGCGAACTCCTACGTACCAGAGCTGCCGGCGCTTTGTCGGTTCGGCGCGTTCTGCCGCGCACTCGCGGTTCTCGGCAATCACTTCGCGAAGACGGCCCCATAGAACTCGAGCCCGACGCCCTCACCCTGGTCGTCGGTGACCTCCTCCTTCTCGCCGAGGATCTCGGCCAGCGGACGGAGCCCTCCGCCTTCGGGCGCCCAGGGCTCCATCAAAGCGAGAGACTGTTCGCGCGTCAGGAAATGGTAGGGGCTTCCCATCCCATCAAACATGGCGAGAAACTGCTGCATCTTCGCGGTCGTCGCGTTCGGGTTCTTCGTTTCGAAGGTGGCGAACAACTTGCTTCCGGTGGGAGCCCATTCATAGAGTGTCCGGGCGATTCGGCCCGCCTCGTTCGGCTCGAGAAAACAAGTGATCGCGTTGAACCCGATCGCTACCCGCGCCGCATCCCCGAGCATGGCTTTGACTTCGCTCGACTCGAGAAGCGCAGGTAGATCGCGAATGTCAGCTTGCAGGTACCGAGCCCGCGCCAAGTCTCCGAGGAGCTCCTTCGCGAAGGAAACGACCACGGGATCGTTGTCCACGTATACCACTCGCGCTCGAGGTGCGGTGCTATGGATATGCTCCTGAGTCGGCAAACCCGAGCCCAGGTCGAGAAAATGGTCGAATCCCTCGCCAGCGAGGCCAGCCACGGTCTCGTGGAGGAACCGTCGCAGCCTCCGAAGCCAGACCCGGGTCGAAGGAAGAAGCGAGAGCATGTACTCGGCTGCCTGCCGATCAGACTCGAAGAAGTGGGTCCCTCCCAACAGGTAGTCGTACACCCGTCCGGCATTGGGAATGGTCTGCGGATCCGTCGTTTCCATGCTTCGCCCCTCTCTCCAGGCTCGACACCGGCCGACGCGCTCGTGCTGTCATCAGCGGTCGCTTTCGACTCCCGGGCATTCGTGCCCGTTCGCCGTTCTCACCTGAAAACGGCGGGCCAGTGTAATTGTGAGAGTATCACGGATTTCGGCCGTCGCGTCAAAGAACCTTCATATGCATCCATGACCCCGCGAGGCCCCCGTCCGGAGCCGCCTCACGCCGAAGGCGCCCCAAACACCGAAGCGGAGGGTCACGCGGGCACGCGAGCTGCGAGGCAAGACCGCAACTCACCATTACCCTGAAGGGCACGGTGACCTCGTATTCGACGCTCAGCGCTCAAGTCATCCTCGGTTCAGCCCCAGACACCTACAATGACTTTTGTGCAGCGGAGCTGGTGAACGTCCAGCCGCTCGACACAGCCGCGTTCGAGCACTGTGGAACGAAGCTCCGAGTCCCCCTCCCCGGCAGGAGCGTCGTGATGCTCACGCTGACCCAGCAATGACGCCGGCCTGTAGCGGTGTGCTCTCCTGGGAGCATCGGCAACTGGAAGAACCCTGACGTGCAAGACCCGTCACGGATGGGTCCGCGGCACCTCCCCCATACTCCACCGATCCAGTATCGCCGTGAAGGCTCGATTCGCCGGAAGGCGCAACCGTGGCGCATGGAGAAGCCCCTGACTGCGGAGCTCGGGGACCCCGAGCTTGCCCCAGTGACTGAGCTCGGCGGCGTGGCCCACATACCAGGCCTCCAACGCATCCTCAGTCACTTCGAGGTGAAACTGGAGTGCTACCGCAACGTCCCCAAAGGAAAAGGCTTGATGCGGCGTGATCTCCGTCGAGGCCAACAGCGTGGCGCCGGCTGGCAGATCGAAGGTATCACCGTGCCAGTGTAGAACTGGCTGACCCGCAACCTCGGCGGGCCAGGTGCTGCGACCCATCGAAGTGAGCTCGAGCGTGGACCACCCGATCTCCTTCTGAGAGCCTGGATAGACCGAGCCACCGAGGGCTCTGGCGATGAGCTGAGCACCGAGGCAGATGCCCAGCGTTGGCCTACCTTGCCTCAGCCGGAACTCCAGGAGACGAAGCTCCTCGGTGAGAAACGGATACGCGGATTCCTCGTAGACGCCGATAGGACCGCCTAGAACGATCACCAAGTCTGCAGCCCGAAGCTCGGCGATGGGGAGCCGAGTCACGGGAGCGTCCAGAATCCGAGTCTCGTAGCCCTGCTCGCCCAGCAAGGAGCCGAGCAGCCCCAGGGACTCGAAGGGTACGTGGCGAAGTGTGTAGCAGGTCCTCATGATTTCTTCTCCGGGCACCGCGCCCAACGGCTCGATCAGTGCCGACCACATCATGAAACCAGGTCCATTTCCTGGTGGTTTCGCCCGTCTCACAACTCGAAGTCGCTGGGGCCTAGTGGGTCGGGCCGCGACGGTTCGCCTAATCGCCGGACAGAAGGCGCCGTTCCCCCTGAAGTCGCTTGATCGCAGTGATATCCTGCACCACCTCGAGGGTTCCGAGATAGCTCCCGTCCGGACCCCTCACGGCGAAATAGCGGATGTGCACGTCCGTTCCCTGCATGGTGATCCAGAACTCGGCGACGCTTCGCTTGCCCGATCGGAAGTCTTCCAGGATCTGATTCACGACGTGCAGGCTCTTCTGCGGGTGGCACTGCTGGACCTTGACACCGATGGATCCACGGGTACGCCCGAAGATCTTCTTGCCGTGTTCGTGGCTGAAGTACCTCACTCGGTCGTCAGAATCCACGAAGGAAAGCTCGACAGGAAGCGTGTTCAGAATAGCGCCGAGCACTTCGGGGGCGAGCCCGGTGGAGAGATCTGCGAGCCGCCTCTCCGTAAGACGCTGGGCAACCGCGTACCAGTGCTTGCGTGTCTCGGGGCCCGCGCCCTTCTCGACCTGCTCGATCCCGGCGACGACTGATGCCGCGTCGGCCTCGGAGAACGCGCGGCGGCCCATGGGGTACAGGACGTCATTCTCCTTCCAGTAATGCTGGTGGACGAGCTCTGTCCACTCGCCAAAGGCTTTCCGGAGAGTGGACAGAGCGGTGGGATCACCGGCTGCGAACGCTCGAGACGCCTGTCCCAGCTGGGCGAGCAGCTGGCGCCCGACCTCGTGTTCTTGGAGCATGACCCCGAGCGGCCCCCCCTGACGGGGAAGTCCGCGCTGCTCGAGCAGTGGAAAGAGGTGGTTCTCTTCCTTCTTGTTATGGATCCCATCCGCGTACCGCACGAAGAAGTCGACAAACTCAGAGGTAAGCGCCGGCGACGGCCCCTCGGCACTGTTGAGTTCCTCGCGGAACGCAGCGATCACCCGCTCGATGATCTCGTGGTCGTGCATCAATAGTGCGTCCCAAGAACTGGGAAGATTCTCAGTGGACATGCGCAAGTCTCGCTTTCGTGACGATAGCTTCGATCGGGTTCATGGGCGCCGCGCCACCGAACAATTGGTTGACTCGGTGACGCAGCACCCGCCGCTTTCAGTTCTTCAGGCACTCCTCCAAGTCGCTCTCAGCCGTGCCGATCGGCTTGATAGCGAAGTTCTCCACCAGGACGTTCAGAACCGCTGGTGTCACGAACGCCGGAAGGCTCGGTCCAAGTCGGATATTCTTGATGCCAAGGTAGAGGAGAGTCAGCAGGACAGCTACCGCCTTCTGCTCGTACCAGGACAGAATTAGAGAGAGGGGCAGACTGTTGACGTCGGTATCGAAAGCCTTCGCTAGCGCAACCGCGATCTTTATTGCGGAATAGGAATCGTTGCACTGCCCAATGTCGAGCAGCCGCGGAATCCCGCCGATGTCGCCGAACTCCAGCTTGTTGAAGCGGTACTTGCCGCACGCCAG
>CAYRKE010000300.1:0-8696 GCA_964424695.1 uncultured Polyangiaceae bacterium
GAAGCGGAGATGAACCCGCCAGGCGTGGCAGAATTACATCCGCGCTTCACGAACCCCTCGCATTCGGCGTCAAGAACGCACCCCTCCCGTCGCTCCGACGTCGTTGGCGAGGCCTGGCGCGCACCTGCGCGTCGAAGCCGCCGCGCCCCTCCTTCCCTTCCCCCGCTCGGCTTGACCAAGCTCCACTACGAGTCGAACGGCTGGAGTTGCCCCCCTGCTGCGCACCTGGGAGTGGCCTGGCATGCTCGGCTTCGCCTGCGCGTGCCAGGGACCCCCAAGCCCATGCTCGCGCTCCTTCGTCGCGCTCCGCGTGGGCGGGGATACCAGCGCCATGGCATGACGCTGCGCGGATCCCCACTGACAGCAATGCCTCGCGCTGCCGCGTCGTAGCAAGCCGCGAGGACTGGGTGCTCGAGCTGAAGCTTCACTGGCTCCGCATCACCCTCCTCGGGGTCCAAGCTCCTGCCGTGGGCCCGCAGTATCTTCTCGACTCGGTCCGCTGTGCGCCGGGCTATCTCGGCGACCTCGGCGCGTGTCGGAGTCGGCAGCGGCAAGAACCTCAGCGATTGCTCGTCGGCAACATAGACCCCGGCGGGGTGGGTCGCGAGGAAGTCGTGAGGGAGCGAGCGGGTTGAGGGCCGCCCAGTGATCCATGCGCGACCGGAGTCGCATCGCGACGCGAGCGCAGGCTCAGCGCGACGTGGAGCGTCGTGACAACGCGCCGCTATGGCGGGGGGACGGGGCCTGAGGCGGTTCGTGCGCCAGAGGAAGCCGCCCGGCGGCGAAGTTCAGGCGCGAGGCTTCGACAGTGCAGCAATCCGTCGCGCAACTCCGCGCTTCCATGAGAACAGGCGGCGAGGCAGTGCCCCCCGGGTGTGCATGCGCTGAGCGACACGCCCCGCCGGCTCGAATAACGGCGTGGCGCCAGATGTCACCTGCCGGCTCTCAATGCCTTGTGGCCCCACAGCCCAACATGGCCCGGCGAGAATGTGGGTTGTTCGAGGCACTGGACAAGTGTCAAAGCGTCTTCCGCTGCTTTAGACATGAAGTCGGACGTCTCCGCGTGCAGTTTCCGAGGCAAAGGTGTATGGTAGCCGGTCAGCCATGGGTGCCAGAGCCGGTATGTTTGGGCCATTTCTCCTTCCGCGCTCGTACTCCCGATGTCTTCTCGCGCACTGCGACGGTGAGGAAAGCTGAACGTGGAAGGGCTCTTCTTTCTGGGGCTCACGACTCTGTTCGCTGCTGCCTATCTCGGATACCACTTCTCTCCAGCAGCACGCGCTCGGAGCGTCGCACAGAACGGCTGCGCGACGCTCCACGCCGCAAGGATGGCCGTCGAGACGGAGTGGGACTCCTGTCAGAACTCACTTCGTGCCAGCGCGGAAGCGTATCGCGACAGTTTTTTCCGCCAGCAGATGGCGGCAGTTTCCGTCGACGATTTCAAGAACCACCTCGGAGGATTGCGACTTCGCGCCGTGAGGGACGCTGGGCTCATGACTCTGCTGGATCTCCAGGGCTGGACTTGCACCCGACTCATGTCGCTTCGGGGAGTCGGCGAGGACACGGCCTCCGGGGTGGCGGCAATCGTCCAAGAATTGTCTCAGCGCATTCGCTCGACGCCAGTTCCGTTTCCGGATCCCAATCTCGCTGACTCGAACAGCGCAAATCTCTTCGCACAGGCTGCCTATGTCCGCCAGGCTCAGCATCTGCCGGCGTGGATTCACTGGATAGAGACTGCCGAGACACATCTACGAGCTCAGACGGACGCTATTTTCCGAAACACAACGTTCGGATGCTGGCTCGGCTCCCTGACTGCCACATCAAGCTTCAAAGAAGCACTTGCAGCATCACTCGCGCTCGACGAGTCGCTGAAGTCCACCGAAGAGCTCGGGTCCGCACTCCTCGACTGCCTGAACGACTTGGCCGCAATTCAGCAGATCCGCTCGAGTGGCGTCGTCCGCGAACAACTTGTCGCAGATGCGAGACAGAATTGGGCGTTCTACGTACCCACGATCCGTGGGTGCATCTTGACCGATGAGCCCCCCGACACGTTCCGGCACACACAGCCCGAATCGGGTACTTTTCCAGGCGAGAGACCTCCGCAGGCGCCTGCCATGGCCTGCAGGGCAGCGCCAGCGCCAATGGTGCCAACGCGAGCGGTGTCCGATCCGTCTTTTAGCGGCGCCAACGAGCGCGGTACTTCCCACCAATCTGGCCCATCGATCAGCCGTCCTTCCGCGTCTACCTCAGTACTGATAAACACACCGTTGACGATCGCTCAGGTCGGGGAAGATCGGGCTGCTGCTCGTTTGGCCGCGACGGCTCCGATTGCACCGGTTCCGATACTGCTTCAGCAAGAACCGGACTCGCTGTACAGCGACGTTCCGATTCCGCCAACCTCGTCGCCCCATCCACTTGGCCCCCCGAACGGGGGAATCAGCGTCACACAGGAAGGACCTCGCGCAAGCCATGACGGTGAAGGCAACTCCGTTCATAGTCAGATTCCGTCAAGACCAGTCGACGCCAAGACATCACCGGTTGGCTCGCGATGGATACCAATTGGCACGCCAACCAACGTCTGTGGTTTCTCAATCAGCGCAGGCGGCCTCCATGTCGGCAACTCGCTTTCCGCTGTGGCGAGCGGAGGGCCTGAACCAGCCGAGCTCGACCCCGGGCTGCCACTTGACCGTGTGAACGCAGACTATCGGTCCAGTGACGCTACCTACTGGCCAAGTTACCAAGGGCTGTCCCCGAAAGACCGCGCATCGTATCTTTCGTGGCTTGGCGCAGGAATGGAGGATCCAGAGGCCGCTCCAACCTACGTGTTCCTCTATTTCTACGGCCTCGAACGTCGCGCTCTCTTCGACGCGACCACCCAAGCAGACGCTCGCGCAGAACTGCCTGCGATTGCGGCGCGGGTGTCGAGACTCCTCGAGCTTCATCAAGCGAGGAACGGCAGCTACCACACATACGCCACAGCGTTCCTTCAATTGCTCGCTGCGCATGATCCATCGTTAGCTGAGTTCGCCTCCGAGTTCGAAGAAAGCCGTACCGGGACTGGTGCAAGTCTCACGCTCAAGCTGGCGCTCGCACAGGTTGCGCTTTCCCGGCGCGGTCTTCCCTCGCACCTAGCGCTCCAGTGGCTCAGGCAGGATCAGAACTCGTGGCTCCGAACGCCCGCACTGCGTTCTCCCGAGGTATTCGGACGCCTGTTCCAGCTCGAGTACGACCGAGTACACCCTCGGGGGCTGAAGCTGCCAGTCAACAAGACGAAGCTCAGTATCACCTACCAACCTGCGAGTGCAACCTTTGGGCGTGAGATTCGACGATTGGACGTCCCGCTTCCGGATCTCACCGTCCTTACGAAGCCGCTCACCGAACTCCGTTCAGTCGCCGAAATTTGCTGTGAGAAGCTCGATAGCTACAGCCGTTTTCTTGGAAAAAATCCGACCAGTGGCGAGCGTCTGGAGGCTCTAGTCCTTCTCCCGGCCGCGCTGTGGCCAGAAAGCGCAGCCGCGGCTGTCCAGAGTCTTCGCCTCCGCGTTGAGGCGGCGAGCCCACTGGTCCTCCCTCTGCGAAGCCTGTTCGACGGAATCGGTCCTTTTGGTGCGACGCCCACCAAGGCACAGTACGCAGGTCTCGGCGCAGTCCTCGAGTCCGTCGGACTGGGAATCGAACCCGATAGTCGCGTGGGGGGGGCGATTCCAGACCTTGAGGATTCGGTTGCACTCTTCGTTCTCGATGCCGAAACCGCATCAGCGGCCCCGTCCAAGGGGTACGCCGGTGCGACGCTGCTCGTTCAGCTGGCAAGCGCAATAGCCGGTGCCGACGGGAGCGTATCCAGCGAGGAGTTGGTCGTTCTTGGCAACCACCTCGACACCGCACTGACCCTGACACCGAATGAACGCCAACGTCTCCTTGCGACCGTCTCCCGCAGCTCCGCGGTCCGCCGGCCTCTCACTGGAATCAGCAAGCGCATCCAGGGGCTCGGCAAACATGAACGCGCGACGATCGGCGACTTTCTGGTTGCCATCGTAAGAGCGGACGGGGTGGTCTCACCCGACGAGGTGAAGTCTCTCGAGAAGCTCTGGAAGCTTCTCGAACTGCCCATGCCGGCCCTCTACAGCCGCCTTCACGGCACTGAGGCTCGTCCCAAGTCAGCGATGACTGATCCGACTGTAGCCAGCGCGGAGCCGCGGCTTCACCTGGATTCCGCACGTGTGGCTTCGCTCAAGAAGGAGTCCTCGGATGTCGCTGAGCTCCTCGGGCGGGTGTTTGCAGAACCTCCCCCCGATACAACTGCAGTCCCCCAACCGGATGTTCAAGAAGAGCCCTCTGAACCGAAGCCAGTCGGTCCATCAGCGCTGCTGGGACTCGATCAGAAGCACTCTGACCTACTTCGAACCCTGTACACCCGCCCTGAGTGGCCACGCCTCGAGCTCGAGGAGCTCTGCGATGAACGGGGGCTTCCAGTCGACGGCGCGCTCGAGCGCATCAATGAGGCCGCATTCGACCGGTTCGACATGCCGCTTCTCGAGGGTGACGACCCCGTCACCCTCAATTCAGAACTAGCGCTTGAGGGAATATGACATGAGCACAGCCATTCGGCCCAAGAACCGTGACGCTGTAATTCAAGCACTTCGCGCAGGCGTTGTGCCTCGCGCCGGACAGCACCTGATTCAGGTTGGTCGTGTGGGAGAAATTCAGGCACTGCTGCGAGACATTGAGCGCATCTCAGATGGTGGCACCTCATTCCGGTTCGTTATTGGAGAGTATGGCTCTGGAAAGACGTTCTTCCTGAACCTGGTTCGCGCAATTGCCCTGGAAAAGAAACTGGTGACCGTGAACGCGGATCTGAATCCCGACCGCCGACTTCATGGAACCAGTGGCCAAGCCCGCTCTCTCTATGCCGAGTTGATGAACAACATCTCGACTCGAACCAAGCCCGACGGTGGAGCCTTGCCGGGCATCGTCGAGAAGTTCATCTACTCTGCGAGCACCGAGGCCAGAGAACAGGGCGTCGACACCCAGTCGGTGATCCAGCACCGACTGGAACGTCTCTCCGAGATGGTCAATGGGTATGACTTCGCCACGGTCATTGCCGCGTATTGCCGGGGACACGAGGAGGGGCGCACGGAACTGAAAGCCGATGCAATCCGTTGGCTGCGAGGTGAGTTCGCCACGCGTACCGACGCAAGAAAGGCCCTAGGTGTCCGAGCGATTGTAGACGACGCCAGCGTCTACGATCAACTCAAGCTCATGAGCCTCTTCGTCAGACTGTCAGGTTTTTCTGGGCTATTCATCTGTCTCGACGAGCTCGTGAACCTCTATAAGCTATCGAACAGCAAGGCTCGGGCTTCCAACTACGAACAGCTGCTGCGAATGCTCAATGACGTGCTCCAGGGAACAACCGAAGGAGTCGGATTCGTGCTGGGCGGTACCCCGGAGTTCCTTCTCGACACCCGCCGGGGCGTCTACAGCTACGCCGCGCTCCAGTCTCGCCTCAGTGAAAACACTTTTGCAAAGGACGGGCTGGTGGATCTCAGCCACCCCGTCATCCGACTCCAGAGCCTCACACCGGAGGACTTCTTCGTGTTGCTCCACAAGGTTCAACACGTCTTCACCTATGGTGACGACAGCAAGGAACTTCTTCCTGAAGCAGGGATCCATGCCTTCATGGCGCACTGCCTCAAACGGGTAGGAGAGGCGTACTTCAGGACACCGCGAACGACAATCACGTCGTTCATCAACCTCCTATCCATCCTGGAGCAGAATCCCGCTACTACCTGGAAAGAGCTTCTTGATGGTCTTGAGGTGAAACGCGATTTGGGCGCAGCCAGTGATGCAGCGCCAGGGGCAGACCAAGAGCCCGGACAGGACGATGAGTTCAGCACTTTCCAGCTCTGATCCCGCTCAGAGCTTTGGCCGCCTCGACCCGCGACTTCAAAGGTGGATCTGGCAGTCCGGTTGGAAGACTCTGCGCGACGTGCAGGCGCGGGCGATCCCGCTACTCCTGACCGGGGAACAGGACGTTGTTCTAGCGGCGGGCACCGCGCAGGGAAAGACCGAGGCCGCCTTCCTCCCCATCTTATCGAGCCTTGCTGAGTCGCCAGATCTTTCAGCTACGGTGGCATACATCAGCCCGCTGAAGGCCCTAATCAATGACCAGTTCGATCGGCTGGTGGAAATCGCAGGGCAGGTGGAGCTCCCCGTAACGCCTTGGCATGGGGACGTCAGCCAAGCCCCGAAAGCCCGCTACCTGCGCGAGCCGCGTGGCTGCCTCCTCATCACCCCGGAATCGCTCGAAGCACTGTTCATTCGTCATGGCCATGGGATCGAAGGTGTCTTCGAGAACCTGCGCTACGTCGTCGTCGATGAACTCCACTCATTCATGGGGACGGAGCGCGGAAAGCAACTACAGTCCCTCCTTCACCGCATCGAGAGCGCTGTAGGACGGCGCATCTGTCGGGTTGGGCTCTCCGCAACCCTCGGCGATATGCAGGCCGCTGCCTCCTATCTGCGTCCAAGGGACGCGGCCAGGGTTGCTGTTGTCGTTTCGTCGGAGAGCCGCCAGGAACTCAGAGTTCTGGTTCGTGGGATCGAGGCCCCCCCGACCAGCCCTGAGGGGAAGCCGACTGAGGAACTCTATTCCGGCAGGTCCGCAGTCGCTAGGGATCTCTTTCGGGAGTTGCGAGGGAAGAACCACCTGGTGTTCCCCAATTCCCGAGCGGAGGTCGAGTACTACTCCGACCAGCTCCGTCGCATGTGCGAGGCAGAGCATGTCCCAAACGAGTTCTGGGCGCATCACGGCTCACTGTCCCGAGAGATTCGTGAGGAAGCAGAGGCCGCCCTCAAGCAACGTGAACGACCAGCAACTGCAGTCTGCACCAGTACTCTGGAGCTCGGCATCGACGTTGGGTCAGTCGAGAGCGTCGTCCAGATCGGGTCCCCTCCGTCCGTGGCGAGTCTTCGACAGCGCCTCGGTCGCTCGGGCCGGATCCCGGGCAAACCAGCCATCCTCAGAGGATACACTATCGAAGCTGCGCTCAGTTCCTCCTCAGAGACCTCGGACCTGCTCCGCGAGGGGCTGGTCCAGACGGTGGCCATGGTCGATCTCTTGGCACAGAAGTGGTGTGAGTCCACCGATGCCGATGCGGTGCACGGTTCGACGCTGGTACAGCAACTTCTTTCCTGCCTGGCCCAGCACGGCGGGATGACCGCCCGCTCTGCCTGGAACCTCCTCTGTGGCACCGGACCATTCTCGACGGTGGATCAACCAACGTTTCTCGCGCTGCTGACGGCGCTCGGGCAGCACAAGCTCATTATGCAAGATCCAACGGGGCGTCTGATGCTTGCTCCCCAAGGAGAACGTCTTGTCGAGCACTACACGTTCTGTGCACCGTTTGCGAGCCCCGAAGAGTTCCGCGTCGTAACGGAAGGACGCACACTGGGTTCCCTGCCCATCGAGCGACCGCTGACCCCGGGAAGCTACATCATTTTCGCGTCGCGGCGTTGGTGCGTCCGGTCTTGTTCATCGGAGGAGCGACTGGTTCAGGTTGAAGCGGCCAGAGCAGGAGCTCCCCCATCGTTCTTCGGAGGCAGCGGAGGCGAGGTCAACTGCCGCGTGCGCCAAGAGATGAAGAAGGTTCTCACTGGTGCCGCCACAATCCCTTTCCTCGACCAAGGTGGTCAGAGACTCCTAGAGGAGGCGCTCGACAACTTCGCTCGCCTCCATCTGGAGAGCGTCTGGTTGAGGCAGAGTGGTCGCGACGTTGAGCTCTATCCGTGGCGCGGCGACAAACTGCACAACACACTTGCCCTCTGTCTCGGAACCCAAGGGCTTCAGGCTACCAACGAAGGAATTGTCCTTCGCGTCGCGAGAACCGACGAAGCCTCAGTGCTTCGCGCGCTCGGGTCCTTGGCAAGTGGTGACTGTCCCACCCTTGACGCTCTGGCCGAGGCCGTTCCAAACAAGATCCGCGAGAAATGGGACCACTTGCTCCCCGAGTCCCTGCTTGCAGCGAGCTACGCTTCCAGGTCGATCGACGTTTCGAGAGCATGGGAGTGGCTACTGACAGTGCAACAGTGCCCGCCTTCCTGAATCATTGCAGGGTAACCGTCCCAACGAGCGAGCGTTCTGACACGGGTTTTCGCGTTGCGGAGCTCCATCGGACCGGCGCGGTCTGCTCAAGCATGCTGCTACCTCCCGACAGCAGCGGCTCACGACGTCACCGGAACGCGACCGACGACCAATCGAATCGCGCCTCCGATCGCAACAGAGCAATCCCAATGCGACGCCTGTGATGGCACCCAGTACGCTTCGCCGCAGAATGATTGAAGAAATCGCGAAACACAAGGGCTTGCGATTCTACCAGAGGTTGGCGAGATCGGGTGAGTGTCACTCGATGTCCTGAAGGCCAAAGTGCGAGCAGTCGCGTGCAGACTGGCAGCGAGGGCGAAGAGGACAGTGACGGAGGCCCTGCGGCCACTGCCGCTGGTCTCCGGGCTCATCGAGGACGCCTTGCGCTCAAGGGAGGAGCTCTTGGCGGAGAACCTGCTGCTTCGGCAGCAGCTGATCGTGGCTTGTGGCAAGGTCAAGCAGCCCCGGGTTTCGTCCTCTCGAGAGGGGTCTGTTCGTGCTCTCTTCACTGTCACTGGTCCCCGGTGACTGAGATCGGTGACAGTGACAGGTATCC
>CAYRKE010000301.1:0-8622 GCA_964424695.1 uncultured Polyangiaceae bacterium
GCAACGTGCATTGCCTTCCCGCCCCCGCGCGTCAGTCTTCGTTCAGTCGTGCCTCGTGGGCGGCCCAAGCTTGGCCTTCCACCACGCTGAGCCATTCGCTGACGGTCTTCCGATAGCGCTCCGCCCGATCCGTTTCCTGGTCTGCGAGGTCCACCTGTTCGTGAGGATCGGTCATGAGGTCGTAGAGAGCCCCGCGCGGACGGCCAATGTACTCGATGTACTTGTACCGGCCATCGACGAGCCCGTTCGTTGAGACTCCGGACCGCCCGAAGATGAGGGTTTGGCGGGGGGCCACCGTCTCAGCGAGGAGATCCTGTCCCACCCAAGACTCGGCGCGTGGGAGCCCCAAGAGGTGAGCCAGGGTCGGAGCCAGATCCACGGAATTGCCGTCCCGTTTGCTGCGCACCGATGGGCTTCCCGGTAGGTGGATGACCAGCGGGATGTGCACGTCTTCCTCGAAGATGTGCCCGACGTGATTGGTGTGTGGATGGTGGGTGCCGAACGCCTCGCCGTGGTCGGCTACGGCCACCACGATTGTCTTTTCGAGAACCCCTCGGGCGGCGAGATCCGCCAGCAGCTTCTCGAGCGTCCGATCGAGGTACGCGAGGCCGCGACGATAGCGCTCGATCGGAGGCAAGTGGCTGATATCCTCGAAGGGAAGTCGATAAGGGGCGTGGTTCCAGAACATGAAATAGGTCGCGAACCATGGCTGAGCTCGATTGGCGTCCACGAAGTTGAGCACCTGCTCGGTGACCAGCTCCTCTTCGACGGCCTGCGCGTGTGCCTGATGGCGCTTCGCCCGGCGTCGCAGCGAGAGGAAGTCCTGGTAGACGTCGTGTTCC
Organism: uncultured Polyangiaceae bacterium; assembly: GCA_964424695.1. Lineage (GTDB taxonomy): Bacteria > Myxococcota_A > Polyangia > Polyangiales > Polyangiaceae > JAEWRL01. Next base: position 843 of record CAYRKE010000301.1, read on the forward strand.
TTCATCAGGGCCGACGCATGCAGGTTGTCGTAGGTGAAGATCGACGACGTGAAGAAGCCTGTCTTGTACCCAGCACTTCGCACACGGCTCAGCAGGGATTGGCAAGTGTATTCCGGCGCGAATCGCGTGACAGTAACCGCCCCGGTCGTCGGATAGACGCCACAATGATAGGCGATGAGGCTGCGGCTCGTTGCCGGAAAGACCGCCCGGAAGTCGTCGAAGGTGTAGCCTTGCTCGCCGAGCTTCGAAAGGATTGGCAGTTGACCACGAGCCCCGCCGAGCGCCGTCTGTTCCCACGGCAGAGACTCTATCAGCACGAAAAGGACGTTGTGTCCTGGACGCGGGGCGGGGACGCTCGAGAGCTGGAGTTCACTCTCCGGCTCCTCACTCTTCGGTGGGGCCCATCGGGCGAGTTGCTCTGCGGAGGCGCGCGGAGCGGCCTTGACTCCCCCGACGAAGAAACCGCGGACCAGCTCCACCTCGGGGTTTCGCGAAAGGCCACCCGTCTGTCCCGCGTTCAGCTCACCCGTAACGGTGAGAGCGCCTACCATGACCGCCAGGGCGCCCAACGATACCACGGCACTGGGGCGCCTTGGTTTCCGTGTGGCAAGGCGGTTCAGCGCGGCGTACCCAACGCCGAGCAGGCCCACGAACACGAGGAACCCGATGAACGCGGGGGTCAGCGCCTCCTTCACGTAGTCGATGAGCTCGCCGCGGCCAGCGCCGTTGAATTCAATCAGTCCTCGATTGAGGAAGGTCCTGAAGTAAGTGTGGATGACGAAGTTGGTCAGGAGAGTCAGGGAGGCGACGGCAAGCAGCACCGCGCGGGTGACGCCGCGGGCCCGAGCCGGTAGCCAATCACTGACCAGGGTCAGAACGAGCCCGAGCAGAATGTCCACGCCGAGCAGAACCACCGTTCTCGGCGGCGCGACCATGGACTCGAACCCATAGCCATCTCGCACGGCCATTTGGGCACCAAGTCCCATCTTGAAGCCAGCATGGAGGGTGAGCCACGTGACGAGGAAGAGGTTGCCCTGCGGCGAGAACCGAAGCAGCCTGGGCACCCACGAGAGCCAGCGTTTCAGCTGGGACTTCAGCTGATCGGTGTTGGGTTGGGATTCGAGCACCAGCGAGGGCTACCACGGATGGTCCGTCGAGTGTACCCCACGACCAGACCTCGCGGCCGAACCTCCTCGCGGGTGGGTTCCGAGCAAGTGGCGGCTGGCGGCCAGGGGCCTGGCGGTGGTCATGGGGCGGCAGTGCCGCCCCTCGCCGTTCTGGTGATCTGGTTTGTCGCACGAAGCCGCGCCTGAGCCGCTCGAGTCAACGCGAGCGCAGCCGGACGCGGGCACCGGACGTCGTCGGCACAAAACGTGCTGGGGGCGCATTCATGGCGTCCGTGACTGCGCTGTCCCCCGAGAGTCGTTTTGAGGAGCCCTTGGGCAGAGACGTGTCCTCAATGGGGCTAAGAGCGATCCTTGGGCTGTGCGCCCTCGCATTGGCGGCTTGCTCGAGCCAAGGTGGCGGCCCCCGTCGCGCAGTCCGCGATGACGATGGGTCGACGGTTGTCACGGGGTCCGACCTGGCGCACATCCACGAGATCCAGGGGCGCGCTCATCGCTCGCCGTTCGACGGGGATGAGGCGAGCGTTGTTGGGGTAGTGACAGTCGTGAGGGAGAGAGGGTTTTACCTCCAGAGTACCGATCGAGACGCCGACGGTGACGATGCGACCTCCGAAGGGCTGTTCGTGTTCACGAAGGACACTCCCAGTGTTTCGGAGGGGAACCTCGTGCGGGTCACTGGGCGTGTGGCGGAGTACCGGCCGGGGTGTTCCGACTGCGATCCCTCATCCAGCGCATACGCGAACCTCTCGACGACCCAGCTCGAGGCGCCGACCCGGATCGAGCTCCTGAGAGCGGTGGTGGACCTTCCTCGCGCTGAACGCCTCGGACCCGGGGGGCGTCAAGTGCCCCCTGTGATGAACCTGGAGGCGAAGCGGGTCGACGTCGAAGCGGAGGGGGCCGAGCTCCAGCCGGCGAGGGTCGCCATCGACTTCTTCGAAGGCCTCGAAGGGATGCTGGTCGAGTTACCAGAGCCCGTCGCTATAGGGCCCACCAGCGCCTTCGGAGAACTCCCGGTGCTCGTACAGCAGGGCGAAGGCGCCGGGCTGCGCACGGAGCGCGGCGGCATTCTCCGGACGGCGGAGGACAGCAACCCCGAGCGCCTGACGCTCGTGCACCCATCAATGCCCGAGGTCAGCGTTGGGGACAGCTTCGGCGGGAGCGTTCGTGCCGCGGTCGACTATGACTATGGAGCCTTCAAGTTGCTCTCCGCCGGACCGCTTCCCCCTGTTGTCGGCCGGGGGATTCGTCGAGAGCGCACGGCACTGGGCGATAGGGGAGCGGGCGAACTCACGATCGCGACCTTCAATGTGGAAGGTCTCGATGCGGGGGACGGCGCCACGAGGTTCGCCGAGCTCGCCGACGTCATCGTCCGCAATCTCGGCGCGCCGGATCTCGTCGCCCTCGAGGAGGTCCAGGATGACTCAGGTCCCAGCGATGACGGGACCGTGAGCGCCGACAGGACTCTCTCTCTCCTGACGGGCGCCATTGGCGACGCGGGTGGCCCCCCCTACGACCACGCTGGTCTCGATCCCAAGGATGGGGCGGACGGGGGCGAGCCAGGGGGCAATATTCGCGTCGTGCTCCTCTTTCGGACTGATCGGGGGCTGTCCCTCGTGGAGCGTGTCGGAGCCGACGCCAAGACCGAGAACGACGTGGTGCTGCGCTCTGGGACACCTGGTCTGCGTTTCAGTCCGGGCTTGGTGGAGCCATCGAATCCAGCCTTCGGGGACGGCAGGAAGCCGCTCGCTGCCGAGTTCCGCTTCGAAGACGAGACTCTCTTCGTGCTGGCGGTGCACTTCTGCTCGAAGATCGGCGACGAGCCGCTCTTCGGGCGGTTTCAACCTCCGGCGGAGCGGTCTGCGGCGCAGAGGCAAGAACAGGCTTCCGTGGTGGGCGCGTTCGTGAAACGACTGCTCTCAGTCGACCCCGGAGCGCGCCTCGTCGTCCTCGGGGATATGAACGACACCGAGTTCGCTCCGCCGGTCACAGCGCTGAGGGAGGCGGGCGCCTCGACCGTCATCTCGAGGCTGCCCGCCAGTGAACGCTATTCCTACATCTACCAAGGGAACTCTCAGGCACTGGACCACATCTTGGTATCGTCATCCCTCGGGGAACTCGTGAACGGTGTCGACATTGTGCACGTCGGTGCCGAATTCTCCGACCGTGTCAGCGACCACGATCCCGTGCTGCTGCGCCTTGGAACTCGCGAGTAGCCGAGTATCGAGAAGCGCGGAGCTTGCGGCTCAGCTTTCTCTCCCTGCGTCGATCCCCGTGCCCATCGAGCCAATGCCCAAGCGGGGGTGTGGGACCGCTATTCACGCCGAGAGGGCGTTCAGCGCGGCGTCATAGTTGGGCTCGCTCGCGATCTCGGGCACGAGCTCGACATACTTCACTTGGTTGGACTCATCCAGGACGATGACTGCTCGAGCGGTCAACCCCTGGAGTGCTCCGTTTGCGAGGGTGACGCCGTAGTCCTTGCCGAAGGTTGAGCGGAAGGAGGACAGCGGAACCGCGGCAGCAATTCCCTCGGCCTCACAGAACCGCTTCTGGGCGAAGGGGAGGTCGGCACTGATCAGAAGAACCACTGTGTCTCCGCGACCAGCAACGCGCTGATTGAAACCACGCGCCGCCGCCTGACACACTCCGGTGTCGTAGCTGGGATTAATGGACAGGACCTTCTTCTTGCCAGCGAAGCTAGCAAGGGTCTTCACGGAAAGATCCGCGCCGACGAGTTCGAAGTCTGGAGCTTTCGCGCCTGTGCTGGGCAGTTCGCCGATGGTGCTGACGGGGCTTCCTCGAAACGCTGTTGTTGCCATGGTGCTTCCTTATTGGGCTCTTCGTCCCGCCTAGTTGGTGGTGGTGCCCCATTCTATGGGGCGCGCGTGCGGAACCGGAAGCCCATTGCGGTGAGCCGTGCTGGTGCGACCCATTCCCGTCAGGATGCGGCTCCAGGGCGCGCCGAAGGGCGCCCTGGGTTCGACCGGCCCGGGAGCATCCTCGAATGCCAGACGCATGGAGGATCGGCGAATCCATTGGCTTGGTCTTGACGGCAAATGAGGGGTCGGGAACTCTACCGGGCATGGCGCTCCGCACTCTGGCGCGAATTACGATGGCGTGCGGCCCTTTCGCCGTTGCGCTTCTTGGCGCCTGCGCGCGTTCCTCTCCGGACGGCGCGCCAGCGCTTGAAGCCAGGCGGACCGCCGAGGCCGCCGCGGGGGAAGCCGCAACCGCTTCGGCGCCACGACTGCCCGCGAGCGGAGGCGCTCAGCCGATGGCAGCTCGATCCAACGGTGTTGTTCCGGCTGCGGCTCATTCGAGTGGCTCGGAGCGCAATCGTTCGGCAGCGCTCCGTGGCACCAGTGTTGCGTCGGCTGTGGCTCATTCGAGTGGCTCGGAGCGCGACCGTCGGGCGGCGTTCGGGGGCGAGGGGGGGTCGGGAGGGGCACCCGAGCCGCGCGAGTTCCGCTTCGCATGGCGGCCAGCAGGAGCCCGGGCGCGCGAATACGAGATGTCCGATCCGCGCGATCAGCACCAGATCCTCGTGATGCCCGGGGTGAAGGCGGGGAACCCGCCTTCGGTCATCGCATTCCATGGGCAGCCGCGTCGCGGTCAATCTCCCCGGGACTACGCGTTTGCTGGCGTGGTGATCGAGCAGACGCGGCAGTTGGTTCTGGCCGGTGAGGTGGTGCCTCTGGTTCTTCTCATCCCCCGATTTCGCTTCGAAGGTCAGAACTGGCCCGCGTTCACGCTGGACGCCTTCCTAGCGAAGGCCAACGAGACCCTCGCCAAGGAGGGGATCACCCTGTCCCACCCCTATGTCTTGGGTCATTCCGGTGCCGCAGGCTGCGGCGGCGGTGGGCTGAACCATGCCGCGTCCGTCGAGCCGAGCGCGGTGGCCTTCTTCGACACCTGTGTGGGTCCAGGTTTCTCGAGGTCGGTCGGAGAGCTCGCGCGGCGGCAGATCCCGGTCCTGATCCTTCACAGCGTGGAGACGGCGGGTTTCCGGCCGCGCCCGCCCATGGAGTACGTTTCCGACTTCGACTTCGGGAGGGTGTACAGGCCTCTCGGGCTCGAGCCCTCACCGTGTCCCGCCGCTCTTCCGGAAGCGCCGTTGCGCGCTCAGGACTACCGCTGCGCCTCCAATCCAGCCGACACCACCCGGGCTTTCGTCGTGAACACCGGTGAGGGAGAGGAGGGGCACAATGCAGTCGTGCCAGTGGGGCTTCGCTTCTTCCTCAAGGAGTATCTCGGGGGAGAGCGCTCTCGGCCAGTCAGACGCTCGGAGTAGTCGTGTCACACGCTCTCGGCCCGTCACACGCTCAGAGTAGCAAGGTGCTCGCCCTGACGTCCCAATGCACGAATCGGGACGCCGAATGATCACTTGGGGGGGCCACGACTCGAGCGATGACGTCGGAGGCGGCCGGGGCTATCATCGGCGCCATGCTGGCACTTCCATCGTTCGTACGGGTGATCGATATTGAAGCGTCGAGCGTTGCGGACGATGACTGAAGAGCGAGCCGCGTCCGGCGCCCCGGAGCCATTCGTGCCGGCTGAGCGGGAGCTTCTCGAGTTCACGCTCCGTGCCGTGCTCACTGGCACGATTCTGGGCGTCGTTTTCGGAGCTTCGTCGCTCTACCTGGTGCTGAAGGTGGGGCTCACCGTCAGCGCCTCGATTCCCGTAGCGGTCATCTCCCTGGCGCTCTTCCGGGGACTCTCCAAGTTCGGTCTGCGGGACTCCACGGTTCTGGAGAACAACATCGCGCAGACCGCTGGTTCAGCCGGGGAGTCCATCGCCTTTGGGATTGGCGTGACCATGCCGGCGATCCTCATCCTGGGCTTCGACCTCGAGCTCACGCGGGTCATGCTCGTCGCTCTGCTCGGTGGGATCCTCGGCATACTCATGATGATCCCCCTTCGGCGAATGCTCATCGTGAACGAGCACCGATCCCTGAAGTACCCTGAAGGGACCGCCTGTGCTGCGGTGCTCATCGCGGGTGCGTCGACGGAGGGGGGCGCCACGACGACCCAGGAGGGGATGGCCGCGGCCCCTCATTCGGCACTGCCCCGCGGCGCCGTTCGGGCCAGGGTCGTCTTCAGCGGGTTCGGGGTCGGGCTCGTCTACAAGACGCTCATGGTGGCCTTCAGGGCCTGGAAGGACATACCGGAGAAGGTCTTCGGAGCGCCGCTGAGGGCCGGCTCGATCGGCATCGAGATCTCGCCGGAGCTCTTGGGCGTCGGTTACATCATCGGACCTCGCATTTCGGCGATCATGGCTGCGGGGGGCGTTCTGGCGTACCTCGTCCTGATCCCGATGATCGAGTTCTTTGGGGCAGGGCTCTCGGTGCCCCTCGCTCCGGGGACGACGCCTATCGCGGAGATGGGGCCGAGCCAGATCCGTGGCGCGTACGTGCTCTACATCGGAGCCGGAGCCGTGGCAGCAGGCGGAATTATCAGCGTGTTCCGTTCCTTGCCCACCATCTGGCGGAGCCTTCGGGCTGGCCTCGCGAGCATGCGCCGTTCGACGGGGAGCCGGCCTGCCGGAGTCCGAGGGGACGCCGTCGAGCCGCGTACCGAACGCGAGCTGTCGGCGAAGTTCGTTGCTGTCGGCGTCGTGCTGCTGCTGGTTGCTATCGTGCTGGTTCCCTCCCTGCACATGAACCTCCTCGGTGCGCTCCTCATCGTGGTCTTCGGGTTCTTGTTCGTTACGGTGTCCTCGCGTCTCACCGGAGAGATTGGCTCCTCGTCGAACCCCGTCTCGGGGATGACGGTGGCGACGCTGCTGCTCACCTGCTTGACCTTCCTCGCGGTCGGCTGGACTGGCGGCAGCTACTACGTGACGGCTCTCTCGGTCGGAGCAATCGTCTGCATCGCGGCGTCGAACGGTGGAACGACCTCCCAGGACTTGAAGACAGGTTTCCTTCTGGGGGCCACCCCGAAGTTTCAGCAGTATGCCATCCTCATCGGCGCCCTCGTTTCGGCGCTGTTGCTCGGCCCCGTCCTGCTCAGGCTGAACGACGCAGCCACAGTCTACGTCCCTGCTGCACAGGTCGCGCCCGGCCTTCACGTGGATGCAGCGTCGCTTTCGGAGCACGAGACCCTCACGGGGCCTCAGAAGCGGGACGATGCAGCGGCCTATCTCGTCTGGCACAAAGTCGACGAGGCCGGAGGGCCCGCGGGCAAGTACCTCGTGAGCTCGAGCGGCAAGGCCGTGTGGTTCGTCGATCCCGGGATCAACGGCACCCACACGGTCAGACCCGATGGCTCCACCGTGCGCAAGTACGATGCGCCGAAGGCCACCCTGGTGAGCTACATCATCAAGGGGATCCTCGGTAGGGAGCTCCCGTGGGCGCTCGTGCTGCTCGGCGTGTTCATCGCAGTCGCCTTGGAGCTTGCGGGAATTCCGTCCCTTGCGTTCGCCGTTGGCGTGTATCTGCCGCTGTCGGCGTCGGCTCCGGTATTGGTGGGCGGTGTGGTGCGCTATCTCGTCGATCGACGGGTCCGGCGCGTGGCGGGGAGCGCGGAGTATAGCGAGGCCGAGCTTGCGGCCGAGAGCGACAAGAGTCCAGGGGTCCTCCTGGCGTCCGGGTACATCGCCGGAGGCGCCATTGCCGGGATCCTCATCGCCTTCATGGCGGGCGTGTTCGATCGCGTCGATG
>CAYRKE010000302.1:0-1247 GCA_964424695.1 uncultured Polyangiaceae bacterium
GCGGCAGTGGCTGTCCGAGCGGCAGTGGCTGTCCGAGTACCGCTGGCTGTCCGAGTACCGCTGGCTGTCCGAGTGCTAGCGACATGAGCCCGGGCAAGTCCGATGGCCGCAGAAGGTGAGCGACGCCAGAGGAAGATTCCGCGGGCCTGGGGAGATTTTCTGTACCTCGAACAACAAGCGTCCGCAGATGCGGTGAACCAGGCAGGCGCGAAATCGCCACGAATCGGGCTTTGTCTTGGAGTCAGTCCTTCTATGCGGCCAGCGTGAGACTGGGCAGCACGGAACGTCGAATCATCGGCTGGCCCTGTCCGGTGAGGGCAATTCCCTCCTCTCCTGCTGGCCCCCAATTCGTGATTCGCTGCCGCGGTCGGTGGCCTGTTCCTTCGACCGCTTGTGCGCAACAGCGGTAACGTGCCCACAGTGTGGTCAGTTTGGGCGCGCGCCGAGACTGGGCCAGAACCACGAACGGGTTACTCGTCGTTCTTGAACGCGCAGCCAGAGCCCCGATCGTGCAGCAGCGTCGACCAGAACGCGTGTCTGGCCCCGCCTCGCCCAGCTCGGGCGCGCGGAGGCCCCGCGCCTCCACAGATGTCGGGAGCGTCGAAGCTGGAGATCCAGGCTCCATCGGTGCCAGTGACGGCCGATAGGCAGTCAGGGCGAAGCGTGCTTGGAGCACCGCTTGGCGACCGGAACGATCCCCCTGACGCAGAACCTTGCTGGCGTCGCATGTTCGTGAACCATGCACACGAGCTCCCAAGTCCGAACCGCAGGCTTCGGGTACAGCCACCTCCTCGTAGGCGCCGTGAGAGGGCTCACGGGTCTGCGCCCGGGAGCACAGACCCGTGAAGGATGCCTCGCCTAACACTACTGCCGGAAACGTATCTGAGAGGACGCCCAACGATCTCGGCTTCCGGCTTCGTTTCGCTGCGCTTCCGGTGCACGCACATCCTGCGTGCGCTTCGCTCCGGTGCACGCGCGCACTGCATGCGCGCCGCAGTCTTAGGCTGCGGACGTAGCCCCCCGCGGACCCCGTCTAGCAAACTGGACTCCGTCCGCTCCGGGTCTCGCAAAACTTCGCCAGAAACCAAGCCTGACGGGCGGGCTGCCTAAGAGTTTTCGGTTTGGCATTCTGCGGCGGTCGCTCAAGGCCGCTCTTTCCCGGCGTCCCAGGGAAGAGTGCCCCTTCACTTTCAGTGAACGGCGAAGCCAGTCGCTGAGTGAACGGCGAAGCCAGTCGCTGAGTGAAC
>CAYRKE010000302.1:1347-8590 GCA_964424695.1 uncultured Polyangiaceae bacterium
GTGAACGGCGAAGCCAGTCGCTGAGTGAACGGCGAACCCCGTCGTGATGGCATTGGGATCGGCATCAGCATTGTCAGGGGGGGTCTGGCCATCTTGCCTCGGTCCGGACGCCAGGTTTCGCTCCAGACACTCCTGGGGAACCAATTCGATCCTTGGTGCGTGCTTCATGGTCATCTCCTCATGGCAAGTGCGGCAGACAGTGCCGCCCGCGTACGATGCCGATGGGGGACGTTGGCGGCCAAGTATGATGAGTTGATCATTCACGCCGTAATGCCCGACGCACACAGCCGGAGCAGTCGGCTGCGCGAGCCCCTGCGACAGACCTCGAGTGGAGTGAGGCGACGTCCTCTGTACTTTGTATACCTCCACCTGCACGCGCCCCCAGGGTACGGCCACTCCAAAATCTGCGGCTCGAGCGCGCAACAGGTTCCGTTGGGTTGTTGGCTGCTGACGTTACAGACCCGACCCCAGACACTTCGCGAGCGCTCCGCGCCACCGGGGACGGTACAGCTCGCCGGATGCTGCGCGGGTGGCGCGCGGTCAGTCGCACCGAAAGGAACCTCCCCATGAACCGGAGATGCACCAGCGCTGCATGTACCTGGGATCATCCTCGCGCGTTACGCGGAACGGACTGCCGCGTCCAACACGGTTGGGTAGGCGGCGCTGGTGGTGAACACACGCCCTGGGAGGCGGATCAGGAACGCGGCGCCGCCAAGCGGGCCAACCTCTACCTCGATACTGCCGCCGAACAGCTCGACGTACCGACGGCATAGGTATAGCCCCAACCCCGTTCCGTCGGCCTTGGTTGTGCCACCGAAGGGTGTGAAAAGGGAATTTCTTGTGGAATCCGGGATCCCAGGCCCATCGTCATGGATAGTGAGTCGAGCGGCCTGGCCACTCGGTTCAACGCGCACGTCAATGCAGACTCGCTGCGCGCCAGCCTGTTCGGAATTGCGAACCAAGTTGTGAACTACCGCGCTCAGGTGATCCGGCGCTCCCTTGAGCAGAAAACGGTGATCGCAGCACGTGAGCTCCACTTGTATGCCCTGAATCTCGGCTACTGTTTGGGCCAGGAGGTCATTCAATAGAAAAGCCGTGTTGGTGCTCGCGGGTTCTGCCCGCTGCTTGAGGGACTCGATGGTTTCGATGACCAGGCGCTGTTCTGCCTCTTGTGCCCGAGCGGCGTCCGCCAGTGCGGCTCGGTACTCCCCGTCCAGCTGCCCGCAGGTGTCGATGAAGGCGAGGTTAGCGTGGACCGTCGTCTGATGGTTCTTCAGCTCGTGAAGGAAATTGCCCAGGCTGAGGAGCGTGGTGCCGAGCGCCGCCTGGATGCTCTCGTCTGCGAGCTGGCTCGTGGCCCCCACTGCCTGTGCGAGTTTGGCCTGGGCTCGCAGCAACCTCCGACGCGTACCGGTCATATGGGATAGCACCAGCGCCATCCCGTACGATGCCACCAGAATGATAGTGACGGTGATCGTCGGCGAAGCCAGCACGAGGGCCAGCACCAAGGGTAGAGCCAGGACACTCGCAAAGGCGAGGGTCAAGCCATAGGTCTGGGCGGGGAACGCGAGCACCATGAGGCCATGCGTGATGGCAAAACCCGTGGCGTAGGCCCCCTCCGTGTTGGTCGCCGCGTAGGTCAGCGCTGCGGAGTACAGACCGTTGTCGAGCAGCGTCGCCAGCGAGCCCGTGGTGCCGCGGCATCCGTGGCGCCACGCAACATGGGTAGCAGTCGCAGCGGCGACCACCAGCGCGAGCGCCACCCACGGCCGGTCGAAGCCCGACCGCGCCGCAAGATTCGGGACGTAGCCGACGATCGCCAGAGCGACGCAGAGGCTACCAGCGGCCAGCGCCGTGCCGAGCGGGTGCGACCCTGCAACCGCGTGGGCTGTCTCATACGAGTTCTGGAATTTGCGCAACTGCGCCCTGGGCCACGACATCACGCCAGCGTTCCACGCGAGGACGCGGACGATACCATCATCAGGCCTCTCTTGCAGCGGAGAGCGCATCCCAGGTGCTGATTCCACGGCAGGGGTGCCCCCTTTCTCATTCCCGGCTATCGATATCGTTTGGTGGGTTCCGGTCGACTCCGGGTTTCCGGGCGTTTCCGTGCCGTGTCCAGGCCCCCTGGGTCACAGAGTCCCCGGGCGAACCCCCCCACGCGCTTCGATCCATGTGGGGCGACGAACCGAAGACCGGCGTCGTCATCACTTGGGGCGGGATCTTGGCCCGCCCGAACCGTGCCTGATATCCGAGAAGAATGCCGATTCTCAACCCAAGGGCGGGAACGAGGGGGGCAGCTGGTGCGAGCCGCGGATTCGACAAGCCTGGTATCGGGCGTGGGCACGCGCGCTACGTCTCCCCCGGTTTCACGACCTCCGACTCAGGATGCCTGAGCTCAAGCATCATCCGGGGCTCAGACGTCCTTTTACCTGAGGACTCCGCAGCAAGGAGGTAGACGAAATGACCGGTTTATCCAGCTACCTGACAGCGGTCGATGCACGCGTGACAGCGGCCGTCAACGCACCTGAAGACTTTCATCCTCACCAGCGGGCGCTATTGAGGGCGACGATCGAATCTGCCCGCGCGAATGCGACCGGAAATCCGCTCGGCCATCCGTTGAGTGTGCTCTACCTCGTAGCCCAAGCCCACGGTCGGACGATGGACGCCCAGGCCGAGCACGTGGGAGCCTTCTGTCTCTTGTACGTTCTATCGCTCGACCTCTTCGATGATGTCCAGGACGGCGATCTAGCAGGCAAGCCGCATGAGGAAGCCGGCCCCGCCATCGCCATCAACACCGCCCTAACCCTGCTCTGTCTCGCCATGATCGAACTGCGTCAGGCCATGGCGCTCGAGCTGGATAGTGGCCGTTCCATGGCCTACCTCGAGCTATATAACAGTGTGACGCTACAGGCGGGAGCCGGCCAACACCGCGACCTTCTGGGGGCGGATGGCGCCCAGACCCCCGAGCAAGTACTCGCGATGCAGCAGGCCAAGACGTCCAGCTTGCAGCTGTTCACCGAGTGCGGCGCGCTCCTGGCGCGCTGTGATGATGCTACCCGAGCTCGCTACCGCGCGATCGGTCAACGGATGGCGAAGTTCGTACAGATACGCGACGACCTACGGGACGTCTTCGGTAAGCCTCTCAGCCCCGATCTGTCGACCGGGAGGATCACCTATCCGGTTGCGTGTCTGCTCGCAGCAGCCGACGACGCCACTCGTTCCGAATACTCTGCTCTGATTGACCGACTGCCGGGGTCGATGCCAGCCCTGAGGACCTTTCTCTATCGCTCTGGAGCGGTGGAAGCCTCCGCCGCGATGTTGGAGGAGCTTCGTGCTCTGATTCACAGCGAGATTGCTGCGATGGAATGCGCCGGAGCCCACCACCGGATGTTCCTCGACGTCGTCGACAACCTTGCCGCTGGTGTCTACCGTACGCCTGTCATCATCGACAGTGCCCGACTCTGGTCCCCATGCGGCCCGTGGCACGACGCGGTTCGCCAAGAACTGGCGCATTTCGTCGAACGCATGATGCCATTGGGTTGCCCTGCGGTTCCCGTGCTTCGGCCTTGGCACTTGCCGCACTGGATGTATGCACCAGACCAGGCGATCCTTTTCTATCCAGATGTCGAGGGCCTGCCCCGGGAGACCCTCCCGTTTCAGTCGGCGCTTCTCGGTATCGACGACTTGGATGAGGTAGCCGGCATCCTGCGCGAGCAGCTTCCTGCCGTGGTGGCCCACGAGATGTTTCACCACTGGCGCGCCAGAAGTGGACGCATATCCGCTGACCACTGGCACGAAGAATGGGTCGCCAATCGCCTTGCGGTCGCCTACTGCGCTCGCTTCGCAGAGAGCACCCTCACTCACGCCACGAGGCTTGCCGAGCGCGTGGTGGTTCGGCATGGAGGCGTATCCGCGGAACAAGAGTCAGTCCTTTCGGGCGCTGAGGTCGAACGCCCGAACTCGTCGGGTTATGCCATGGATATGGTATCGATTGGTGTCGTGAGCCTCGAGATGGTGCGGCGGCAGATTGCAGCACGTCCGAGCCTGGAACCCAGCATCCGGGCTCTGCTCGGCCATCGAGCGGGTACTGCGCTCAGCGCCTGACCGCGGCGAGGAGGAATTCCCGCACGGCATTGAGATCGAGAGGCTTTCGAAAGACCGCGTCAACGCCCTCCGCGCCTTCCACAGCTGAGCTCTTCGTTCCCGTCATGAGGGCGAGGGCGCGAATGCACGGATGACGCTTGCGCCAGCCAGGAATCAGTTCGGTGGTGAGGGGATACTCGCTACCCAGCCAGAAGTCGCAGAGTACGACCGGCGGCTGTCTTTCTCGGAGGTGTGCTTCCGCTTCAGCCGGACTGGCAGCGGTCAGGACGCACTCGAAGAATAGCCCAAAGTATCGGCGAAGCGCAGTGCGCACGTCGGCCCGATCATCGACGATCAGCAGTGCGGCGGGATGCTTGTTGGCGACCATTGGCAGCCTCGAGGGGACTCATACGACGAGGGCTTGCAGCAAGGCAACCGCCTTGCTCGTGGAGCACGAAGAAAGCATCGGAAGCGCCTCACCGTGCTCCGAGCGGCAGACAGGTTGGGTGATGTGCCATCGGAACGGCTTTCCCCGTGCATTCGTCACCACGGGGCTGGGCGATAGTCCTTCAAGAACTGCCCCCACACATGTTTTCCGCTGCCCAGCCCGTCGAATATCGGATCGACGATTCGTGCTGCACCGTCCACGATGTCGAGGGGCGGCGAAAACCCATTCTCACGCGCCTTACGTTCCGCCACGTGTGCTGGATCCTCGTCTGTGACCCACCCGGTGTCCACGCTATTCATGTGGATCCCGTCGCGGACATAGTCTGCCGCCGCGGTGCGCGTCATCATGTTGAGGGCCGCCTTGGCCATGTTGGTGTGCGGGTGTTTGTCGGTCTTGAACGATCGGTAGAACTGCCCCTCGACGGCGGACACGTTGACGATGTGTTGATCGAAGGTCCTCGTCTTGAGCATGAGCGATTTGAGCCGGGCATTGAGCACGAAGGGAGCGATGGAATTGACCAGCTGTACCTCGATGAGCTCGGTTGTGCTCACGCGGTCGAGGGGGAGACGCCAACTGTTGATCAGCCGCAAGTCGACCTGCTGCAGGTCGGCGTCAAGTCGATGCTCCGGAAAGATGTGCGAGCCGGTCTCATGATCCTCTGAGAGCAGTCTGACCTGAGACAACAGGGGAGCATTGGCCACTCCGGGGAGGGAGTCTTCTGCCAGAACGATCTCCTCGCGGGCACGGACGGGAGCGAGATCGCTGTTCGCGGCGCTCGATCCGGCGAGGAGGCCCCGGATCGCAGCGGGAAGCGTTGCGTTGGAGCAGCGTTCGTTTTCCATGAGATGGCTGTAGAAGCCGACCGGGCGCCGCACCGTCTGGCAAGCGTTGTGGATTACGAAGTCGAGGCGCGGCTCGGTCTCCCGAATGTGACGCGCGAAAGCTTCGACACTTGGCGTGTGGCGCAGGTCGAGACCATGGATCTGGAGACGATGCGCCCAGTCCTCGAAGTCGCCCTCGCGGGCGTAGCGCTGGGCCGCGTCGCGTGGGAACCGGGTGCTGACGATCACTCGAGCTCCGGCGCGAAGCAGCATGATGGCCGCCTGATAGCCGATCTTGACGCGCGCCCCGCTGATGTATGCCGTCCTTCCTCGGAGATCTCCGACCGGAGTGCGCTTGGCATAGTTGAAGTCCCCGCACTTGGGACAGAGCTGGTCGTAGAACGGGTGGAGCTCGCGATACGGTTCCTTGCACACGTAGCAGATCTTCTCGGTCCGCAGGACTCTGGGCGGCGGTTCCTCGCTGGGGAGAGCAGGGGGCGGAGCGAGGAGCTCCGGGGCTGGCCTTGGCGTGACGAAGACGGGGCGGCTGCGAAGCTGGCGTATCTCGGCGCTCGCGAGGAGCGACTCGTCTGCCGCCCGGGTCTCCCGTCGGCGTTGCTTGATGAGGGTCCGCGAGAGCGCCTTGAGTTCCGCGCGTTCTGGCCGAGAGACTCGACCAGCCGCCATTACCAGCCGGTTTCGCGTTTCGAGGTCGACGCTCGCGAGACCGCTGCGGTCCTCCACGAGGGCCTCCAGGATCTTGATGCACTGGTTGATGTCTTCGCTGCTGACGGTCACGACGCGCTCCAGGGGGCAGGGCACCCGCGCCTGCTAGCATGAAAAACGGTCGTCTGCCGTGCCCCCAGATCCACGGTTCGGTGGTCGGCGAAGCGGCGTGCATTGCGCGCATCCCGTCGAAAACCTTCGGCTGCAGCGGGAGCGGCGAGGCCCGATTGGCGAGCGTCAGTCGGCGAAATGGACTTCAGCCCGGCGGCCTGAAGGCGTCCGAGTCCTCCACGATGGGGAGCTTGGGTATTGCGAGCTGGATCTCGGCTCCGCTCTCGCTCTGCAAACGGATCACCATGGTTGGGCTTCGCGGCGGGGTGTGATCCGACCACAGTCCGAACCTCGGAAGCCCAATGCTTGCCCGCATCAGGTCCTGCGCTGGAATCATGCCCTCCATTCGGATCGGCAGGGTGATGCTGATTGTCCCACCGACCACGGCTTCTCCTTCGAAGACGTAGGGCACCAAGGGTTTGGTCTGGGCGAGGGCCAACACCGACGGAAGGTTTAGCCACGGGATCTCGAGGTCGACGAAGAAGCGTTGGGTGCCCTCGGAGGGAAGCAGCACGCTTGCGACAGTCGTTGCGCCGCCGAGGGGTACGCTGTTGTCGAGGACGATGCGCCCCGATACCGTCTGCAGGGTGAGATCGAAGCCATTCGGGTTGTACGCACTGAGATCAGTGCGTAGGCGCATGCCGGCCGTTCCCACGCCGGTGATTTGGATGGACTGAGGGGTGAGGACGGGATTCTTTGGCGCGCATGCAGAGCTCAGCGCGAAGACCAGTATTGCCAGACCATGCACCGGCCGCATCATGGTCGCAGTGTACTCTGGTCGCTCCCCCGATGCGACGGCGTTTCGGTCGCCCACCAGCTGCGCCGGGCTCGACCGCCATCACCAGAGAACCGAGGCCCACCGACACGTTGGATCGGTGTGCGATACGCGCGACGACCCTTGGGCGGATGCGAAACGGGCCCGGCCACCGGCGCTTCAGCAGGGAATCGTGTGTGGGACCATGAACGCAACATCGACCGGCGCCATTTCCGGACCTGTCCGGGGGCGCCGGCCGCGCCTTCGGGGGGCGACTCAGCCTATCTGCCGATTTAG
>CAYRKE010000303.1:0-8514 GCA_964424695.1 uncultured Polyangiaceae bacterium
TCTCCGCCCCTCCAAACCCTTGATGGGGGGGGTGCGCGCGAAATCTAGGATGAACTGGACGAGAGCCAGTAGTCGCATTCCAGGGCCTTCGCGCTCGGGCGCGAGCGTTCACTTGCTTCAACTGAAGCTTACCATCAGCGCTCTCAGATTCGCAGTCTCTGCCGCTGGCCCCAACTACGCCGTTGTCTACGAGAACAGCAGCACCGAGCCACCCCCCCTGCCAATTCCCCCGGCTCCCCAGGGCAGCGACTACCAGGACTGGGGACAAGGCCCAGCTATCACCAAGTCCGAGTGGGAAGGCGCAGAGCGGTTCCGGGTCGCCGTGTTTCGCAAGCGACCTGTCGCGGTCATGGTGAAGCTTGAGCTTTCCAAGACAGCCAGTTCCGGGGTCAGCGGCACGCTGAAAAGCTCCCCGATGCTCGACGGCGACGCCAGTTTCCTGAAAGGCGTTGAGACTCCTTTCACCATCTCGGCTGGCTCCAAGCACACGTGGGTGCGGGTGAATTTCCAGGGCAGCATGCCCGACGAGGTTGGCCGCTTTACGCTCGACGTAACGTGGACGGCGACCGGCAGCGGGTTCACGTTTGGAACGCAGCACACAGTACTCCGTATCTACTCGATCTACGACACTCCGCTCGCGCCTGACTACGACAGCGCTTTGGACTACGATACTGGCAGTACGGCGCGCATGCAGCGGGATACCGTCTCGGGCACGCAGATGCGGCTGGATCACATGATGGGGGTCGTTGGAGGTCCGGACAGGCGACACGCAGCTGCCACAGCCGACGACGTGATCGACATCATCTGGAGGCTGCATCTTGGTATCAACAATGCCACCCCGCCACACTTCGATGGGCGACACAACGAGCACATCACGAACAATGGGCGCACCAATGGCTCGGCCTACCCGCTTGCCCAGCAATGGCTGATGTGGGTATCTCCGCAGGCAAACCAGGCGCCCACTGATACTCGCGACCGATTTTGGAATGATGCCTCGTGTATCGGGCACGTTCAGCTGCTGAAGACCATGGCGGCGGCCGTTGGACTCTTCACGCGAAGGACGTGGGTCTTCCCGCATACGCCACGGTTACCCGACGGCAGTACCATCAGCTACAAAGATACGGATCTCTATGCGCTGGGCTCGTATACGACGCAGAAGATCCAGACGTGGACATTCCCCAGAGTATTGCCCAACGGGATCCATCCCACCGTCACCGCCACGTTGCTACTGATGGAACCAGACGCGAAGGCTGAGGCATTCGAGGCCTGCTTGCGCTCGCCGAACGGCCACTTCCTGCCCGGAGGTTATGCCACAAGCTCGATCAGCGCGGCAGGGTTTGTCGCTAACAAGGGCTTCTTGTCAGCGCGTGACCTCTTGCGCTGGTGGTGCAACACGAGCCGGCCAGGATTTGGCAAGAGGTTCCAGTGCTGGGTGGGGACGGAAACGGTGAAGCTCCCACCGGGTTCGGCGACGAGTTACACCGCCGTCCGTCGATTCTGGGATGTGGATGGCAATCCGTTCGCCACGCCTGGCGTACCGTACGACAAGACCAACTACCATCTGATCCGCCCGAACGCACCGCCTCCGCCATGACCAGGTTCGGTACACACTTCAAGGACAAACGAAGGCGTGCCCCCCTCCGAGCGCGCCGTCTAGTCGGCTTGTTGGTCCTTGGTCTTGTGCTCCAATGCTCGCACGAGAGCCAGCCCCCGAAGCCGTCATCGGCCAGGGCGAGGAACAGAACTCCGATGACGACCAAGCCTCCGGCTCCCCCCCCGAACGCTTCCCCACCCAGTGCAAGGAGTATGATCGCGATGACGACGAAACCGTCGGACCAACCCCCCCCGAACGCGGCATCCGTGTCGCTCTTTCGCCTGTCAGCCGGGCACTGGGAAGGTCTGCGAGAGGTACTGTTCGTTCCCGGGCCCGCTCATCTCGCTCATGCTGTGGCTCCGAACGAGATCGCCAACGCGGTTCGCGATACGGTGTGGTGGCTCGACCTCATGCTTCGGCCCGAGATCGCCGCGCCTCTGCACGAGGCGGAATGGCAGGGGCTGCGCAAGGGCGTGGCAGAGGACGTCGGGGAGGACTTCGTGTATGCGGGGGCCGATACCCCAATAGGTCCGTTGCAGGTGATGGGTTTTTCGAAGCGCATGGTGTTGCGCACGCGTGTCGTCTCCCCAAGCTCGTCGGACGAGCCCAGCCAGCTCTTCGGCGCGGTTCTGACGACAGCAGATGGTCTCTTTCGTGAGGCCCTGCCAAAGTATCCCAAGGCTTGGGGAGTGACCGTATTGGGGGAGTTTGTCCAGGCATATAGCTTCGAGGACGTGATGACTGAAGGGTGGAAAGCACTCTCGATCCTGACGGACGGCCGCGGCGTGGCGTTCCAGATCAAGAAGCTTCCCGAGAACCTCGAGCAGTGCAGCCAGATAGACTTCATGGAGCTCGACGAGCCGAGGCCAGATCCAAACTGGTTCGAGAAGCCGAGAAGAGCTAGGGACCATTAGTGTCCAGCGACTAACAATCCTCCGGCAAAGCCGGAGGGATTCGGGTGTGATGGCTCCCAGTACGCTCCGCCGCAGAATGATTGAAGAAATCGCGAAACACAAGGGCCTGCGATTCTACCAGAAGTTGGCGAGATCGGGAGAGTGTCACTCGATGTCCTGAAGGCCAGAGCGCGAGCAGTTGCGTGCAGACTCGCAGCGTGGGCGAAGAGGACAGCGACGGAATCCATGCGGCCACTGCCGGTGGTCTCCGGGCTCATCTTCCCCTGCTCGTCCATCGTCGGCGTCCGGCTCATTGCCTTCCCGACGCGGACCGCGCTTCCGTCTCGCGCGGCCGAGCAGTGGATCTCCCGGTTCCCGTCCAGAAAGGTTCGGTACGCGCGTGGGGTCTGCGACCGCGCCGGGTCGGACGAGGCCTCGCGATAGCGACCTCGCCCGTGTTGCCTTCCGCTCTGGCTCATGGCGTCGGCACCCAGGACTGCTTCTCTTCACGGCTCAATACCCAGCTCGCACCTGCCCCTGTCAACGCTTCGCCCATGTCCTTGCGGGCATGTACGCATGACTCGGGGTCATCGTGATTCGCTACTTCTTCGATGTGAGGCTCTCTCATCCTCTCCTTCCTGTCGGTTTTCACCGGCGCACGAGCCACCACAGGCATCCTCAATTTCTATCATAGAAAGGCCGCATAGTAGCTGCTGTTGAGTTTTCAGACACTACGGGGGAAGGAAAGGAGCCGAGCGGCGGCTTCGACGCGAAGGTGCGCGCCAGGCCTCGCCAACGACGTCAGAGCGATGGGGGGGCTGCGTTCTTGACGCCGAATGCGAGGGGTTCGTGAAGCGCGGGTGTAATTCTGCCGAGCCTGGCGGGTTCATGTGCGCCTCTGACTCGGCGGTCTACTCTGCTCCGGCCCGTTTTTCGCAGTTCGATTGTCCTTGTTTCCCCGCGTCCAGCACTTTGTAGACACTTTCGTTCGCTGTGGCGGTCGGAGACTCTGGGAGGGGCCTTCGCGCGACGTCAGCACCAGACAATTCCAATAGGAGCTGGCAACGTTGAACCACCGTTCGCACTGGGTGAAGTCAGTTGGAGCCCCCAAAATCAAGCTGAAATCGCTTCACACAACTAGGAGCAGGAGTTCACGCAAGTATCCACGCGAGGCTGTGCGGACGCCCGCTCGGCCCAACGAGCCCCCCCGTCTGGCTCGAATACCGCTTCCGACGTTTTGCGCGAGCATACCGTTCCGTCCATACTTCCCACGGGAATCGCAGCGCCGGTCATTGCGACGGCAACAGTGACGAATATGCGAAAGCTTGTGCGCATGCATTTCGGAGTGAACCCGACCAAACTGGCCTTTCTTGCACTCCTCGCTTCAACAAACTGCGGAGGCGAGTCGTTCAGCACTGCAGACTGCGAGGACGGACCGGATGGATGCTCCGGCGCAGCCGGAGAAGCTGGCAGCTCCTCCCAAGCCGAAGCAGGCTCGACAGCCGCCGCAGGACACCCAGAAGCTGGTTCAGTGGAAACCTCAGGCGGCACAGCGGGCGAATCTGGGGCAGCCGGAGCATCTGGAAGCTTTGGCGGCGACGCTGGCTCAGACGAGCGCGCAGGTTCCGCTGGGAGCTTGGATGCCGGGAGTGCGGGCGGGCCGCTCGCTTCGGAGGGCAGCTCCGGATCTTCGGGCGCCTCCGGTGGCGATTCCTCATCCGGTGGAGAGAGCACGGCAGGAGGCCATAGCGGCCATGGTGGAAGTTCTGGCTCGTCCGGTGTCGGTGACACTGGCGGCGTCGGATTGGCGGGCAGCAATGGAGGAGCTGCTGCTAGCGGAGGTGAGGTCGCTAGCGGCGGCGCCGGTGGCGTGACGGGAGGAGCTCCACCTGGCGGTGTTGGGGGGGTGAGCTCTGGCGGAATCGCGGACGGCTGCGCCGGAAGTATCGCTGGGTGCAACGACTGTGAACTCAATGATGATCGGAACTGCGGAGCATGTGGAAATGACTGCACCCTGAGCGATCAGGTCTGTGATGGAAATGGCCAGTGCGTTGATTGCACAAGCACAACCCACTGTCAGGATGACCCCTCTCCGTGTGGCGTCTATCATTGTAACGAGAGCACCAATGTCTGCGAAATCCAGGACGTGGGCATCCCTACCGCATGCGAGACCCTGTCGCGTGATGCTGGGACGTGTATCGCCGGGGAATGCATGGCTGTCACTGGCGGACGCATAGGAGCTGGAGATGACTTTGCCTGTGCACTGAGGGGTTCGGGAGAGCCAGTCTGTTGGGGAGACGGCCTCGGCAGGGCAGCTGGCGCGCCTATCGTTTCCTTTGTTTCATTGTCCGTAGGAACAAGACATGCCTGCGGCGTCCGGGTGGATGGACACATCCAGTGCTGGGGGGACAATTCATTTGGACAGTCAATTTCGCCTCAGGAAGGAGGATTCATACAAGTCGCTGCAGGCAATGATCATACTTGCGCCTTGACCCATGATGGTGACATTGAGTGCTGGGGTGGAAACGACTTCGGCCAGTCGTCGCCAACGCAAGTGCCCTTCTCTGCTCTGAGCGCAGGCTATTCCTTCACATGCGGCATCCGAAGCGAGGATAGCATCGTGGAATGCTGGGGATGGGCCGACGGCAGAACGTCGGCGCCGAGTGACGTTGGTTTTGGCAGCATATCACTGGGTGGGGGGCATGCTTGCGGGATTCGATTGGCTGACGGACAAGTACAGTGCTGGGGACTGGGTGTTCCGGGACCGAATGTAGTGCCGCCCGAGGGGGAATTTGTTCAAGTGGGATTGGGGCCAGCAACGGCGCACTCTTGTGGCATCCATGGCAGTGGACAAGCCGAGTGCTGGGGTCGAGGCCTTGCTGTGGATGAACCGCCTCCGCCTGTTGATTTTGTGGAACTGTCTGCGGGAAGCGGCTTCACGTGTGGAATCACCTCATCAAGGACGGTAGAATGCTGGGGTGACAGTGAGTCTTCCGCCCTCGATGCTCCGGAAGGTGCCGACTTCTGACTCGCGTTTCGCCCTTTACGCTACAAGTTTGGCGGGGGATTTCTCGATGGTTCCTGAGCGGGCACGCAGTTCGTCTAAGTTCATGATATCATAGCCGAGATCAAGAACAAGGAGCATTGACCCTAAGTTTCGCGCCAACTCGCCATGAGATGCGAAGTCGAGCAAAGACCCCGAGCGAGGCGTGATCGCGACACTGGATCCGCGCTGCGCTCAATGGTCGAGAGTTGGTCCACCAGTCAACGCGCTTGCGCTTGCTCCCTTTCCGCTATACTCACACACGTCTAGACCGAAGTGGCGCAAAGTCTAGGTTCATGCGTACGGACGCCGGAAGCTCGCAACCGAGCCGACGGGCAAACCGGCACGGCGCAGGCCACGGAGGGTGGCGGAGACCAGCACTGGAACCTCCCCCACGCCGCAGAACACACCAGACCTCGCGTGTCCTTTCGGTAGGCGCGCCTGGCCGTCGCGGGAGCGTGCAGCTAGGGTCAGGGTGGCGGGGCGAGCCCCATTGCGCTGGATACAAGGCTATGCGGATAGTGGCGAAAAGACCGCAAATCCTTGCGATTGTCGCGACAGCACGGCGCGCACTTCGTGTGGTGAGCGCTTAGGCTGCAGCGTCCTCGCGATCGTTCACGGTGATGCCCGCATAGCCAGCAGCATCCTCTTCCGCGAGACCAAGGCGGTTCGAGATTCTCGCCAGCGCCGGGCTCTGAGCATGCGCCGACGCTGGCACGATGGCCGCGGCAAACCCTGTCGGGGTGCCGCCCAGTGTTACTCGCCTCATGGTTCTTTGAACTCCAAAACTGCCCCTCCCCACGCTTCGGAGCGGAAGCGAGTGTCGCACGCCCTGCGCCCAACTGTCAATCACATAGAAGACGGTCAATATGTGACGTCATGGGGCAATTCACAGGAGGCCCTGTGGAGCATCAGATAATGGCAGGCGGTTCCCTAGAAGGCGACCTGGTCCGTTCATCTAAAAGGACTCCAGGGGGGCGAAAGAATGCGGCATCGCGGAGACTTCGGCCCCCGCGGCAGCAACCAATCCAGGCGAGCACGTGCAATGGTGAGTGGGGACCTGTCTCCTCTTCAGAGCTACCCATGCGCTCGCGATCAGCGCGTCGCCTGGGTTCCTTGCGCTTGCCCGGCGGTCCGCCCTCGGCGCCATCGCCGTCGTCCTCTACAACTACGGCAACGATAGCGGCTCGATCTCCGAGACAGCCGCTTCAGGAGACAGCACCGGCGGCGCTGGAGCTGTAGCCATTGCTTCCGGCGGCCCAGGCGCCCCAGCCGCTGGGGAGCTGCCGCGGAGAGCGGTGTTATTGCACTGGTACCTCTTGGGAACTGCACGGATATCACTATCCAAGATATCTGGCCCGGCCAGTCGTCCCTATGGAGCACACGGGGGAATATTCATGTGATATTCCTCCCGTTCTGGGGCGGACCCATGGTCGACAAGGCTGACACCGTGGACCTTGCGCAGCCTATTGCCCTGCCGCCCCGCCGTGCGCCGCACCTGGTTCTCGCACAATGAGTCAAGTCTGTCTGGGGTTCCCCCTCGGGCGTCACTCATCGACTGGGTATAGTTAAGTGCGAACTGCGAAGACCGCGCCGCAGCGAAGAAGACCGGTGGGTCAGCGTCGAAGATGAGTCCAGCAAGCTTGGCAGAAGCGCACCCTTGGTTGCGCCAACCTCTCGCGCTCTGCGTCAAGAGGCCAGCCGGCAGATCGTTCCCACGTCACCGGCGAGGCCTGTCGCACACCTTCGCGGCGAAGCCGCCAGGTGGCGCGTTCCCTTCGCCTGCTCAGCGCTCGGCATCCCCATGAGTCGAAGGGCAATCGGAGCTGTTCGAGTGGCGGTTGCGGCCGTCTCGGCACCTATCCTGCCGCGATGGCTGGCGAGCGACGCCGCTCACCAGCCAATCCTCTGTGACTGCACGGCCGCGTTAACGATGAGCTTACGCCGCGCTCCCACCTTCGACCCGAGCAGCCGCCTCGCTGGCTCCCAGATGCTCAAGATAGTGCCCCAGTGCCCGCCGCAGAAACTCCATGCGGGTCTTCATTCCGCGCTCGCGCCAGGCCTCATCAATGGCAGCCACGGTCGCCGCTTCGAGTCTGAGCGGCAGCACCCTGACTTCGACTGGGTCGCCTTGACGTGTATACACCTTCCTCGGGCCAACCGGAACCCGCCCCCGTTCTGCTTCTCGTATCTTCCATTGCAGGTAGGCGGGATGCCGGCTGGAACTCGGTCGTCCCACCGTGGCGAGATACATAGCCTGGAGCTCCTCGACGGTCATCGATGCAAACCTCCCGCATCGTCGTCCTGGCTTTCGCGTGCGGTCTCGCGATTCGTCATCCTCCTCGGACCGCGGGGTTGATTCGCCTCCGGATTCCACGGAAGCATGGTCCGGCGACTGGTCGCCCTGCGGAGACGCGACTGCGTGCTCTCGCGATTCCTCTTCGTCGAGGATAGAAGCGGGCTTGGGGCGTTCGTCGTCATGCGCAGGCGGTGCTTCGGGTGCCGCGCTGTCCGGCTCCGTCGGCTCCTCTGCCTCTTCGGGCGGCGTGTTGTCCGGCGCTGTCGGAACGTCGTCTTCTTGGGGCGACGCTTCATCCGTCGCGTCGTGCTCGGTCACAGTGTCGTCACGCTCCGGCTGCGGGCTTCCCGTCTCGTCGACTTCGGTCACATCCTCGTCGGAGAGCGCGACCGCTTGGTCAATCTCCGCAGTCGATGGCGGCACCGCCTCCGGTTCGCGGGAGCTGGACTCACCCTCCAGTCTCTCGCGTATCTTGCGAACGAGATAGGTTCGGTTCGGGCAACGAGTGTCCTCGCCGAAGACCTCACGATAGCGCGCCTGGAGCTCCGGGAGCCGTAGCGATTGCAGTTTGGAGGTGATGGAATCGGTGTTCTCGATCATGGCTTCCTCGTGGTGGGCGGTGGGTACACGTCACCCATCGCGCGTCGCCCGATCGCGCGTGGGTTCTCTGCCCCTGGAGGGAGCG
>CAYRKE010000304.1:0-5514 GCA_964424695.1 uncultured Polyangiaceae bacterium
GGCTGTGGCGGACTATGATGCGGCCTTTCAGCAAGCGTGGCGCCAGCTGCACAGCGGTCACGCTCGTGAAGCGGCGGCTGCGTTCGATAGCCTGAGTCGCCGCGCCGATGTCGACGTTGCCCGGCGCGGGGATGCCTTGTACTGGAGCGCGCGGGCGTACGAGCAGGCAGGAGCCATGGGGGCTGCCCGCGCTCGGGCCAAGGAGCTGGCACGCGAGCATCCCGATGCTTGGCACGCACCCCAGGCAACCGAGCTCCTCGAAGATCATTCTACTGAGGCCCCTGTCACCCCCCTCAACCCGACGGAGTCGGGGCCACAAAGGAATCACGCGGCGCCAGGCTGTCAGTCATCATCCGTCAGCGATGAGCCGGTTGAGTTCGGCGACTGCAGAGGCATCCTCCCGCCGGCCCCATGATCCCGAGCGAGTCCCGATAGTCCCTCCGGTCCTCGGCGATTGTGTCGAGGCCTCCTTCCCCGGCACGTCAGAAGGAGACCCATCAGCCACACCAACACCGATGGTTCCCGCGGGGTCCGGCTGAGATGGCATCCGCAACCCGACTCGCTCGACTCAACACTGAGCGCATCCAGTGGACCCCCGCTGGCGCACCCGCTGCGTTCGCACCGCTGGACGTCACGCCACTAGCCGGTATTGTACGAGTCCGGGCCATTC
This sequence comes from uncultured Polyangiaceae bacterium, assembly GCA_964424695.1. Classification (GTDB taxonomy): domain Bacteria; phylum Myxococcota_A; class Polyangia; order Polyangiales; family Polyangiaceae; genus JAEWRL01. The sequence goes on from CAYRKE010000304.1 coordinate 671, forward strand.
GTGGTGAACACCCAGGCACCGTCGCGTGGTGATCCACTGGTGATACGTTGCCACAGCTCGGACTCGCTGACATTCGCCGCGACGGCCTTTTCCGCGAGGCCGACCTCCTCGGGTTTGAGATTGGCTTCCTTCACGTGTTCCGCTACGGCAAGCCGCCATGCCTCGGTCATGTCTTTGGGCCGTTGCGGCTTGGTGGAAATGCGACCGACGTTCACGCTGCAATCGACGCCTGAGGCGGTTCTGCGCGCGGCCTTGAGCGCTTGCTTCGCCTTCTCGAATTCCTTGGCGGCCGACTTGCCCCTTCTCATTTTCTCATCCGTCCGTCGGCGCCGCGCCCTTGCGGGATCTGGAGTCGCGGCGCGCGTGCAATCCGGGGGTGTCAGATGGGCAACGGAGTTGCCGGGACCTTCCGGAGGCGAAGGGACGTCACGGATCTCGGTAGCGCATCACGAGGGTGACACCGCTGTAGTTGGCGTACCCCTTGATGCTCGCATACCACTTTCCGGGCGTCGGCCCGCCGAGCCCACACCACTCGGTGTTGCCCTCGAGATACGGGCGACAGTCATAGGTGCTGGACGTTGGGCGCGCGCCATAGCGCAGGTACAGATCAGCATCGCCTGACCCACCGGTGAGCTTGGCGCCCACGGCAACGGCGCCCTCCGGAACGGTGAAGGAGTAGTGCCGCCACGAGGAACGGGTACCCGAGAGACTGGTCCTTCGCACCGCCGTCACCAAGGAGGAGGTCGTGAGCGGAGTTACCCAGCCTTCGAAGCTCGACACGCGCGCGTACATCCCCGGAAACTCTGGATCTGCGCAACCGAAGCCCCAGCTCACCACCCCGGCGAGCTTGGTGACCCCGCCCACGTCCACCGTGAGAGGCCCGCCGCTATCCCCTTGGCATGCGTCGACCCCGCCAATTCCCATGAACCCGGCCCCAAGCTGGTCCGCGGTGATGGTGATGCCCTCGGGACCGTAGGCAGCCGCTGCCGTCTCGTTCGCGACGATGGGCACCTCTGCCCCGAGCAGCTGCTCGGATATCTCGCCACCTTCCCGTGTGGTTCCCCAGCCCGAGATCGCCGCGGCCACTCCGGTATTGGTCGCGCCTGCTTCGTCTTCCAGCGCCGTGACGAGTCCGATACTCTCCATGGTGGGAAGGGTGAGGTCGAGGGTCGAATCGAGCCGCAAGACGGCTACGTCGCTTCCTGCGCTCGGCTCCACGTAGCCCGGTGCCGTGTACACCTCCGAAACGCCCCGGATTGCCGCTGCGTCCATCTCCATGAGGCTCTCGAACCCGGCTGCGATGGAGAGGCTCGACAACCCAACCCCCTCGACACAGTGCTGAGCCGTGAGAATATACCGATTCGATAGAATCGAGCCCCCGCACACGAACTCTCCGTCATGTCGTAACGCGACCTGCCAAGGGCGCTCCTCGATGGTCGTCGCTGAGCCCCCCACGATCTTCATCTGCGTCGTTGCCGTCATCCCCTCGGTCGATCCCTCCGTCTCCAGGGCACAGCCCCCCAGTATTGCTCCCCAGCTGATGGCTATAGTTAATGATCGTCCCCGTCGTATGTGCTTCTGCATAGACAACGACTCTTGCCCGGGCAGGGGGAGGGGTCAATGGGAAGGTCTTTGCCTCTGCGCATCGCTCGCGAGTGCCCGGCCGATTCACGCCCCGTCGCGCTTAGACGCCTAGGCGTGAGGGCCAACCCGGTTGTCGCGACGCTCAGCAAGAAGCGAGCCGGACCCGAGGAAGCCATCCGCATGCTCGGCTCGGGATTCGTCCAAAACGCAATTTCCGTGACATGGTGTGAAGAGGCCACGCCGACGTCAGGGGCGCCGCTCGAACGACGAACTCCTCGCGGACCAGCGAGTGGAATACGGTATTCCTCGAGCGGGGTCGCCTCTCTCCCGAGGTCGGGGCGGCTCCGCTTGCCCGTATCGCGGGGGGGCAGATTCCGTCGCCGAGCGGTGTCCTGGGGGGTTGGCCGCTGCGGTGCAGCAGCGCCGTCCAACTCGGGGCTTGCCAAACTCGGAGTGGTTCCCCCATGCTTCTGCCCCGGAATGCAGGAAAAGCGTGAGCTGATTCTCGGGCGTCGGGCCGTTCTCGGTGGGGTTCTCGCTGTTGGCGGTTTCTGGTTTCTTTCCGCTGCTGGCTGCGGGACTCCCCGTTCGGTCACTCCCCGACCGGTTCCTGGACCCGAAGATCCGAAGCCTCTCGAGCACACGGAGACCCATATGCCTAGCGAATATACCCTTCCTCCGCTCCCTTATCCCTACGAGGCGCTCGAGCCAGTCGTCGATGCCGCGACCGTCCGGCTTCATCACGACGTTCATCACGCTGGCTACGTCAAGGGAGCCAATGCCGCTCTGCAAGCTCTCGAGGCGGCACGCAAGAGCGGTGACTACCAGCTTGTCGACCATTGGTCGAAGAAGCTAGCGTTTCACACTTCGGGGCACCTGCTCCATGCGCTGTATTGGGAGAATATGGCCCCGGTTGGCAAGGGAGGGGCACCCAGCAAGGAGCTGAATGCAGCGATCCAAGCGGCCTTTGGTTCCCTTGACGCCATGAAGGCGCAGCTCAGTGCTGCTGCCAAGGCGGTCGAGGGTAGCGGTTGGGGCGTTCTCGGATACAGCCCCTTCGACCAGACCCTGGTTCTGCTGCAGTGCGAGAACCACGAGAAGAAGGCCATTTGGGCCGTCATCCCGCTCCTCGTGGTGGACGTCTGGGAGCACGCTTACTACCTCAAGTATCAGAGCAAGCGCGCCGACTACGTGGATGCGTGGTGGAGCGTCGTCAATTGGGATGACGTTTCGAAGCGCTTCGCCAAAGCGCGAACCCTGACTGCACTCCGCTGAGCCCGAGTCGGGACTCGACGAGAGCCGGCTCCTGACTCGGCAGACCGCGAGCTGTGGGTACGATGAACGAGGGCCGACTCTCGTCCTGGGCAAGCCGTGCGCTAGCGATACTGGGGGGCTGCCGCGAAGGCTTCGCCCAGGGCGGTCATCGCCGTGACGCCGCCCGCGCTCTCCTCGTACAGGTGATTGTACGTGTTCCACGGGTACCACGCATAGCGCTCCACCAGTGGAAGGCCTTGGATCAGGTTGGCGGCGTCGCCGAAGAAGCTGAGCACCGTCTGCTCGTCGGGATTGCTGGAGCCCATGCATCCGAACTCGGTGATCCACACTGGCAAGCCCCATTGCGACGCCCAGTTGATGGCTCCCTGGAGCTGGCCCACCACGCAGGATCCCAAGTTCCATCCGTACCAGTGCATGGCGATGAAGTCGACGCGTAGCCCGTTGGCATCGACTTGGTCCATGAAGTCCTCGAGCCACGCGCGCCCATCGTCGGAGACGGCAGGGCTTCCGACACGGATGTTGGGGTCGCTCGTCATGTCTGGCCAGAGCGCGATGGCCTCTCCCACCGACATGTTGGCCTGGTCCGATTTGTTCGGCTCATTGAAACCCAGCACTGTGGTGTAGCCGGCGCTGCCAATCCTCTGAATGGCGCCCGCAACGTCGCCCGGTCCCCAGATCATCGGAACGAACAACGGATCGTCGCAGTCCGTGGCCTGCGGCGACGTTCCCCAGTTGTAACACCAGGTAGCTCCCAGATCCGCAATCTGATCCGCTGGGGAGTTTGCAACGCCCTTGAACGGCCCGCTCGGGGTTACCGTTGGTTCGCCGACGACACACGCGAGCTCGACCGCGACGCCCTTGGTGGTCCCGCTGCAGGGATCGCCGAAGGCGCCGTTGGCAGCGGTTACCGTGCAGCCCGAGCGCCCCACGCAGAGCGAGCCCACGGCGGTTTCGCTCGACGAAGCGTGGCACGCCCCCGCGGTGAACGCCCCGCACTCGCCGCTCGGGGTTCCATAGCTCGCGAACACGACAGAATCGATGACCTGGCCCTCGGGGCACCTCAGGGTGACGCTCTCGTTCTCGGTGGCGGTTCCGCAGACCGTCTCGCCCGGGGTGGCTCCGCCGGTGCCGTCCGCGCCCCCGAGCCCTACTGTGCCGCCTCCGCTGCCCGCCGAGCCGCCCGAAGGGAATGCGCCACCCGAGGGGAATGCGCCACCCGAGGGGAATGCGCCGCCCGAGGGGAACGCGCCACCCGAGGGGAACGCGCCCCCCGTCGAGTTGCCCGAAGCGCCTCCGAGCCCGCCGCGCCCGGAGTGCCCTCCGGTGTTGGACGTCGCGCCGCCCGTATTCGTCCCGCCTGTGCCCGCACCTCCGCTGTCCGCAGAGGTTCCACCTCCCAGGGCTGCAGCTCCCCCCGTATTGCCTCCCCCCATGGGGGTGCTCACGCCCCCCGTACCCGTGCCACCGGAGCCCTGCAGTGCGCCGCCGGTGCCCACCATGCCGCCCGTACCCGTCGCGCTTGGGTTTGGGCCGCCAGCGTCCGCGCCTCCGGTGGTCACGTCTCCGCCTCCCGTACCATTGTTCCCTGATGTCACGGCTCCGCCTGTGCCACTCGTCGTCCCTGCATTCGACGAGCTCCCGCTAGCCGAGGTGTCACCGGCGACTCCCGACGAGGTGCCTCCTGTGCTGCTCGCGCCGTCGGAGTCGCCCCCTCCACTGCATGCAGCGACGAAGGATGTGGCAAGCATCCCGAGGTGTATCCAGGATTGAACGCGTCGTGTCATGCGGGGTCCTTGCTCGGTGCCTCTCGTTGGGGGAGACGCGGCACGCGCCGACCGAGAGGGGCACCTTAACGATGGCCGCCGCAGCATGGGGCGCAACCCTCAAACCGTGTCTCCGTGTGCGGCGACCCGTGCGGGGAAGGTCGAAAATTCGCTCTGCCTTGGACGCTGTGGATGGTGGGTGCAGCTCCGGTATCGGGGGGG
>CAYRKE010000304.1:5614-8464 GCA_964424695.1 uncultured Polyangiaceae bacterium
ATTCGCTCTGCCTTGGACGCTGTGGATGGTGGGTGCAGCTCCGGTATCGGGGGGGAACACGAGAGTGTGGATGGCATGGGGCTCCGTCTACCGTCAGCCCGGCATCACACAGGACGCTCTGGCCCGGCAGGTGTCTTGCTCTGACGAGGAGCTCCGTACCGCCATCCAGCGGCTCGTGGCCGAAGGCCGCGTGCGGGTCACGGAGACCGGGGGGCTGCAGGCCGCCGGGTTTCAGATCCCGGCGAACGCCTCAACGGGCTGGGAGAGCGCGGTGTTCGACCACTTCCAGGCTGTGGCCACGGCGATCGCCAGCAAACTACAGTTCCTCTCGGGCGACAAGCCTGGCAGTGATTGGATTGGAGGCACGACCCTTCGGTTCGAGCTCTGCGCTGATCATCCCCACGCTCGGGAAGTCTTGGGATTGCTCCAAGAGACGCGTCAACGGCTTAATCAGATCTGGGCGCGCGTCTCCGACTACAACGACGAGCATCCCATCGACGAAGAACGACGATTCAACGTCATCTTCTACTTCGGGCAAAATGTCGAGTCGCTAGAGTTGGCGCCAACCTTGGAGGAATCGGGAGCATAATGTCGACTAGAACCCTCACTATCGCCGTGAGCGCACTGGCATGGCTAATGAGCTGTACGCCGGAGGCCGGCACGAACGGAGGCAACACCAACTGGCTGAAACGGTGTGGCCGCGACGCCGACTGTGGCGAGCAGGCTTCCTGTGTCGCTGGCGCTTGTCTCGTGGCATGCAGTTCGAGCGGCCACTGCGATGGGCTCGAGCCGCTCGCGGAGTGCGTGGACCCTGGCGAGAGTGACGCGAGTTGCCTGGCCGATTCCGAGCCGCTCTGCATGCCGGTCTGCACGCGCGCCGCCGATCGTAGCTCGCTTGGCGACAGCTACGCGTGTGTGCTGGGGACCTGTCAGCCCACTTGCGATCCGTTGACACAGGGAACAGTAGGAAGTAGCGGCGCGGGTGGCGGTGGTGGGGGGAGCGCCGGGGACCCGCGCAGCAGTGGGGGGAGCGCCGGGGAACAGGGTGGAAGCGTCGGAGACGCGGGGGATCCTGGGGGCAGCGCGGGGGCACCGGTGCTGCCGGATTCGGCTCTCTACAAGTTCATGCCGGAAGAGGTCATATCACCAGCAGCGACCCGGCTCGAGGACGACAGCATCTTCTTCTTCGGACAACGGGTGCAGGACTCCGACATCACGGTGGGGCCGCGTGTTGCCTACCGATACGTTCCGGCGACTGACGTGTGGACCGCGCTGCCGAGTCCTACCGACGAAGCGGCCTCGGAAGGGTATCCACCGGATTGTTACGTGTTCCCTCTGCCGGGGCTCAAGGCTCTCGAGGTGGACAGCGTGACTGGGCAGGACGTCACGGCGCGCATCTACGATGTCGCCACCGAGACCTGGCTCAATGTCACTCTGCTGGACGGGTTCCTGCTCGAGCAGGTGGTCGCGCTGGCAGACGGCGGTGCGCTCGCGGTCCTGACGGACGCGGTTCACCGGTTTGATGCGGCTACCAGTACGTGGTCCGCCGTCGCTAACCCGCCCTATGAGCCCGTCGACGGGGCGACGGCGCTCTTGTCCGATGGCCGTGTCCTCAACGTCAGTGGAGCCGAGGCGAGCGCCGCGCTGTTCGATCCTGAGTGGAACCAGTGGCAGGCGGTCCCTGCCCCGAGCATCCTTCGGGAAATGGCCTCGCTCGTTGGGCTTCCGGACGGTCGAGCGCTCCTCGTCGGGGGCGTGGTGGACTCCGAGCCTCGAACCACGGAGAGGCAGACCGAGGTCTTCGACCCGGACGCGAACCGCTGGGATCTTGGTCCCGTCCTCGTCACCCAACAGAACACGCCAGCCCTGGAGGTCGTCGGGAGTGTCGTACGAGCCTGGGGCGGACTCTGCGTTCCGTGCGACAGCGCGATCCCCTGTGGCGGCGTGGCCGTGACGGATATCGATGTCGACGCCAACACCGTGACCGCGTTGCCCGAGCTCTCCTTCTCATCGGGGACGCCGCTTCCCTTCCAGCTCTCCCCTGGGCGCTATGTGGTGATGGGCAGCGTGGTGTACGGCTGGTTCGATACGACGACAGGGCCCAGCAAGGCGCCATTCTAAATCAGCGAGCGCGATTCTCGAACGGTTTGGGCTGCCCCCATCGAGGTGAGGGCAGCCCAAACCTGTCGAGTCCCGAAGTCTGCTCGAACAAGATTCCCTGTCCTTTCCGGGGTCTTCCTAAGACCCCGCCCCGCAAGCGGGGCCCCACCCCAAAGGGATGCGCCACTTGATGCCATTCCTTCCACTGTTCGAGATTTGTGACCGCTGATTTAGCCAGCCAGGCGTGCCGAGGACGCTCCGCATTGGGCTGCAACTCTGCGCACTTCCCTTGCGTTACCCGTTGGGCTTGACGCCCTTGGAGCGCTGCTCGGTAAAGCATCGCTTCCCGCGGGTCAGAGGAGCACCGCAAGGGTTGCCGGAGGCGGAGGCGGCGGTTGCCCACTTCGCGGAGGTGCCCCACTCTTCTCGCACGTCCTCACTCGTCGAGCCAGCGCGCCAATTCCTCGATGACCTCTGGATCGACGTGTCGGGCGCGATAGTAGTCATAGTGAGTGGACAACCCCGTGCCGCGCGCCAGGGTGTGGTCCAGCCCGGGGAACCGCCGAAAACGCACCCTCTTGCGGCCGGCCAGGACCCTCCGCCAGCGATCGTAGTCGGCGAGACCGACCTGGTAGTCGCGCTCTCCCTGGATCACGAGGATGGGCAGGGTTACGCCTGCGACGTCCCGTGTCGGGTCGACTTCCAGTGAACTGAGCAGGACCACTTCAGGATGACTGCCACTTGCCAAGA
>CAYRKE010000305.1:0-1161 GCA_964424695.1 uncultured Polyangiaceae bacterium
ACCCATCGGGTGCCGATGAGTCTGTGGCCGGTCGAGCGGGGTCTGGAGCGGAGCCGCTTCCACCGTTTGGCGGTGCCTCGGGTTCGGAGGGTAAGAATGGGAGCGCGGGAACCCCCGCCCCCGAAACAGCCGCCGGTACGGGCTGAGGCACTGGAACCTTCCCGTGGAGATCTAGGTCGATCGTGATCGTCAACGAAACCCTGGAGTCCAGATACCTGCGTTAGTCACCCAGCCAAGAACCGCCCACTGACAGGGACGCGAAGTACAGCCAATCGGTACCGCTGTCCGTGGTCCTGTGGGTGGAATAGTCACGCTCGGTGTAGCGCACTGGATTCGTCGACAGATCAAGACGACCAAACCATGTCGAATGCTGATAGTGCAGGCGCAGACCAAACGCCGGAACGACGTGGGAATAGTCGATGGGATCGCGGGGATCTTCCGACCACAGGACATCGAGGTAACGCGCGCCGGCATGCGGGGCGAGCGCGAATCGATCGCTCAGCGTGACGGCGTAGGTCGCTTGCAGGCCGCCATAGGCCATAACCTCGTTGTCACTTCTGAGCGCATTCTGCGTCGAGCCCGCCTTCACGAGGCCGCCATCGGTCTCGAGCCACAGGGGACCGATGACGCGGGCACCGATATTGAGATTCGGCAGCGGAATGTCGGTGACGCCCCCCAAGCCGCCAGCAACCGCCAACCTGTCCGATTGCCACCGCGGTACCTTCCCCTCGTCAGCGGCCAGTGCCGCGTGGGGCCAGAGGGTGGCTGCTAGGCTCCCCACAGCCGCCAGTCGAAGAACCGGAGAAACAACCCAACGCGCCCAAGTGGCTCTCGCTTCCATCACGTTCGACGCATGAGCATGTTCCGCGCCAACGCCTCGAATCGTTGAAACTCGGTTGAATTCCCAGATGTTCTTGACGATCCCGGCCGTCCATGTTGGCGCTGTGCCCCAATGGCACGCCAGGCGCGTGCCTCCGAAGCACACGCGGGGCGCAAGGCCGAACTAGGTCACGGCGCGACGCTTTCCTATCGGGCTGAACCCGCGCAACAGACGAGGCAAGGTTCGAGCGGCGCCACCTGCCCAATTCCCGGCATGCCCCCGCGGACACTGCCGGCGCGGCGCTCCCCTCCCCCTGCCAAGTCGGAACACACGAAGCGTCG
>CAYRKE010000305.1:1261-5263 GCA_964424695.1 uncultured Polyangiaceae bacterium
CAGCGGGTCGCGCTTCTCCTGGAAGCGCTGGACGCCGAGCTCCTCGCGCGTCATGGCGTCGTCTTTGCCGGTGGCACTCGGCTGATCCTCGCTTACGGGGAGTATCGGGTGTCGCGAGACGCGGACTTCCTGGCCACGGATCGCCAGGGCTATGCCTCCCTGCGCGCCGAGGTGAGAGAGCCGGGGGGTACCAAACGGCTGTTTCTCAGGGAAGCCGCGGTGGAGTTGGTTGGTGAGGCTCGCATCGACCAGTATGGCATTCGCTTTCCAGTCGCCTTGGGCGGGGCACGCCTCAAGGTCGAGTTCGTCGCTGAGGGACGCATCACGCTGGAGCCCGGGGAGCCAGGCCTGCTGTCGGCGGTTCCTTGGGCGGCCGTTCCTGACTGCTATACCGAGAAACTCCTGGCTAACTCGGATCGCTGGGCAGATGATGCGTTCTTCTCGCGTGATCTGATCGACCTGGCTGCCCTCAGGCTCCACGCGGGACCCATCCCAGCTGTTGCGTGGCAGAAGGCGAGGGGCGCCTACGGGACCTCGGTCGTCGAAGACCTGAAGAAGGCCGCATCGGAGTTCCTACGACGCGACGAGCATCGGCGTCGGTGTCTCGAACGACTGGAAGTGCGCGGCGCAGACGAGCTTCTTGCGGCCATCGAGGCCCTGCGAACCGAGGCGTCCGTTCTCCTGGGTTGACGGCGCCACACTGTGGCGCGAAGAGGCGGCCTTGTCGAACTCGACGCTCACCTTGACGATGGTACGACCATCGGCCTCGTAGGGCACGCAGTAGCCCTGGGCATCGATCTGGGCGAGGGCCTCTTCGGCAGTGCCCGCGAGCTTGAACTCGAAGACGAAGATGCGCGTTGGTGTCCATACGACAGCGTCGGCGCGACCCTTGGCCGAGCGCACCTCGGCGCCAGTGAACTGGCCCATGAGGCTGAAGACGAGGTAGAACACGACCTGGTAGTGGCGCTCGGTCTGGTCGTTCAGCTCGTAGGGAATGGCGGCGAAGAAGGAGCGGAGGCGGGTGAGGAAGGCATCGACGTCGCCGGCCTCGAGTTCCTCGACGAAGCGGGTGATGTTGAGGCCGCCCGTGTCCCTGGAGATCCCCGTGTAGGACGGGAGAAGGAACTTGAGGAAGCCGCGACGGACTTCGTCGTTGGGGTAGCCCAAGGTGTACCGATGGAAACGGGGCTCGAAGTCGCGGATGGTGAGGTACCCGCTCTGGTAGATGACCGGAAGCGGGCGGTCGGGATCGGCGCGGTAGTCAGCGAAGTCGGCGGCATCGAGCTGGATGCCTTCGAGGTCGCGCAGATCGATGTCGGACCGCTTGAGGAGCTCGACGAGGAAGGTGGGCGTGCCCGTCTGGAACCAGTAGTCACCAAACTCCTTTCGGCGAAGGAGCTGGAACGTGCTGAACGGGTTGTAGACGCTTTCTGCCTGTGGATGAAAACGGTACCCGTTGTAGGTGCGGCGGACTTGGGTTCGGCATACCTCGTCGCTCATACTCTGGGCCCGGGCGAGCTCGGTCAGCTCGGGGTCGAAGTTGGCGTAGAGTTCGGGATCGGTGATGCCGCAGAGCGCACCATAGTCGGGGTGGAGAGAGAGAGATCGTCCAGCTGGTTGAGATCGCGAAAGACGCTGACCTGTCCGAACTTGGTAACGCCGGTGAGCATCGCGAACTTGAGCCAAGCGTCGGCGCTCTTGAGTACGCCGTAGAAGGCCTTGAGTACCTGCTTGTAGCCCGCAAGGAGGTCGGGCCGATCCAGCACGCTCAGGAGAGGCTTGTCGTACTCGTCGACGAGAACCACGACGCGCTTGCCGGTCTGTTGGTGGGCGCGTTGGATCACACCGAGGAAACGACGGGCCAGCGTCTGGTCCCTCGGCGGGCCGTAGAGCTCTTCCCACCCCGCGAGGTGGCTTTCGAGAATCGACCGCAGCGCGTCGACCGAATCGTACTCCTCGGCATTGAGATCGAGCCTGAGGACGGGATGCGGTGCCCACTCGGTCTCGAGCTCGGCGATAGCGAGCCCCTCGAAGAGGTCGCGGCGTGCCTCGAAGTAGGCACCGAAAGTAGAAAGGAGCAGGCTCTTGCCGAAGCGCCGAGGGCGGGCGAGGAAGTAGACGCGCCCTTCCGTAGCGAGCTTGTAGACGAAAGCCGTCTTGTCGACGTAGAGGTACCCGTCAGCCCTCAGGGAGGGGAAGTCCTGGATGCCGATCGGCAGTTTGCGTAGGGCCGGCTGAGCCATGGGCAGTAGGATACTGGGCTTGCGGCCCAGGTGCTAGCTCGGGTGGCTCGGGGCGTCGTTGGAGCTACGCGACTCGCGAGGCCCGGGCGGCGCCCGGATCCGGTGCACCGCGCGTCATGGGCGAACTCGGCTGCTGATACCGAAGCGGCGAGCCTCTCACCTCGCCGCCCACGGCTGACTCCAACGACGCTCCGCGATGCTACGTCTGTGCCCCCGCAGCAGCGGGCACGACCGGGCTAGCCGCCGGGACCTCCTCGTCATCGGCGGAGGAGGTACCGTTCTGGCGACGCTGGGCAATGCCGAGCGCGATGCGATAGTCTCTGCGGGAAATCGCGACGCGGGCGACCTCACGCCATTCGTTGAGCCAATTGAAGTAGCTTTCTGCGAGCTCTTGCCGGCGCGGATCCACTTCGGTAGCTTCGATGACTTCACCCGGCCGCGCGCCGACACGCGCCGTCTCGATCAGCGCGCGCATCTCGGCCTTCTTGGCAGTATCGACGATCTTGCGAGTGGCCAGGAGATCCAACGCAGCGCGGCCCTGTTCGGGATCCACGCCCGGAGCTTGGCCTTCGCTCAGTTGGTCGACCCGGTCGAGGAAGCGCTGCACGCCGGCAACCGCCGCTACCCCGGTCGTCGCGGTGAGGCTCTCGAACAGAAAGCCCGAAACGGCAGGGTATCGCGCATCGAGCACGGCATGCGCGGCGCTGTAGGTCGGCGCGTCCCAGGCGTCGATGGCGTTGATGGCCTGCGCGGCTGCGGTTTCCTTGTATCCCGCGCGCGCCCGGGTTTGGGCACCGAACCCCAAGAGCTCCGAATAGAGCTCCCAGCCTCGTGACAACTCCTCATCGGTAAGCCCACGCGCCCGGAGCGTTCCGCGTACCACGGGATTACGCGCCACTGCCTTGAAGAACTTGCCGCCGCGTTCGAGCCAGCGATCGATCTGAACTTCGGTCATTTCCATTGCCATCGTGCTGCCCTTTACTATGTGCTATGGCCTAATCGACGCCGCTTCTGGAGCATTGGCATGGCACTGCAGCGATGCGGTGCCTCACGCTCGATCGTGCATTGGCCCAGGAACGCGCGCCTTCGACACAGCGAGAGGTCGGCACCTCCCGACGCCGTGGACTACGAGGGCGGGAACAGAACCTTCCTCGATTTCGACACCACTCGGACAAAACTCGACGCGACCACGGCCAGGGAGGAGGCGATCACCGGCAGCGCCGCGGAGCGCCAATCATTAACGTTCCTACTCGTGCGACGCCCCACTCAGTGATCAGTCGACGCCCCATTCAATGAGCGGTCGACGCGACACTCGAGGTGCACCGAGGGAACGAACCGGGCTTCCTCGAATCCGTCGACTCTCGCGCGCCTCGTTACCCTTAACGTGAGAACGCTAACGCCAGGGATTCGGTGGGTCGTCCTGAGTCGCTGGCCATCCCCAGAACCCTTCTTATGTCTTTGCGTCTTTACGGTTATGCCTTCTGTGTCACGCCTCGAACCGTATTCCGATTGGCCCCCGACGGGACTCCACGTTCGAGTGGATCTCGCGCAGCAATGCAAGCCTGATCCCGACCCATGCTGATGGCTTCAGCGACCGTCCCGCGAGGTGCTCTACCCTGCTGTATCCGTTCATGCCCTCCCTCCTGCCAGCACGCTGCGCGATCCACCTCGCACACGGGGAGCCTCAGGCTCGGGGTCCCCTGGCTGCAACCTCCCCGGCGTGCTCCGCCGCGCGTGGGGCGACCGGCCGCAGTGGGAC
>CAYRKE010000305.1:5363-8434 GCA_964424695.1 uncultured Polyangiaceae bacterium
TCGAGGGCGTTGAGTGAACCCACGCAGAGAGTGACCAGGGGTGGCCGCCGCTGGTCGATGGTCCATGACCGCAAGATTGATGGGCCGACCCGGTTGTCGACTGCAGCTTCGACGCTTCCTCAAAGCTTTTCGCGAGCAGCGACTACTTGTGACCGCCGGGGCTACCGGCGCCGGTGCGCGGTCGCTGTGATATTCCGGCCACGGCGAGCCGTTCTTCGTATTGCGCGGCAAGCCCAATGCGGCGAGGCGTTGCTTTCGTGTCCTCCCGGCGCATCGGAAGAGCCTCACCCTCCACGTAATGAGACCCGAGCCCAACGGATACTCGCGGTACCCCGGTGTCGATATGTCTTCACGCACTCTTATCGTCTCAATCCTGCTCCTTGCCTCACCCCTGTCATGCAGTTCCAGCTCTGGCAGCGGACTCGATGAGTCGCCAGTCGGCGGCAGCGGCTCGGGTGGACCTGGCACCGCTGCAACCGGCGGCGCCAGCATGACGGGAGGCGACGCGAGCAGCGGCGGCGCCACGGGCGGCAATGCCGCGACGGGAGGGAGCAGCCCGACGGGAGGGAGCAGCGCGACGGGCGGCTCGGTCCCCTTCGCGGGCGAGTTGCCGCCCCTCCACGTCCAAGGGAACCTGATCCAGGATCCCAATGGTAAGACCATCGTCCTACGCGGCGTCTCACTCATCGACATCGGGAGCCTCTACGCCTGGGGTGGCACGAACAACTCTGCCGCCAACATCACCACGCGCATCGACAAGATCCTCGCGAGTGGGCTCACCCCTCACGTCCTCCGCTTGCCGGTCTACCCGCGAACCGTCGTCAACATGGAGTGGCCGTACTACTCCCCGGTGCCCTTCCCGGTTGGGCCAACCCCGCCAGCGGAAGCGAACCTGACCTATGACCAGGCCGAGATGACGCAAGACGAGTACTTCGCGAACGTCCTCGAACCTGCCGTCGACTACGCGACCTCCAAGGGCATGTACGTCATCCTCGACTATCATCAGATCGACGACACGACGCCCCAGTCGCTCGGCGACGCGCTCGCCTTCTGGCAGTACGTCGCGCCCAAGTACCAGGATGCCGCCAACGTCATCTACGAGGCGTACAACGAGCCCATCAACACCTCCGCGCCTTACGCGGGATGGGCGAACTACGCGTCTGCCGCCCAGCAGCTCGTCGACACCATTCGCCAGGGTGCTGCCAATAACCTCATCATCCTCGGCTCGCCCAGCTGGTGCCAGCAGCCCGGTGGCGCGGTCAGCACTGTGACGGGCACCAACGTCGTGCTTAGCGCCCACATCTATCCCGGCAACTGGAGCCAGAGTTTCCAGAGCCAGATCGACACCGCGGCGAGCGCCTTCCCCATCTTCATCTCCGAATGGGGCTACGGTCTCGACGATCCGTCGGACTCGGTGGGATACGCGAGCTCGGCAAGCTGGGGCACGGATCTGCAGACGTACATCGACGGCAGCGGCGCGAGCTGGACGGCCTGGGTCACGGACGATAGCTGGACCCCCAAGATGCTCTCGTCGGTTTCGCGCGGCACCCTCACGCCGTTCGGAACGCAGGTGAAGGACTGGCTCGCCGCGACGGCGACCAGCGACTGGGTCGGCTGAGGCTCGGCCTGTGTACCACAGCTGACGAATGGGACGACGCTCGCCAACGCTACGCCTGGACCACCACTGCAGCAGCTGGCACGACCGGCCTCGGCGCCAAGTTGCGCCCCACGCCTCAACGCTACGTCTGTGCCCCCACAGCAGCTGGCACGACCGGCCTCGGCGCCAAGTTGCGCCCCACGCCTCAGCGCTTGCTGGCAGTCAGCTCACCGCGCAGCCGTGCGAGCTCCGCCTCGGCAGCCTCCGCGCGTCGTGATTCAGCCTCCGCTCGACGCGATTCGACCTCCGCGCGTCGTGATTCGGCCTCGGCGCGTCGTGATTCAGCCTCCGCTCGACGCGATTCGACCTCCGCGCGTCGTGATTCGGCCTCGGCGCGTTCCGCCGCGGTCGGGATGAGCGCGGCGCCGCCATCGATGGCGAGCCGCAACCAGGCAACGCCGCCGTCCGGCACCACCACCGCCGAGGCGTCGAGCGACGCGAGCTCCACTGGGCCGCTCCCCTTGTACGTCCTCACGAACTGCCCGTCGGGAAGGCTTTGGTACTGTTGGAGCGCCCAGCGGCCCGGGCCGGGAGCGGCTTCCAGCGCCACTTCGGGATCGTAGATGAGGAGCTCCCTGGTGCCGAGGAGGGCATACTTGGGGGGATTGTCGTCGTAGTCCTTGCGCCAACTCTCGGGGGATACGACCTCGAGCGCGAAGCGCGGCGGGTGGATCCTCGGTGCGCCGGCTTTGGACTGCCACACCTGCCAGCTCCGCGGCCACGGCGGCGACGGTGGGTCGTCGAGCAGGTACACATCGGGCGAGACGCGCACCAGCGGTTCGGTCTCCAACCACGCGAAGAACGCGTCGACGCCGACGAGCACGTTGGTGAGGCCGCGCAGACGCACGAACTCTCCGAGCACGTCCGCAAAAACCCGGATGATGTGATCCTGCTCAGGGGATTGGCCCACGTCATCCTCGTCGCGCAGGTACCAGGATGACCAATCGATGGGAGCCTCGGCCTGCTCCGGCGTTGGCTCGCTCACCACGCTCAACACCTGGGGGGGACGAGGGGCTCGGGGAACCCGCTTGGGGGGCGCCGAAGCAGGGATCGACATGGCTCCCAACATAGCTCAAAGCTCCTGATCTGGGCATGCTCAGCCTCGGCTCGGGCCAAAGCACAGCTCATGCCACGCCCTTCAGGCGGGAATCGCCCGGCATTCTGCCACAGTGGGCACTCCCGGTGGGTGGCAATGCCTGGATCCGGTGGCGGCCAGGGTGCCACCCCGACGTGGCGCACTGGCCGTGGGTCGCTTTCCGCTCACAACGCCAAGCCTCAGCCGCCGGGGCAGACGCTGCCGCCGGGGCAGACGCTGCCGCCGGGGCAGACGCTGCCGCAGCTCCAGCACCTATGGGCCTACGCGGGGACGCGTATCACGCAGGAGCCAGAGGAGTGCGACGACAGCAATGACACC
>CAYRKE010000306.1:0-8364 GCA_964424695.1 uncultured Polyangiaceae bacterium
CGCGAAACATCGCCAGAAACCGAGCTTGACGGGCGGGCTGCCTGAGAGTCTTCGGTTGCCGGACTAGGGTGACGCGCTGGGATTCTGGTATGTTCGGGTGGCCGGATTGAACGAGTGCGTCCTGCCAGAGTCGCCGCACGCATTCGAACACTTTTTCTCGCATGGGTTCGCGCCAGCGCGCACTCACTGGATGTCGAATCGGAGCACGCGATGAACAGAATCACCCGCTCACACTCGAGGAACAGCATCAAAATCGGCCTGCTGCTTGCCGGCGCAAGCGCGTGTTCGTTGGATAATGAGGTGTCCGTTGGAAGAACGGGGAACAAGCTCGACATCGATCGATGCTACGCCGTGGACTCAGGCTGCGATGCCGCGTTCGAGGGTGAGCATAATCCGGCTTTTGAGACGATCGAGTGCACGGAGGGCAGCCGTTTGGTGACTATGGAGGTCCCTCTACCAGACGTGGTTCTCTGCGAAGGCGAGTGCCGCGTTCCCCAAGGCGAAGTGAAGGCGGGGCCCGATGGGACCTACTGGATTCTCTGGGAAACAGGCTCGAGGATCGACGGCGAGGAGGTCCCTTGGCTCTACGTCGAGCATGTGGCTGCTGATGGGACGCTTCTCGGGCTCGAGCGGATCGACCCCGAGGCGCAGGTCATCGACGCCATGTTGGCTGTCGACGATGCGGGGGGCGCTGCGGTAGCGACCTTCACCCAGTACTCCCCGGACGCCGATTCGGCGGTCGACCTGACCGCGACGCTGTACTCCTATCGTCCGGATGTGGCCCTGCGTCGCCCTCCGCTCGAACTGGTTGGCGTCGCATCCCCAATCCTCGCTATCGACTCCTCGGGAGACTACGTGGTGGCCGGCAATGCTCACGGTCCGGCGAAGCGTGGGCTGATAGGCCGCATTCGGCTCGATGGCACTCTGGCGGTAACCAACAACCAGATCCAGACCCGAGGTAGCAGCGGGCGTGGCATCGTCTCGTTTACTGCCACTGGCGACGTTGGATACACCCTTCTGGCAGAGGACCCAGACTCGAATGATTCGAGTCCCACGTTCCAGATTCTCCGGTATGATTCGGCTTTCCTGCCCTCGTGGACCGCCCCGCTGCTTTCTCCTGCTGGACCTGGACACGGTGCAAGCATGGTGACCGATCCCGAGGGGCGTGTCGTTGCGGCTGCCGTCGCTGGCGATGCTCTGGGCTCCCTGTCTCTGGAGGTCTACGGGCACGACACCGACGGATTTGGTCGATTCGCCTTCAGTCTGGATCGGTATAGCGGTTATGCCAGCGTTCCCCAGATGGAGGCAGACAGGCGCTCCTCGAAGGTGTGGCTCAATTTCTATGCGCCTGTGACGCTGCGCGACGAAGGTGTGGTCCGCGATGGCGCAACCCAGATGGTGATGATCGACGCCGCGGCGGGCACCTGTGAGTGGCGGGAATACGACCTGTTCGAGGCGTCGGCGGATGATGCCGTGCCGGAGCTGGAGGGCACCGAGACCCTCGTGCCGACGCCCGTCATTGGCATCCTGGAAGACCGGATCGTGCGGTTGGCCGAGGTGGCCCACTAGTGCTGAGTGCCGCCAGATCCCTTGCTGGAACTTTGACCGCCACGGTCACGCTGTGGGCTGTGGCGGCGCCTACGGTATCGTTTGCCGAGACCCGTGGCTCAGGCGCGGTCTCCGCCGACTCGTCCAGGATCTCCTCCGAGTCGGCGGGTGGTGCGTCGGGTACCGTGGCCCCGCGCCTCGAGTGGGTCCGGGAGAGCGGAGCCGAGAGCTGCGTTGGCGCGGCCAGTCTCCGCCGAATGCTGGAGCAAGTCTTGGGGGGGAACGCAGCACCCTCGGCGCTCGGTGACTCGGTCATCGAGGGCCTGGTGTCCAAGGACGAGGGGCCGATCACCTGGAGAGCCCGGGTTCGAATCGTCTCCTCGGAAGGATCCATCATCGGCCAGCGCGACCTCACGACGCGCCAGCCGCTCTGTTCCTCGCTCACTCCCTCGGTGCTGTTGGTATTGTTGATGCTGGTCGATCCCCAAGCGGCGGATCGGGGCCTCCCCGCCCAGGTCGTCGAGGAGATCTCGAGCCAGGCCGACGCCGAGGCTGACGCCCAGAATCAGAGCGCGGCTCCTCCCGTTTCGCCGCCCTCCGTCCAGTCGCCTCCGCCGCCCCCACCTCCGGAGTCCCCGCCCGAGAGGGCTCCTTCGGTGCCCGGGTCCCCTCCGCGCGACTCCAGGCCCTCGTCGGGGCTGAGCGCGCGCGTCCACCTCGAGCCGACGCTGTCCGTCGGTCTGCTTCCGTCCGCCACGTTGGGATTCTCCGGGGGCGTGTCTCTGGTCACCAGTGACGATTGGCAGCTTGCTCTGTCCGGCGGCTACGGCGGTTCGGTCCAAGTCGACCTGGAGGATCCCTACGCGTCCCAAGGGGGAATCGAATTCTCAGCTCTTGTCGCCGACCTGTCGGTGTGCCCAGCCATCCTCCGGGGGGCCAGTGTGGCTCTCAGCGGCTGTGTGGGGGCGATGGCCGTTCGACGGTCGACGCGAACCCCCGCTCTGGCCGAGCACACCAATCCGTCGCGAACCAGCCTCGGGCCGTCCGCGACGGCAGAAACGCGGCTGGCTCTGACCCAGCAATGGTTCCTGATGGTTCGCGTTGGAGCTGCGATGCCCATTTCGCGAGAGCGCTTCGTGTATCAGGATACCTTTGGAGCCACGCGCTCACTCTATACCCCGTCCCGCATTCTCGGGACGTTGGGGCTCGGCCTTGGCGCCGAACTCTAGGGGAGAGACGGCAATGACGTATTCCATTTCCGACATCGTCTCCGAGCACGCGGGATTCGTCTGGCGGGCGCTTCTGCATCTCGGCGTCGACGAGAGCCAGCTCAAGGACACGAGCCAGGAGGTCTTTCTGGTCGCGATGCGCAAGTTGGATGGCTTCGAGGAGCGCTCCTCGATGCAGACTTGGCTCTACGGAATCTGCCGACATCTCGCGGCCAACGCTCGACGAAGAGCGTCTCATCGCCACGAGCTGGTCACTGACGAACTCCCGGAGAGCATCATGATGCCCGCTCAGGAGGGCGCCCTCTGGGCCAAACGGGCGCACGCGAAGCTGGTGCGCGCGCTCGAGAGCTTGGACGAGGAGCCGCGAAGCGTGTTCATCCTCTTCGAAATCGAGCAGCTCACCATGGAAGAGATCGCCGCTGCGACGCATGCCCCCCTTCGAACCTGCTACTCGCGCCTCGAAGCTGCGCGGAGGCACGTGCACGCGCAGCTTCGGCGGCACGAGCTTCAAGCCCCCTCACCACGTAAGGAGGTCTTCCGATGACCGACCCCACTCGCTGGTCCGACGTTTCGGGCGATACCGATCCGGTGCTTCGAGCCGTCATGCGCTACGCGCAGCAGATCGAGCCTTCGCCGCAGGACGTGGCGTCGCTGGCAGCGGCCGTTGCTCGAGCGGAAGCCAAGATGGCGGCCAGCCGCGCCACGGGGAGGCCCCCGCTTCCCCGCCTCGGTGCCTGGGTGGCGCATTCTCGTCGCACTCTGTGTTGGGCTGGGTCTCTGGCGCTGGCCGGGGCGTGCGGGGCTGCGCTCGCCTGGAACCTTGAAGTGTCTTCGTCGCAGCGCGCCATTGCGACCGTTGCCCCGGAGATCATCCACGACGAACGAGTGCCCTCGGTGCCCGCTCCGGCTGTGCGCGGTGAGGTGCCTGCTCCCGTCCCAGCCGTCTCGGCGCGTCCTCCCCGTCCTGCTCGCGTGCCCACGGCTCTCCCCGTGCCGCCGGCCCCTCCCGCCTCGGGGAGCGCCACTGAAGTATCGCTACTGACGACCGCTCGGCATACCCTTGGCAAGGACCCACAGCGGACTCTTCTGCTGCTCACCACGCACGAGAGCAAGTATCCGGCCAGCTCCTTCACGGAGGAGCGCGCGGCTCTCAGGATCGAGGCGCTCTATCGCATGGGGCGGACCGCCGAGGCCGATCGCGATTACGCCTGGTTCAGTCAGCGTTTTCCGGCATCAATCTATATGCCGCGGCTCGTCGCGGCTCGGGCCCGCGAGTAGGTCTTCGCAAGCGCGCGTGAGGTACCCGAGCACCGGAAGCGCAGCGAAACGAAGCCGGAATCCGAGACCACCCAACTGGCTCGGCTGGAGCTGAACCCCCGGGTCCTGCTTTCTCAGGGCAGTGATAGCCACGGTGCCCGCGTCAGGGTTCACGGGCACTGCGCTTGGTCACGCTGCCAGATGGCCCAAGGCCTCCAGCGTGGTGGCTGGGGGGCGCCCGGGCCTACTGAGATGTTGTGACGTTGGCGATTGGGAACTCGACGCTGCCCTGACCACCCGCCGCTTCCACGACGATCTTGACCTCGAGCAAGGTTCCCAGCTTCCAGCCCCGGGCGTCCCACACCGCGAAGTGGTCGGAGACGGTGATGGTGCCACACTGCTTACCCTGGGTGCGGATGCTGTAGAACTGATCCCAGTTCTGGACGTTCCCGCATCGATTGCCTCCAGTTCCGGAGGTGTTGCGGTACACGAGGTTGTACGTACCATCATCAATGTCGGCCGTGCCACTCGGGGGAGTTCCCGTGTTGAATGGCATTGCGTGGAATGAGTCCTCGACGATGTACCACTCGATGCAGGGATTGACGGACCATCCATAGATTCCGACGTATGAGTAGTTGCCAGCGGTGCCCGACTTCTTGAAGGAGTAGTCTGCCTTGATCGTGCCGTACTCAGTGTACAGCTTGCCACCGTTCCCCCATTCGAGGCCCAAGCGGCCCAGGTAGTCTCCCGAATTGTTCCATGACGCAATGAACGCCGGGGTGCTGAACGTGGTCAGGTTGCCCGGCCCCCCATTGGACCAGATCTGCCAGGCGAGGTTACCGGAGCCGCCCTGACCATTTCCCGAGTGTTCGACACCGCCGGTCGGCATGGGGGCGTCACAGTCGATCTCACCCGGGGTTTCGCCGGTGTCGGTGCCGCCAGTCTCGGCACCGCCCGTTGCGGCACCGCCCGTTGCGGCGCCGCCGCTAGCCGTACCGCCAGTGAGGGGCCAGAAGAACCCGCCAGTGCCGAAGGTGCCGCCGGTGGGTGAGGTGCCGCCAGTGGATGGGACACCGCCGGTCGATCCCCTGCCACCGGTGCCGAAGGTGCCGCCGGTGGATGGGACACCGCCGGTCGATCCCCTGCCGCCGGTGGATGAGGTGCCGCCGGTGGATGAGGTGCCGCCGGTGGATGGGACACCGCCGGTCGATCCCCTGCCGCCGGTGCCGAGAGTACCGCCGGTGGATGGGACACCGCCCGTAGGAGCCGCACCGCCCGTGGGAGCTGCACCGCCCGTGGGAGCCGCACCGCCCGTCGAGTGCACTTCGCCGCTGCTCGTGGTGCCGCCGGTGTTGGCGAGGCCGCCGGAGCCCACCGTTCCGCCCGTGTTCGGAAGCGCACCGCCCGTGCCAGTCAGCCCGGTGCCGCCCGAAGCAAGGGCTTCCGCGCCACCCGTGGACTCTGAGACCGTATACGGTGGGGTGCCAGTGCCCTCTGAGCAACCGACGGAAATGAAGAGCCATGAGACCACTGCTGTCTTCCACGAGGCAGAACGCATCGGTACCTCTCCTTTAAACAAGAAGGGCTGCCCCTCGAAAGTCGGGGAGCTCACTCGGTGTCCGCATTCTAGCGCAGGCTGAGGCTCGACGAGACGAAACGGAGACAGCGGATAGGTTTCAGTGCGAGCAAGACAGTTACGCTGAGGAAGCATTCTGGCTCCACTGCCTGTGGTATCGCAAAACCCGGCACGGCTTTTGGAGTGTCTCGGCGTGTTCATGTTCTGACGCACTAGCTCCTGATGCGACTGGGACTGGATTCCACCAGAGGCTTCCTGCAGCCGTGACCGCATGCCTTGACGTTCAGGGCAACTGGTCCTCGGGGGGCAGGACGTCGAACCGTCGCGAGCCCCCCTTCTCGAGGAGATATTGATCGGCGAAGTCGAGGATCGCAGACCAATCCTCGGAAGTGCAGCCGTGCCCGCCTTCGCGGAAGAACTGCCCCAGGCTGTCTTCGACCCCAAGGAATTGATACACCGGTTTGGCACCGAGGTACGTCTGGACTGCGGCGTAGGCTCTGCCGTACTCGTCTTGCAGCGAATTCGACATGATGAAGAGCCTCGGAGCCGTTAGCGCAGGCAGCCAGTGCTGGTCGCACGGGAGGCGCTCCGTCTGGTTTCTGAACTCCGGGAAACGAGGACCAAACCAGTAAGTGTTCTGATCGACGATCTCCGTGATGCCCTGTCCGAGTCCCTCGCCCATCTCTCGGCCGGAGAAGCGGAACGCCATGCCGCCAGCGACCGGAGCGCTCAGCGCGATCCGTTCATCGAACGCGCCGGCCACGAGTACGGCCTGCCCGAGCCTGGAGACCCCTGTGATCATGATCTTGTTCGGGTCGAGCGCCGGATCGGATACCAAATAGTCCACGGCGCGCGAGATCCCCCAGGCCCACGCGGAGATGTCCCGCCAATCGTATTCCGGATAGGCGGGAAAGAACGCGGATGAGGCATAGTCGGCCGAGTCCGCGCCGAGCTGCTGGTAAGGTACGGTTGCGACCGCATAGCCGCGGGACAGCGCGGCCGAGGCGTCCATGAGACTGTTCTGAGTGGCGCCGTACGTCAGCGCGATCAGGATGGGGTACGGCTCTGGAGCGCCAGCATCCGATGAAGACGGCGTGAAGATGCCGAGATCGAAGCCGAGGGATTCCTCGGGCCCGAACGCAAGCCTCAGCATGCGATACTCAGCCTCGAGTCCACCGGTGACCGTGATCGCGCGAGTCGGCGTGATCGTGGCGGCCTGGACGTTGCCGGGGGGAGGCGGCATGTGGCCATACTCGTAGTCTTCCAGGATCCGGATCATCTCTTGCCGGCGGATCGCCCACTGTTCGGCTGTCGTGACCGGGGTGCCATCGTTCATGGTCAGCGGGTCTGGCATCTCCTCGATGATCGGAAGCTGCGCGACGGGGATCGGTTCGGACTCCACGATGCCCCCGGTCGCAGCTCCCCCGGTCGCAGCTCCCCCGGTCGCAGCTCCCCCGGTCGCAGCTCCCCCGGTCGCAGCCCCTCCTGCCGCAGGGCCGCCTGCCGCAGGGCTACCGCCAGCGGCGGAGCCTCCTCCCGCTGCTTCGGAGAAATCCGTGTCACAGCAGCGCAGGGATGCGTCGCTACAGGTGCCCGGCATGAGGGTTCCGCCGCGCGAGGCGCAGCGCTCAGTGCAGAAGTATCCGCAGGTGGTGCTATCCTCAGAACCTCCACCCGACGCCGCGGGTGCCCCGTTACCACCCAATCCACCGCTGGGCCCGGCGCCGCCACTCGCCGAGCCACCGCTGGTCACGTTGCCACCTCCGCCGTCAGTGTGAGAGCTGCCACCAGCCGCCGGAGTCGCGTCAGACCCCGTTCCGCCGGCAAGGGGACTGCCGTTCCCACCGGTGCTGAGCGTTGTTTCAGGGACGCCGCCCGACACGGTGACTTCGGTGCTGTCTGGGATCGACGCCGCGCCCCCGCTCCCTTCCGCTGTCGAAGCGCCCGGGGCAGGCGCTTTACCACCTGCGCTCTGAGGACCCGCCGCGGCGCTCGCCCCGCCCGATTGGGTCGCACTGCTTCCCCCCGCCGGGTCTTCCCTGATCCCCGTGCTCGCCCCGTCGTGGCCACAGGCAACCAGGCTCGCGCCAGCCCACACCGCCATCGCAACTCTGCATGAACAGTGAACAGGGAACATGTTCGGCTCCTGTGCTCAGCCAACTCGCCGTGGCCGGGCGTGCTTCAATTTGCTGCGAGGGGATGCATCGAAGTGCGCCCCCTCCGCCGTCCTACGGATCGGCCACGGTGAGCTGCACGCATCGGGTGGACCAGGCGGGTCGCGTCGCGCTGTTGCTGGATACCATCGTCAACCGCCACCGGGGCACCGCACGGGAGCCGAGGCGCTGCTACATCATAACGGAGCTCCGAGGCCGTATCCAGCGTCGAGGTCGATCGCGCGAGTCCTGAGTGCCCGGCGAGATCACCAGCGACTCGCCCGGGCATCATGGAACAATGGCCATGAGAAGCTCTGCAGTGCGGAGGCGTGACCTGGCACCGGCAGTGTCCGGGTCGCGCGCCGCAGGGATCGAGCCTCATCGGGAGTGTGTCGGGCGCACCATCCGGGGTGCCATCGAGCTGCCAGCATGGATGGTTCAGCGCGCTACGGGTTGCTCGATCGGAACCCGAAGCCGCTGTTGCGGCTCGCGGCAGCCCTTGGAACGTTGCCATCGCCGAAACCCCAAGCTGGCGCCGATCAACGGGAGAACCCATGACGGACCGGGCTTCGGTGCTCCGGCAACCCCACACAGACAACTG
>CAYRKE010000307.1:0-8356 GCA_964424695.1 uncultured Polyangiaceae bacterium
GTCGTGAACGAGTTTGGAGCGGAGGCAGTACGGTACTATCTGCTCCGACACGTTCACACGACTCGCGATGGCGACTTCTCCCGTGAGCGCCTAGTCTCGGCTCACGATACGGAACTCGCGGATCAGTTGGGTAACCTCGTTCACCGCACGACCAGCCTGATTCGGAACTTCAGAAACGGAGTCGTGCCTGACCCTTTGCGCCTGGGCGAGCGAGAGCAGGCGCTCGAGCAGCTCGCTCGAATCACTGCCAACGAGGTTGCAGAAGCAGTGGAAGGCTTCGCGCTACATGATGCTCTGGCAGCCATCTGGCGCCTCGTTGCAGCAGGCAATCGCTATGTCGACGAGACCGAACCCTGGCGACTGGGGAAGGCAGACAAGGATCAAGTCGCACAGAGGGAGCTTGATCGGGTTCTGCATTCTCTCGCCGTGCTGGTTCGCCAGGTAGCCAAGCAGCTGGAACCCTTCTTACCTGTCGCTGCGTCCAAGATTCGCCATCGTTTCGGCGATGGCGAGGTCAGCGCTGGTGTTCGGGTGGACGTGGGAACCCCGCTGTTTCCCAAGCTGAGAAGCTTGCCGCGAAGCTAGCGGGCTCGGCTAGCGGCTATCCAGACCAAGTCGCTCCTTCACATCCTGCGAGGGAGCCGGGTAGGGGTGCTCGACGGGAGTCAGGAGAGTGTTGAGCGGGTGCGAGCGCGATGCGCACCACGGCGAGGTCGCCATTCGCGATGCGGTAGTATCCACGTGGCCCGCGCAGTTCGAACGCCGCGCGATACGCCTTCCAGCTCGGGCGGGTGTTGACGCGAGCGACGTCGAACGGCCAAAGCCGGTCCGGAGCGCGTCCGAACCGCACGAGCCCCTGGGCGCACGTGCGGAGGTACGTCCCCTGGTCGCGCTCTTCTTCATCGTTCCAGGCGGGCGAATTGTAGCAGAGGACGCCGAGGCGAGCGTCGGCGTCCTCTGCGTCATGCCAGCGTGAGATCGAGCGGCCACTACTACCGAACCGGCGAGCGCCTGGGGGATGGCGCATCGCTGGACGCGGCCATTGATCGGCAGGTTCGGCATCAATGGGTTCGCGGGGAACTCCTCCGCATGCAAGAGACGCCCTTACAGCCCCCGGCGATCGGGGCCGGTTCTCCCATGACTACGACACGATGCAGACCGCCATGCAGACTGAGAGGGAGCGCGCGTGGCTCGACCTCGGCCGCGAGTACGTCGCATCTCCCGTTGCAGCGCTCAGAGTCCGCCGTCGAGGCGCGCGAATGTCCGGGCCAGCATGATCGACATCGCCAGGAGTCCCGCACCGAGTGCGAGCACCTGTCGTGTGTTGCGAAGATCGAATCTGCCGACGCGACCCACAAGTATGTAGCCAACTGCCAAGTTGAAGAATCCCCACAAGACATTGACCAACGCGGACGACAACCCAACGCCAGAAGGGGACGCGAACGGGGTCTGCAGCTGACGTCCAAGCGTTCCACTGACTAGATGAGGCACTGCGTTCGCGAGGAACATGCCTCCAAAGAAGTAAGCGACATAGTGGTACCAGCGCATCGTTGCCCTCCGATTCACGACTCTCGCGCGGGGCTCGAGGTAAGTCAAAGGCGTTGAGAGAGACTCGGTCAATTACCCAAAATCTCTTCCGAGTTCGAGCCATTGGGAAGGAGGCGACGGTGAACTTCTAGGCGGACAACTTCACGAGGCGTTCGAGCTCCGCAGCGACGACTGGGGTGGCGATGCTGCCTTCCGACACTGTCAGCGCCAGATCATGGAGGGCCTCCGAATGGCCGAGGGCCTTCACCCCGTTGACTCCCAGAAAAGTCAGAGCCGCTAGGAGTCCCGATCTCTTGTCGGCGTCGCCGAAGGGGTGGTTCGAGACGATGTGGAACAGGTGGGCTGACGCCAAACGCGTGGCGGACGCCCACGGGGGCGGGGCGGGGACAGTCTTGGTGCACAGCGACAAGGAGTGGCGTGTGGCGACCTGGCGCCTCGCGGGGGGGATCGGGGAGAGCTCAGGCTACTTTGATGGCAACGGGGCTATTCCTCGACACCAGGCGGGCGGAATGACGGCGCTGCGGCCAGGAGTTCGGCGACGCGGTTCTTCGGGACTCGGTCCCATGCTTCGGCAGGAAGCAGCGAGCCGAAGAGGCTGGCGTCGAAAACGTGCTGTCGCCGCATCACGCGATCCCACTGAAATGCGTCGTAGGTACCCTCGAAGACGAGCTGCCGAACCTCGACGAACGGGGGCTCGCCCTGCGCGCCCTCGCGTAGCCACTTCTCGGCGCGCCGCTCCCAAAGACTGCCCTTGCGATCGACACGCCCGATCTGCTGTTCGAGCACCGCCGGGTTCCATTCGGCGTGGAACTGCACGACCACTCGACAGGATTCGTGCAGGTTGAGGCCCTCGCGCCCGACCTGGCTTTGCGCGATGAGCACCCACGGCGAGGCGCCGGGGCGGTTGAACGCGGACTGGAGGTAGCGCCGCGTCTCCCATCCCGTGGAGCCCTGGAGCAGGCGTGCGTGGAGGCTCTGGCGGCCATCGTCGTCCTTGAGGAGCGCCCGGAGCGGTTCCTGCCGAAGCACTGCGTGCTCTTCGTCGAAATCCTCGGAACCCAGTTCGCCGAGCAGTGGTCGCAGGCGCGTCTCGACGAACTCCGATGCGAGCGCTTCGAAGCGTTCGTTGCTGATCCCATCGAACTCGGCGGTCGTTGCAAGGAAGTCGTCAACAACAAATGTGACAAGATGATCCTCGAGCGCACGCTCGAGCTCGGGATCGATTGGCGAGCCGCCGAACAACGTCGGGTCACTACACCACTCAGCAACCGGCTTCCTTGTTCGCCTACGTACTCCTGACCGTAGTCGCTCGTAGGATTTGTGGCTGTTGGATAGCGCGCGCTGCATTTCGGCGCCGTTGCCTGCAGCCAGACACCCCGTAAGCTGGCTTTCCGCACGGAGTCGATCGAGCTGGCGAAGGGCGATCCCGAGCAGGGGGGAGTCGGCGTGAACTGCGTGAGCAGTTGGCCGGCCCGCGTCACCCGCGCGTAGCGCGTGTCGAACGTTGAGCACATCTCGCAGGAGCCGAAGCGGTCGAAGGAACACGCCGAAGACAAGCACCTTCTCGCGCTTCAGCGTCCAGCTCTCGATCTCCTGCACCGCAGCGAGGATGCGGGGATGCTCTGCGTCTGGGTCGAACTCGGCGCCGTCCACAGGTTGCAGGACTTCAAGCAGGCGCTTTCGACCGTCGCGGAGTCGTCGATACCAGTAGGCCGTGCGTGCGATCTTCCCCCGAGTGTGATCGTCCACGATTCCGGGCGCTGGCACTTGGAGCGCCTCGTTAGCCTCGGATAGATCGAGGCTAACGTGCCCCGCTGATAGCTTGGTGTAAGCGTCGCGCACCGCACGCGGCCAGTTCGTCGTGTCCTTGATCGTCAACCCACGAGCGCTTTGGCTCATGCACTCGGCGGCGAAGAGCACGTCGAGCCAGGGCGAGCGCTGGCTCAAAGTCTCGGTCCACCCGATCTGTACACGCTGGACCCGACGATGCGGACGCGGCAGTCCGTCGGGCAGCGCAGTGCCCACGCGGAAGTTCGTGACGAGTGCGTCCTCGTCACGCCGACGCCGAGTCACGTGTGGGCATAGCGTCTTCGTGAAGCTCCTTGACGCAGCGCACAGCTCATCGATACGGGCGCCTTCGTCGGGCGCCTCGGCCGCGCTGGACGCAGCCTCGCGCAGGCGCTCGATCACCCGGCGTCCATGGTCCAAATCGAGGCCACAGCGTGCTCGCCGGAGGAGGTCGAGCCACTGTGACAGTTCGAGTTCCATCGGTGTCGCCGTCAAGCACAACCGCCGTCCGTGCTTCGGCTGAATCAAGAGCTTATCGACAAGCCGTGCGAGCACGGTCCCTGCAGCCGCACTGTCCGCGGCGTTCTCGACGCCCAGTCCTCCCCGGCTCTTATGGGCCTCGTCGATGACGAGTAGGTCGAATTCTCCGAGCCAGAGACCCAGCAACTCCTCGGTCAGAGGCCGACCATCGCCGCTACTGCCGTACTGCGCGAGCAGTGCTGCGTTGTTCCAGCTTGATACGTTGAGCGGCGGCAGCGCATCGATACGCTTGCGCAGGTCGCGTCGTCCTTGCACGCGCGGGGCGACTTCGCTTGCGATCCGAGCCATTCCGTTCCAGCCCCACCAAGAGGCGCGCGTGCTCTCGATTTCACGCTGGAGCTTGCCGACTCGCGTTCGCCCGTCTTCGCGCTCGACGCGGGTAGCTAGGTGCAGCTTGACGAACGCGGGCAGCGCCACACGCCAGGCGTAGGTGTTGCTGCGCACCAGCGGGGCTCGAAATCCGTGCGAGATGAGCCACCATTCGGACGCGTCGGGGCGCGGACTCAGGTCGCTCTCCGAGGCGTCGCTGCGCGAGACTCTCTGCAGGTACTCCGTGAAGGTTGTGAGCTCCTTTGGCTCTGGGCTGCTTGCACGGAGCTTTCTCGACTCTGCGCACCACTGGTGCATGAGACCGTGGGGGACAACGACGGCAGCCCGACCACCAGCTTCAAGGACCGCGTGAACGACAGCGCACGCGATGCGCGTCTTGCCGGTGCCGACTTCGTCAGCGAGCACAACTCCGCTTCGCGGCAGGCGCTCAGTCAACCATCTTAGCGAGGCCCGCTGGCCATCGTCGAGGTGCTGCTTCTCGCGGGGTTTGGCCGCGTCCTCCGCGATGAGCTTCCCAAGCGCTGCGGCCGCGAGTCCCCAAGAGAAGCTCATCGCAGCCCCCACGCGCGGGCAGCGCCGTCGAGGACCGCGAAGTACCTCACTCGCTGTTTTTCAGTGAGGTGCGGTGACCGCAGTTCCGGCTCGCGAAGGTGCGCGAAAACGTCGAGTCTGTGGGTCCGCCAATTGACGATGAGCGTTTCGGGGAACGACGCGCGGAACATGCGGTCCAGGTGATCCAGCCAATCGTCGACCATCGACTCGGGCAACGCAGCCTGCAGCGCGGCGACCTTCTCGACGAACTCGGCAGCGGAATGCAGAGCGTAGGTCTTCTCCTGCCCCATTGCATCCCGGGTTTCCGGGCCACTGGTGTTGCGGAGTGCCCCACCCTCACTCTCATCCTCGTCAATGGATTCCGAGGGGCGGATCGGGAAGTCGAGGAGCGCCGCGAGCGCGTCCGCGTAGGTATCGAACCGAGGCGGCAGCCAGCCGACTCGGCCAGCTTCGTCTACGACGGGAACGGCCCAGTTCCCATCGCCTTCATCACGCACGTGGAGAGTCGCCGGGGTCTCGCCATCATTCAGCTGGACATCGTCATCGTGCTTCACGTTGAACCAGTCTCGCCCCGTCCAGGAGATGCTCGTGCGCGCCTCTGTCGATGCATCCTCGCGCCAGATGAGGCGCAAGCGTCGGGTCGGCGTTGGCTCGATATTCGCTGAAAGGATCGGCGGTGCGTTCAGAATGGGTTGCGCGTCGGGGGCGTCACCGACGTGGCCTACTGCCCACTCGTCCTCGTCGACGAGCTCGCCCTGCTCCTGACTCCAAAACAGCCTGCATTCGAGCTTGTCGCTATCAAGCCGGTCGTCGACAGCGAGGACTACCCCCGTCTCCACGTTTCCTGCGGCGAGCCCTCCGTGTGTGAGGATGCCTCGCCGCGAGAGGTTGCCAGACCCTAGGTAAAGCAAGCCGTTGCTGGTATGGCCGTCGCGGAGATAGGCGGCGTACACGAACTTTGCGTGGAGCTTCCGGTTGGAGTTCCGCGCGTCAAAGGGACGAACGATCTCCCACCCGTCCGTTTCGCCGTCCGTGGCCCAAGCCGCTACCGCACCGGCCTCGCCAGGCTCGACGAGTGCCACGCGCCTCACGTTCGCTGTGAACACGCCAAGGTCCTCGAGCTTAGCGAAAACCTCGGGCTTGTGAGCCTGGCCAGATGGCTCCTCGTAGAAGCCCGAACCGCAGAGGAGGAGGTTGCGCGGCTTTTCGATGGCGCCGCGGAGGCGCTCTCTGAGCTGATCGTACAAGGTCCGATCGAGCGAGTGAATGAAACGCGGCTTGCGGTTCGCTGGCGCGACCGATGACGCAGAGGCAAGCAGCAGGTCGAGCCGGGCCGTCAGCTTGTGACGCTTTGCTGGGAGATCCTGTTCATTGCGGTAGAAGCGCCGCGCTAGCAGGGTTTCGACGAACGCTCCAGCCGCTGCCACGTCGGCGCGGTCCAAGACGGGAGAGGTGCGATCAAGCGGGAGATCGACGACCCAGACCAGTTCGAGCTGCTGTCGTGCCGACGTGTACGTGAAGTTGGCAGTGAGCACGGCGAGGCGAAGGTGAACCGGCGCACCCGTTCGGTTCGGAGCAAACGCCAACAACGCGACTTTCGCGTGGAGGAGCGACTCGGGAGCGACCGCGCGTGGCTGGAACTCGTGAAGACCGGGGATACGGCCCGGTGGGAACACGTCGCGGCGTGACGGTGACGAGTGCCCGTCGAGCATCAGGTAGACGAGCACGTTGCCCAACTCTGCGCGCTGCCGCGGTCGGAGCCCAGTGAACCGTTGTGTGGCCTCCTCGAGGAAGTCGGGCGAGCCCGTCATTGCGACGAGGGCCGCACTGTGTCCAACCATACCTTCGGGGGGGACGAAAACGTCGAGCAACGTCTTAGCGGTCATCGTGCACCTCGTAGGTCCACGTCGCGTAGCAATGAGTGCAGGTTTGCTATTCGGAAGGTTCTGCCCGTCAGATCGGGCTCGATGCTGCGTGCAGCGTCTTCGATATCCAGCATCTCATCCGTGGCGTCGATGACGCGGAATAGCGGACCGCGGAGAACGAGGCCATCCGCGAGAGCGAAGACCTCTCCGGCGCGCAGGACGATGAGTCGAATGGTTTCGCGGTCATCACTCGCGACGACGGTGTCCGCGAACGAGCGGCTCGTGGGCTCCCGCACGTCGGCGGTGTTTGACTTCTCGATGTAGGTATTCGCGGCCGCTCGGAGGCTCTTGATGGCCCTCCTGATCGTCGAATCGCTTGCCAGGGCGGCGAGCTTTTCGCCGCCGCGCCCAGCTTCCACCTTGCGCGTGAGCTGGGCGACAGCATCCCGCGTTCGATCGAGCACTGCGCCGAACGAGCGCGCAGCGAGCACCTGGCTGGCCTGCTCCCGGTGACCAGCCTCGCGCAGACGAACGACGACGACGCCCTCGATGTCGGGGAATTCGGCTGCGCTCCCAAGCGCGCGAGCTAGTCGATTGCGCGTCTCGCTCGCGGGAGTCGACGTTCCAATCAGGCGCGCGCGGACCAGCGAGCGCTCCTCTTTGGTGGGGCATTCAGGCGAGAGTGCCTGACGGAGCGTCGTGGACCTGCCTGACATCTCACCCTTCCCTTGGAGCCAGCCCAGCAGCCATTTCCGAAGCGTCGTTCCCCCTCTACCCACTGGCTGTTCGAGGAACACGTTGGCGAGGGCGCGCCCAATAGGCTCAAGCTCAAGGAGATCGAAACGCGACCCGCGCGCGAAGCCGAGCCCACCGTCCGCCCGGAGCGCGCGAGTCGTGGCCTGCCGGTGCGTATTGCGCACGTAGTTCGTAGGCTGGCGCAGCCGGCGGAAAGACCACACCGCGTCCTCGCTATCCCGGCCAAACGCTCGCCGACCGAGGATGCGGGGCGAGGGGTCCTGCTGATCGACGCGGCACTCTAGCTTGCACGCGAGCGCCTCGATCCCGTGACAGATGGCTGTCGGCTTCAGGTTGTCCGAACTCCGGCTTGCCAGTTCCTCGTGGAGCGAGAGCGCCGCCAGGGGCCACGAGAGCTGTCGGGTGAACCAGATCCGGCCGAGCTCCGGAACCAGGAGTTCGCGGAAAAACAGGTCGGCTGCGCGCAGATCGAAGTCGAGCGAGAGCCGAGACAGAGAGACCTCGCTCGGAGCGGGAGAGAACCAATAGGTCGAAGCGTCTATCATAGGATGGCGCGACATGCCAAAGCACGAGGCATCCCATCATACTCAGACGAGACGACCCCGCAGCGCAATCCAACACCGGCCAAGCGTATTCGGGGACGCCCGGCCCGTTAGAGCGAGGAGTGACATACAATGCCCACCGCTCCAGGCTGTGCTGGTTCCCTCACGCATCCAGAGGGTCACGCTACTCTCTGGTAGTGATGATGAAGGCCATTCAGTACCGGAAATGCGGCGACACTTTCTGTTGAGTTGGAGGGCTGTGCTCCTTTGGCTTCAGGGATCCTCTGCTGGATGCCCTGATACGGGCGCTGGGTATTGAACAGCGATTTTCGCGGAGGGATAACCGTCACGCGGAAGCCTGTAAGCGGGATGGGTCACACGTAGGGGTTCACGAGAAGCGGAAGGTGAGTTTGGCGCCGGCTGGTGCCAGGAGCT
>CAYRKE010000308.1:0-8298 GCA_964424695.1 uncultured Polyangiaceae bacterium
CTTCCGCTCTGGCTCATGGCGTCGGCACCCAGGACTGCTTCTCTTCACGGCTCAATACCCAGCTCGCACCTGCCCCTGTCAACGCTTCGCCCATGTCCTTGCGGGCATGTACGCATGACTCGGGGTCATCGTGATTCGCTACTTCTTCGATGTGAGGCTCTCTCATCCTCTCCTTCCTGTCGGTTTTCACCGGCGCACGAGCCAGCACAGGCTGGCTCAGGCGGAGCAAGCGGTGGACGCGCTCCTGGCCGAGGGATGGGGGCTCGGATGAGCCATCCGTTCGCGCACCGGCTCAGTCGTTGGGCTCCGCCCTCACGGTAGCCTCGCCCCGGATCAGAACCCCAGTGGCATCGGTCTGTAGATCCGCGGCGTTGGCCTCGTCGGTGTCGACGTGCATGTCGAGAACGTACTCGGGGTGCACCCGCACCTGAACGTCGTCGAAGATGAGCCCACGCTCGCCCCCCACGCGCACCATGACCCAGTCCTTGTCCTTCACCCCGAAAACCTCGGCATCGGCCGGGCTCATGTGGATGTGGCGCTTGGCCTGGATCACGCCGCGCTCGAGGCGCACGCGCCCAGCTGGGCCGACCAGCTCGAGCCCGATGCTGCCGGCGAGATCCCCCGAGGGGCGGATGGGCGCGTCGATACCGAGCTGCCTCTCATCCGTGCGGGAGATTTCGACCTGGCTCTCCTTGCGGGCAGGGCCGAGGATCCGAACGTCTTCGATGGACGACCGCGGCCCCACCAGAGTCACCCGCTCCACGCACGCGAACTGGCCGGGCTGGCTGAGCAGCTTGAGCGGAGTGAGGCGGTGACCAGGCCCGAACAGGGCCTCGACGTGCTCCTCACTCAGATGGACATGACGAGCGCTGATCGAGATCGGGATGGGGGGGAGGGTAGCCATGCCGTTCTCCCCAAGCTCACGGCTCTTCGAGCATCTCCACGACGCTCTTCACGACGCGATCACACAGCGTGTGGTGGAGGTTCCGCTCATGGAACTGAACGCGCCCCTCTGGCGTCCGCATGTCACACCCAGTGAGGACGCGGCATTCGCTCGATCCGTGAGCGGCCTCGAACCTCGCGGTCAACGCCTGGACACGACCATAGACCATGTCCCGCCCGCCCTTCGGATCCTCCTGCATCGCGTGACCGTGACGGAGACCGAGCACCATGTAGCCTCCGGACAGCGCGCCACACGTCTTCCCCAGGCGACCCATACCCGCACCAAAACAGGCCGCGACCCTGTAGCAGTCCGTCTTACCAAGCCCCAACTCCGGCCCAAACGCCGCGAGCACGGCTTGGGAGCAATTGCACTGGTTGAACTCGGCGACCGTCTTCTCTGAACGCTCCGACATCGTGGCAGAATGCTCGCACAACCCCGGGGCGTGTCAACAGACGCCCTGACGCTGGACCCCAGCAACGGCTCGGGCTTGGTGGGGCTGTCCGAGGGCGCGCTCAGTGCGGGGCCGTGGCACACCCCGCAGGCCTTCCACTAGCTCACGCGCTCAGACCCCGTGGGTTCCGGGGCAACGCCATCGGGCCCCCGCTCGTGGACGCCAAACGCTGGCGGCACGGTCAGGACAGCCGCGAACCCACCGCCTCGCGTGCGGAAGTTGGTGGTCTGGCCCTGGTAGAGCCGGGCGGCAAAGAGCAGCACCTGGGCGTCGACCACGTAGGCACGCAGGTCGAGCTTCAACTTGGTAAGCTCCCCGTCTATCTCCACCGTCCGCTCGCTGGGCGCGACGATGGCCTGCGCCAGGTAATCCTCCCCCATGATTTGCTCGAACTTGCCGCGTGTCAGCTTGTCGCCGCGATAGGCGGCCTTGCTGGCGTAGCCTGCGAGCGGCTTGAAGAAGAGCTTCCGTCGCTCACGATAGAGGCGTCCCCGGTTCTCGGGCAAAACGACCTCGGCCGGCGGAACGTGAGCGCTCAGAGTCGCAATGGCAGCCTCCGATATCCCCAGCCGAGCCATGGCCTCCGCATCGCTCAGCGTCGCCAGGTGGCGCTTGTTGGCGAGCAGGGCGTGATGGCGAGGAGCGGGGGTGACAACGACCTCGTCCGCGAGATACGCGGCCCGCAACGCCGCTGAGCTCGCCTCCTCGAAGTAAAAGTCCGTCAGGCGGTTGTACACGAGGTCGACGGGCCCCCCGCGAGCCCAGAGCTTGCCAGCATCCCGGGTGAGTTCGGGACGATCCACGACCACCGCATCGATCCCGTGCTTCCGGAACAGAGCAGCGAACAGTAGGAACTCTGCGTAAAGAAACTGCCCGGGAGGGTCCTCATCGACGATCGCAATGCGCCGGAGCACGGCCGCGTCGCCCCGAGCCCGGGCGAACTCCCGACGAAAACCCTCCACCAGGCTTTCCTCCAGGGCCAACGCTCGAGCATCGTGGGGCGTCACGATGAAGGGCTGCGCGGCTTCACAGCAGATCTGCTGGGTCTGCGAGAGCAACAGATTGAGCAGCGCTCCCCCAGCGTTCGTGTTCACCTCGATCAGCCGTGGACCCTCGGCTGTGAGGTGAAAGTCGAAACCGTGAAGGATCCCGAGAGTCTTCTGGTCGAACTCGGCGCCGGGAGGTGCGAGCGCGAGGGCGTCCCGCGCGAAGCCGGACTCGGCCGTCGCCTCGAGGACCGCCGCGATCACCGACTCCATCTGCCGCACCGTTCGCTCTTCGATGAATACGGGGAGCTGCGCGAACAGCTGGCTGGGGACCGGCACCGGAGCCGGCTGCACCTCGGACGCCGCTCTCCCCTCGAGAGCTGCAACGAGCTTCTCGAGGTCGACACCCATGCATTGGCAGTGTTGGTTGAGGAATTCGGCCCACATTGGATGGCAACGTGCATCGTGCCCGGCTCGATCGCAAGGGGCGGGCCAGCAACGGAGGCAACCCCCTGCCTCCCACAAAGGCGTCCCCCCCTGCCACCAGGCGAATGGGCGCCCACTGACCCGCTTCGCAGCACTCCCGGGCACCCTTGGACGTCTTGGCGTGATTCCGGGGCAGGGTTGGCTCGCCCACCGACCCGTCAGCCCCCTGTCAGCATGAAACACAGTGCCCTAGGCTCACTCCTGATGCGACAGTTGGGGCTGTTCGACAGTCAGACGACGAATCCGGACCCCCCGGAGCTCGATTGGCGTCGAGCTGAGGCCGTGGCCAAGCACCTGCCCTTCGGCGTGCGACTGGGGACCTCGTCTTGGACCTTCCCCGGCTGGAGCGGCATCGTCTATCCGCCAAAGACGAGCGAGCGCGAATTGAGAGCACATGGGATCGGGCTCTACACGCGCTACCCACTCTTCCGTACCGTAGGCATCGATCGCTCGTACTACGCCCCCATGGATGCGGCGACGCTCCGTCACTACGCGTGCCAGCTGCCGGCGGGCTTTCTGACGGTGCAGAAGGTTCCCGCCATGCTCACCAGCGTGCAGGCTCCGCGCACTGGGAGTGCCAACCCTCGGTTCCTCGACGTGGCGTGGTTCATGACCGAAGTGCTCGAGCCGAACCTCCGGGAGTTCGAGTCCCATATCGGGGCGCTCGTCTTCCAGTTCGCCCCCATGCGGCTCGGCGGGGCCAGGTGCCCCGCGTGGTTCTGTGATGCGCTCGATCACTTCTTCGAACAGGTACGGCACGATGCGGGCCGCACCCTTCCGCTCGCCGTGGAGCTCCGAAACCGCGAGCTTCTCGTGCAAGACTACGCAAGGGTGCTGGCCAAGCATGGCGTCGCGCATGTCTTCAACTTTTGGGAGGCCATGCCACCGATCGCCCAGCAGCTTGCCCTGCCGGGCCTGGTGGATGCCGCGCCTCCCGTGGTCTGTCGGCTGCTGATTCCTCCCGGAAAGCACTACGCCCTCCGCAAGCAAGCCCTCGAGCCGTTCGACCGCATCGTGGAGCCCCAACCCGCAATGCGGAGGGACGTGGTAGACCTCGCCATTGCAGCCGTGACCGCAGGACGCGCCGTGTTCGTCGTGGTCAACAACAAGGCCGAGGGCTGCGGCCCCCTAACGGTGCTCGCTTTGGCAGAGGCTATCTTGGCCAAGCGCCAGGAAGAGACGGACAAGCCTGCGAGTCCTTAGCACGACAGTGAAATCCGGGCCGGAGGTACCCTGGGTTCACCTAGCCGCCATCTGCTGCAATCCACTAGGTCAGCTGGGACGGCACCTGCTCCCACATCGCGTCGAGCTTCCCCGACCGGTCGAGACTCGCCAGGTCGTCGAAGCCCCCAATGGGCTGACCGTCGATAAAGATCTGGGGAACGGTCTTTCGCCCCGTCTCTCGAAACAACCACTCGCGAAGTCCAGCCTGTCCCGCTACGTCGACTTCCCGGAACGGCATGTGCTTTTTCTGGAGAAGCTCCTTCGCGCGCTTGCAGTAGGGACAGTAGTCGGTGGTGTAGACGACGATACGCTCTTCCATGGGGTCCGTGGATTGCTTGGGCTCGGCCCGGAGCGGGTAGCAGACTTTTCGGCGCGTGACGAGCCACGCCGCTGCCACACGCATGATCACGGTGGCGAACAGCAACCCCCCGAGGCTCGGTTGGGGCGCCGGCTTGGTCTGCGGTGCTCGTTGGGGGGGGAAGACCGCTCGCACGAGGTCTGGTAGCCTCGGCGGTGTGGAAGTCACTTGGATCCCCTGTCTGCGCGACAACTACGCCTACCTCTTGACCCGCCCCGGGACTCCGGAAGCAGTCGTGATCGACCCGAGCGCCGCAGAGCCGGTGGAGCAAACCCTGCGGCAGCGGGGGCTTCGACTGCTGGGCCTTCTGTGCACGCATCACCACAGCGATCATACGGGCGGCCTCGCCGAACTGGCTGCTGCGCATCCCGGCGTGACGGTGGTCGCTCACGCCAGCGACAGGACGCGCGTTCCCGAGATCACGAAGCCTGTCATCGACGACGAGCAATTCGACATCGGTTCGTACTCACTTCGCGTCATGCACGTTCCGGGGCATACTCGGGGTTCGGTGGCGTACTGGGGCGCGGGCGCGGTGTTCACCGGCGACACGCTCTTCGGCTGTGGCTGCGGGCGGCTCTTCGAGGGTACCGCGCTCGAGCTCTATCGATCGCTGCAGCGGCTCGCTTCGTTGCCCCCCGAGACACGCGTCTTCCCCGGGCACGAGTACACCCTCCACAACCTCCAGTTCGCACTCAGCATGGAATCGGACCGGGAGGAGCTGATCGCGCGACGCCTCCAGGTCCTGAGCCGCCTCGAGACGGCGGGCACCAGCCTCCCCTTCACGATCGGGGACGAACTTGCCACCAATCCGTTCCTATCTGCCGGGCGCCCCGAGCTCTGGAAGCGGCTGGGCCTTTCCTCGACGCCGAGCGACGAGCAGGGGTTCGCTGCCCTGCGGAAGAAGAAAGATGGATTCGTGGCGCGTTAGTCAGAGCGGGTAATTAACGATACGAGGCTACGAGCCGCGGTCTCGCCACAGTACCCTTGGATACCGAGCGAGAATGCACGCGACGGCTTCCCGGACGTCGTTCTTCCGTCCTGCGCAAGGTCGCTGGGGCTCTGCGGAGGACCGCCACCATCGCCCCAGATGGCGTTTCCGGCACATCGCGCCGAATATCAAGACTTGATCTCGCGACCGTACGGTAGCAAGCAGGTGCGATGAATCAAAACCTGCCATCTCGAACGCTGCTCACAGCCACGTCACGCATTGCCTTGGCTTCCACTGTCGCTTTGCTCGCCGGCTGCGCCGACCATGCCGCGACAGGGGAAGATGCCCTGGCAACGCTGGACCAAGCGCTGATAGGCGGAGACCCAGCAACTGCGGACTATTTTCGGTCCACCGTCGGAATTGGGGACGAGTGCACTGCTGCCAAGGTTGGTCCCCGTTTGTTTCTGACGGCTGCCCACTGCGTCGCCGTCCCGCGGCCCGCCCGCCACACGACCCCGCCGCCCGGCTATCCCGCCAACGATGGCGTTGATGACCCTTACGTGGCAGGACAGCCGCTGCTCATTCAGTGGGGGCTCGATGCTGACGGTCCAAGTGGTACCTTCACCATCGTCCAGACGAGCATCCATCCCTCATGGTGGACGTATCCTTCCTCTCCAGACCCGGTCTTTGACGAGGATAGCACCGCGGACATCGCCGTCATCGAGATTGCCGAAGACACGCCCGAAATTCCCGAAGCCAGGGTCGAATTGGACGCCATCGCGCCCGGAACGCCAGTCGTTGAGGTTGGATGGGGCTGCGAGGAATCAGTTTATACGCCAGACACCCATCTGGGTCGTTTCAAGGCTCACGAATCGACGACTCTGCCTCCAGAGACTGCGCTTACCTACGTCACATCGATATCGTCATGGCCACCTGCGGAGTCGACGATGACGGCCATTATGGGAGCCTACTTGTTCACTCCCGGGCGAACCCAAGACCCCGATACTGCGAGTCTGTGCCCGGGTGACTCGGGCGGCCCTCTCTATCTGCAAGACAGCAGCGACCCGCGCGTGGTCGGCGTCAACTCCAACTACACGTTCACTTCCGACGGCAGTGGTGTTTCTTGGAATGATTGGCACACTCAAACCGCGCTGGGTTCCTTTCATGGCATCGGCGAGTGGTTGGAGAACCTAGGCGTGAACACCGTTGGCACGCCATGGAACCTGGACCGCATCGACCAACGTGAGCGGACCCCGGCAGATGGATACACTTACGATGGCGACGGGACAGGCGTCCACGTCTACGTTCTCGACTCTGGTATCCGCGCCACCCACGAGGAGTTCCAAGGTCGAATCGGTGAGGGTTGGGACTTCGTTGATGACGACGCCGATCCTGATGACCTCGGCCCCATCGCCCATGGCACTGGGGTCGCGAGTATCATCGGAGGCACGGACCTGGGTGTGGCCAAGGATGTGACTCTGCACGCTGTAAGGGTTCTTAACCAGAGGATGTCCGGCAGCGAGGAAGACGCAATCGCTGCCCTCCATTGGGTGATCGACCACCACATCTCTCCCGCCATCATCAACATGAGCTTCACGACACCGAATTACTACGACGAGATGGCGCAGGCAGTACAGCAGGCTATCGACGCGGGAATCACGGTCGTAGCGTCTGCGGGGAATACGGGTTCCGATGCGTGCAACTACTATCCAGCAGGGTTTCCTGGCGTCATCACCGTTGGAGCGACTGATCGCAAT
Organism: uncultured Polyangiaceae bacterium; assembly: GCA_964424695.1. Lineage (GTDB taxonomy): Bacteria > Myxococcota_A > Polyangia > Polyangiales > Polyangiaceae > JAEWRL01. The sequence goes on from CAYRKE010000308.1 coordinate 7,134, forward strand.
GATTATCGTTACGTCGCGAGCGGTGCCGAGAGCAACATCGGAAGCTGCGTGGATCTCTTCGCCCCCGGGGTCGATGTTGAGGTTGCCGACAACTCGCATGATTCCTCAGTGACCACGAGTTCAGGCACGACCGAGGCGGCGCCTCACGTCGCCGGAGCCGCGGCAATCTACCTGGAAGCACATCCCAATGCCACCCCGGCCGAGGTCGCTCAGGCCATCATCTCTCAGGCAACCCAGGGTGTGTTGAACAACATTGGCCAAGGCTCTCCGAATCTGCTGCTCTTCACCTCAGATCTCACGGACGCTCCGTCATGCACGGAAACCGTCTTCGAAGCAGAGTCGATGACCGCTTCGACAGGACAGGCGGTGACGGATGGCTGGAATATCTGGAGCAACGGGTATGTCCGATTCGACCACCGTTTCCCCCAAGGCACGTCACAACTCACGGTCACCGCTCGTGGTGAACAGGGTGGCGGCGCCTGGCCCAACATGACGGTGACGATCAATGGCTCAGAGGTCTATTCGACAACAGTGAGCTCCGCTGCCTGGCTCGACTACACCTTCAGCGTTTCCTCAGTGTCTGGCCACGCGGAGGTGCGGGTCAACTTCACCAACGACTACTATGTGAATGGCAACGACCGAAACCTGATTGTGGACAAGGTCACGGTGAACTCTTGCGAGGGCACCTCGGGGGATGACTGCACGGTCGAGACGGCGGTGGACCTTGGTCTCGATGGTCACGGCGTGACCGTGCCCACCGACGGATGCGTCAAGGTGGACTCCGCCTATCCAAGTTGGTGGGGCACCCGGAATATGGTGTTGCAGAACAGCGACGGCAATGCTTATCCCATTCCGTTTGAGTGGAGTAACGCTTGCGAGTCAAGGAGCGGCTCCGGTACCTTCGGGGCGGACTGGCAGAGCCCCGTTATCGGTCCTGTCAGCGCTCAGTGTCCCACGCTCATCGACCTCCAGGGGCCATCTGGTGGACAGGTCACGCTCCGCTACTTTGGTAACTGAGTTGGGGCCAGCCTGAGCTAGCTGTTCAGGAGGCGAGTATTGCGGGCGATGAGGTGCATGCTGTGACGCTGCAGCACCTCATCGCTTGCGCGTCAAACACATCTCAGGGGGGCAGCTCGACACCAGTTGGTGTTAGGAGCCCACGGTG
>CAYRKE010000309.1:0-1243 GCA_964424695.1 uncultured Polyangiaceae bacterium
TCGTCACTGCCCGTCAATGCAACATGGTAATCCGCTGCCTGGGCGAAACGTGCGGCGGCAACCACGAACGAAACCGTGAGAATGTAGCAGCGTATGCGAGCCATCTCGGATGGATTCTACGCCCACTGTCGGAGGACGTTCAAGATACTGTTCATCCGTCCTCCAACTCTGCAGGCGGTCAAGACACAGCCGATGCCAAGCATGTCTGGCTGGAGGCTGCAGCATCCGCGGATGCAACGCGAACCGCGACGCTGCGTGTTCATGTACCCAAGGACGCTCCGCGCGCTCCTCGCGGCCGGCCTCGCCTGCGCGGCGTTAGAGCCTCAATCTGGAGCTGTTCAGATGCAGACTCCGTTGGAACAGACGCTCGAGGGAACGCAGGGCCTGCCGCAGCCTCCGCAGTGCTCGGGGTTCGTGAGAACGTTGACGCAGACATCACCGCACTGGTTGGTGTTGCCGGGGCACTGACAGGCTCCGCTCGCGCAGACTGAACCGGAGGGACAGACCATGTCGCAGGAGCCGCAATGGTCGGGATCGGTCGCCGTGTCCACGCACTCCCCGTCACAGGAGGTCTGAAAGCTCGTGCAGGCACAGATCCCGCCCGAGCAGACCCTGCCGCCAGCACAGGCGTTGCCACAGGCCCCGCAGTGTTCGGTGTTGTTGAGCGGGTCGACGCAGACTCCCCCGCAGTCGATGAGGGCGCTCCGGCACACGCAACTGCCGTCGCGACAGGTCTCGGTCGAATCACAGGCGTGGCCGCAGCTCCCGCAGTTGGCGGGGTGGTAGAGCAAGCTGAGACAGGAACCCGCGCCACAATCGGTCATCCCGCGCGGACAGCTCTCGCGGCACTCCCCGAGCCCGCAGAGCAGCCCGCCACAGTCGTACCCGCAGTACCCACAGTGGTGGGGATCAGTGTTCAGGTCGACACAGTCGCCATCACACAACGTTTGGCGTGTGGGGCAGGAGCACGCCCCGGAAATGCAGTCTTGCCCCTCGCCACAGGCGCGACCGCACAGGCCACAGTTCTCCGGATCGAGTGCGATGTCCACGCATCGAGAGCCACACAACTCCTCCCCGAACCCGCACTGCAGTATCGGAGCCGTGCCGCTGCCTGTGGTGCCTGCACTGGTCTCAGAGCCCCCACCCGATCCGAATCCCGTGGTACTGCCCGAGCCAGCCGTACTCCCGCCGTATCCGAAGCTCGGGGCACTGCCCGCGGCGGTTGCGGAGCCGCCACCGTATC
>CAYRKE010000309.1:1343-3660 GCA_964424695.1 uncultured Polyangiaceae bacterium
CAGAGGGCGACCGCGAGCACGAGACCTCCCACGACGGCCAGCGTGGGGGACGAGAGGTCAACGCGGAAGGTAGCTTCGGCCACCGCGGCGAGGGCGGTCGTGACGGCAATCGCGGTCTCCTACCGAGATCCCTGGGCGGCCCTCGGGGCTGGGCTCGGCCCAGAACGATCGTAGTATCGAGATCATGTCTCTCCAGAGTAGCTATTCACCGCACGGCGCGAAACAGCCGAAAGTACGATTCGTGAAGCCACGTGGTCCGGAAATGCGGCCCAGGGTGAAGACGGGTAGTTCGTGATTGGGAGGTTATGTCACGTCGGGGCGGCCTGACCCGTCAAGCTGGCTTTGGTTGTCCTGGCTGCTGTGGCGGAGGGGCGGCGTCGCTCATGCTCGCTGGTCCGCAGCGCCAGTCGGGCAGTGGGCAGAGCCGCTTGGACACGACGAGGAGGTTCGTCCAGGGCCGAATTGACCGAGTCGAGCGAGGCGCTGGGGGGGCAGAAGAGCCATTCCGTCGAACTGTCAGCACGCGGCTTGATCTGAAGACGTCCCCGGCCGTAGCCTACTTCTCGTGCAGGACGTCATTGGTATCCTTCTTTCGATTATCCTTCTGGTTGGCTCCTTCGTACTCGCTCAATGGCTCGTCCGCAGGCGAGATGAGAGCCGCCGCTCGAAGGAGCTGCGGGACCCGCAGCGTCGCTTCCACTGGGGCGTCATCGCTGGGTACAAGGGCGATGCGGACCCAACGCGGCTCAGCGCCGAGGAGGCCAAGGGGATCCTGAACGACTGGAGCTGCCCCGAGCTAGGCAGGTTGCGCTCCAAGGTCGACCTGTACCGTCGAGGCGAGGTCAACGATGCATTCGACGTTGCCCGCATTCTCTGGCTTGGCGAACTGGGCATTGCAGCGGGTTGGGTGACTCAAGTCGAGGTTTCGGGCTGGAGTGAGGAGGGCCTTGCGCGGCTGCGACGAGCGTACAGCGGTTGGCAGGCCTACGGTGAAGCCGTGTCGCAAGGGCTGGAGCGCTGGTACACCGAGGTTGCGCGGACCGCGGTTCCCGAATCTGCTCGCGAGCGTGACCGAGCAGCCCGCGATGCTGCAGCACGGCTCTGGCGATCGATTCCGTGGTGAGGCGCACCGCCGGTGACCGAGTAGCCCGCGATGCTGCAGTACAGCTCTGGCGATCAGGGTCCCGGGGCGCCGGGTCACACCCAGCGCCCCGCAGGGTGGCAGCGCCGTGGGTGGGGTACCAGCCCAAAGGGATTGCCCTCGTTGCATCATGTATCCCGCTGTTCGAGATTCATGACCGGTGATCTAGCCCGTCACGATCTCGATCCGAGCAGCCGCGCTCAACTCGGCTCGGCCGAGGCCGCGCTGTTCGGCGACCGCGAGGCCTCGCACCGTGCTCGGTGAGACCCCCACTGCGGTGGCGGCCCACGCATCGGCTGCCACCGGATCGACACTCACGGCCACTGCGCCCACCGCTTTCACGTCGTTCAGATTGCCCCCCGCTGGCGCGCCGCGCATCAGCACCCGCATGGCGTCCACCACCGTCAGGGTTGGCTTCATCAACTCCGTGAGTCCAGCGAGCGCCGAGTCGATGTCGGTGTGGAGCAGAACCCGCTGACCGCCGAGCACGCCGAGCCAGTTCTTCATGCCTGCGCTGATGCTCGTGAGGCTGTGAACCTTGGCCACGGGTACGTTGATGATCTTGTCCGCCTTCGTGAAGAGCTCCAGGAGCGGCCAGGTGCCCCTGCGCCCGGGGATCGGGATCTGGATGTAGCGGCTCTGCTCGGGGAGGATGACTTTGGCGCCGGCTTCGTAGGCTGCGCGATGGATCCCGCTCCGGCCGAAGGTGTCCTTGGCGTCGTTGACCGGGACGTCGGTGACCCAGATTTCTTTGGCGCCGGCGTCACGACAGGCGTGTACCAGCGCAGCCACCACGCTGGGGTGGGTGTTGGCCGCTTGGGCCGGCGTGCTATTCCAACCCATGTTGGGCTTGATGAGGACGCGGTCCTTGGGACCGACGAACTCCCGCATCCCACCGAATCGGTCGAGCGCGGCGGAGACGTTCTTGGCCGCGTCCCTCCCGCGCGCGACGACCAGGGTGGGCGCGCTGCTCGGGAGCTTCACCCGGTGGTCCCGCATGGCGTCGACGCTCGCCCCGAAGAACTGATCCCAATACATCCAGTAGCCAAGCCCGCCCGCCGCCGCCACCGGGAGCACGGCAGCACCGTAGAGGAGCACCCGCCTGCGGCTGAGCTGGGTCCGCTGCGGCTTCTGCTCGGAAGGTCCGGTGGTCCCGTCGATCGGTGCTCGATGATC
>CAYRKE010000309.1:3760-8277 GCA_964424695.1 uncultured Polyangiaceae bacterium
TTTTGCTGCAGTCTCTGGGTGGGCTCCAGCGAGGCTTGCTCGATCGCCGCCTTCGCGTCGTTGCGCCGCACCGTCTTCCATACGGAGACTTCGATCGCGAGCCGCGGCGCCGTGTGCTGACGGCGTCAACCACGGATCAGGGCCGCGACGGGGTTCTTTCTGCCCACGCGGAACGTTACCCCGTCGTAGCTGCTGCTCCAGAGGTTCTCGGATGAACGGCTATGTCGCCTGGAGCTGTTCAGGGCGAGAGTGGGACGCCAAACTCGGGGTTACGGAACCGCGACCAACTCGCCCGAATCCCCTTCCACGTAGAGCTTGTCGAGGTCCAGTCCGTCAAGAAGGATTACGCCCTGCAGGGAAGAGACGTATGAAGCATCCTGCTGCCACGACCATACCAGCGTACCCGCCGGATCGTACTCCAGGATCTGAACCCCACTATTCCCATGGCCCTCTCCGTGATCCTGCCAGTTTGCGATCAAGAAGTTGCCCGACGTCAAGACCTGGAACCCAGAATAGAAGAAGGGGGTGACCGACGCGGGGCCAGAAATCGAGCGAAGGTACGTGCCATCGGCGGAGAAGAACTGGAGGCTTTGGGCGTAGCCAGCGGTAACCGCGGTTTCACCGTTTGACAGACGCACGCCCATCCAGGCGTGGGGTTCTGTGGAGTTGGCAATGTTCGCTTGCCATACGATGTTGCCGTCAGCGTCTCCCTCGAGCACCTTCGTGTCCGATGTGATCAAGAACGTCCCTGCCGGAGTCTCGCGGACCAACCTCGCGTAGGTGTAACCAGAATAGGCGATCGTTCGCTCGACTTGAGCGTCCGCGTTCACCTCCACGAGGACGATGCCACTCTGACCCTGCCAGTCGACGCCGACCAGTAGCGTATTCCGATTGCGAAGGCGGCGGGCGGCGATGGTCCCGGTGAAGGTCGATACCTGGGTGATGCTTGCCCCAGTGTCAATGTCCCGCTCTTCATATCCCGTCTCGGTGCCGATGAGCACGCGGTGATCGCCTACCAGCTGGAGGTCACGTCCCACCGGGATGTCAGCGTGCCAATCGTTGGCATGGTCGCCGAGATCGACGCAGTGGAGTGCCGAGTTGCCCTCGTCTCGGAGTAGTAGGTGGCGTTGGTTGGGGTCCGTTGCGATAGGCACGACGCTGCCCGGATCGGCGGTGCCGCCTGTTGCTGTCCCGCCAGTATTCTCCGAGACGCCCCCCGCGCTTGCGCCCCCCGCGCCATCTCCCCCGCTAGCCACGCCGCCCGTGCTGACACCGCCCGTCGCCTCACCGACGCCACCGGTAGTCGCGCCGCCTACGCCGGTGCCGACACCACCCGCAGCTGGACCAACGCCACCAGTAGCCGCGCCGCCGGTGCCGGTGCCACCGGTGCTGGTGCCGACACCACCCGTGGCTGGGCCGACACCACCCGTGGCTGGGCCGACGCCACCGGTAGCCGCGCCGCCGGTGCCGGTGCCACCCGTGCTCGCGTCGACGCCACCCGTGGCTGGGCCGACGCCACCGGTAGCCGCGCCGCCGGTGCCACCGGTGCTGGTGCCGACACCACCCGTGGCGGTGCCGCTCCCTCCGGTCGACGTCCCGCCAGTGGTGTGTCCACCGGAGCCTGACCCGCTCATCGTGCCGCCGGTGCTGACTCCACCGCTCCCGTTGCCGCCCATCGCCGCTCCGCTGTCAGCGGTCGCACCCCCAGATGCATTCCCGTCGCCTGATTTCTCCGAGCTGCCGCATGCCACGACTACCGAGAGCGCCAGAACACTGGTCCATGCACGCCTGAGGGGTGAATCGACTGAATGGCGCCGCATCTGAGCTCTGATCTGCATTGTACTTCCCTCGTGCATGGTGACGCGCTGCCGGAATCCACACCCGTAGCGCCTTCGACTCGACCGCTCGTTGGGCGTTCGCTGTCCGTCATCAGCCTTCGCGGGGAGCGGCGTAGCTTGACGAACAGTCGAACGACAGCAGAAGCTAGCACCGGGGGTATCTGGAGGAAAGCGATCGCTCGCAGAGCACCACGATGGGTTGGCGCCATCCGAGACGTGCCTCGGCCGTTGCACCAGCCCAATCGCGTTGGGCGGTTCTAAGGGGGGCCTTTCGTGCGAAGCCGCTCGTGCTGGGCCATTTCATTGCCTGCTGCTGCGAGCCGCTCGCGCCTCGGATTCTTCGAGAATCATTCCTGCTCGGGTGCAGTCAGCTTCCTGGATTCCTCCGCTATTCATTCCCGCTACCGCACGAGTCCGATCACGCTAGGCCATCTCATCGCCTGCTGCTGCGAGCCGCTCGCGCCTCGGACTCTTCGAGAATCATTCCTGCTCGGGTGCAGTCAGCTTTCTGGATTCCCCCGCTGTTCATTCCCGCTACCGCACGAGTCCGATCACGCTGGGCCATCTCATCGTCTGCCGATGCGAACCGATCGCGCCTCGGACTCTTCGAGAATCATTCGTCTTTTGGTGCGATCAACCCCTACGATTCACTCTACCATCCTTCCAGCTCCCGCACGACACTGGGGCGTGGCCGCTGCCGATTGCTCCCGATCCCGTGCCGAGTGCGGGATCGACCTGACTCCCAGAGCCAGCGGCTGCTCGCTCAAGCCCCAACCGTCACGCCCGCGAGCCTGTGAACCTCGTGGCAATGAACGGATGGCAGTTGAGCCACCCACCTCCTCGATTCTCCCAGAGCCTTCCGAACTGAGCGCGGATCTCGCTGGGGAGTACTCCGGCGTCAGGTGGGCGCGCTGGTCCCGCTTCCGGTCGCTACAGCGACGAATTCGCGCACCTTGGCAGGATCCTTCCTTCCCGAGGCGTCCTCGACGCCGCTGATCACGTCGACCGCGTACGGAAGAACGCCGGCAACGGCTTGCCGAACGTTGCCCACATTGAGCCCACCGGCAAGGATGACCGGGACGCGCACGGCGTCGCGAATAGCGCGGGCCACGCTCCAGTCGATGCTCTTTCCTGTTCCCGCGGGGCGGATGCTGCTGACCGAGTCCAGCACCAGAGCATCCACACCAGTTTCGACGATGCGCGCGGCGGCTGCGAGCGGATCCAGACCCGGCAGACTACAACTCCCCGTTTCCACCGAGAAGCGTAGTGCTTTGATCACCGTCGCACCCAAAGCGTGAATCCGCGTAACCAGCTCGGCCGTGACTGTGAGCGGCTCGCTACCGTGCAATTGGACGGCATGGGGCCGAAGCTGCTCTGTGAGGTCGCTGACAGTGCGAGGGTCACCACCGACGACAATGACGCGCGAGACGAAGGGCGGTACATGGCGCATCAGAGCTTCTGCCGCGCGCCGCTCGAGGTTCCACGGCACCTCGAGCGGATACTCCACGACAAATCCGAGGGCCGCAGCGCCCGCCGCGGCGCAGAGCTCGATCTCCTCTTCGCTCATGACTCCGCAGATCTTCACCCGCGTCATGCCGGCCAACCCACACCCGTCAGCTCTCCGAGGAACTCCCCGACGCTTTCCGCTTTCAGGACCGCGGTGCCGACTAGTACCGCGTCCGCGCCACTCCTGCGCGCTCGTTCGACGTCGGCGGCGCAGCTGATCGAGCTCTCACTGATGAGAAGCCGACCCTGGGGGCAGAAGGGGGCCAGCGCCTCCGTCCGACCAACGTCCTCATCGTCGACCTCGAGGATCGTGATGTCCCTATTGTTGATGCCCATGAGATCGAACGGAAGGTGCCCGATAGTTTTCAGCTCGGCGAGCGTGTGGACCTCCACGAGCGTCTCGAGGCCGAGCCCCTTGGCTGCCTCGATCAGCCTGGCCAGGTTCTCCGGCTCGAGCATGGATGCGATGAGAAGCACGGCTGAAGCGCCAGCCTCAGCCGACTCGCGAAGCTGGTCCTCGGTCGAGATGAAGTCCTTGTGGAGCACCGGCAGATCCACGGCGGCGGCCACCGCGCGCAGTAGGCCCATGTTTCCACCGAAGTGCACCCCCTCGGTGACGACGCTGATGCCGGCAACCGCGCTCTTGCCCATCTCCCGCGCGAGCGCTACGGGCTCACGCCCGCGCAAGAGGTCGCCTTCCTTTTCCGAGCGCACCTTGACTTCGGAGATCACGGGAAACCAGCCTTCGCGCTGCCTCGCGCCGATGGACTGGGACAAGGAGCAGCGTTTCGGGCTTCGCGGGGGGGGGGCGATCTTGGCCATGAGCGTCGCTCGACGTCTTAGCACGAGATCGCGGCGAGGAGTCTAGACCGGCAATCAACCTGATTGCCAGGGAATAGCCAATAACGCGGAGTACCACGAAGCAGGCTTCGCCAGGTGCGACACTGGAAACGCATCCTCGCGTTGCCGGGGTGCGTTTCTGTTGGCGCCGTCTCCGGAGGCGCCGTTTCTGTGGGGGCAGTATCTATGGGCGCCGTCTCCGGAGGCGCCGTTTCTGTTGGCGCCGTCTCCGGAGGCGCCGTTTCCGTGGGTGCCGTCTCCGGAGGCGCCGTGATCGATGCTCTAAATCAGCGGTCACAAATCTCGGACAGTGGAAGGAGTGGCATCAAGTGG
>CAYRKE010000310.1:0-8276 GCA_964424695.1 uncultured Polyangiaceae bacterium
GTCGCGCGGGTCATCACATGCCCAAAGGAGAACGATATGACAGCAGCCGACTCCTATTCAGCCATCATGAATTCCAATGCCGACGAGGCTTATGAGCGCATCTTGCCGGAGGCCATGGCGCTCGAGGCCGACGAGCTACTTCCCATCAACATCGACGTGTCCTCGGCACTCGTGACGGCTATGGGCATCGTGGCCAAGATGCCGCAGCTGGAGGACGACATGCGGGAGCTGCCCGCGTTTCCAGCCGAGATGATCGCGAAGTTCCCTGATTACGTCTTGGCCCTCTTGAGTGCCCAGTCCCGCTACGCCTTTGCTATCTCGCCCCCCAAGCAGGATCCGGCGGTTCTCGACGAGGGGGTCCGGTGGCGGGACATCCTGATCGCCGACGTCGAAGCCCTGATCGCTCGCAAGCTGCTCGACAGCGCTTGCCTCCGTGAGCTGACGCGCGCATCCGGATACAAGAACGTGGCGTTCGACCTCGCAGGGCTCACCCGGGTGATGAAGACGGCGTGGCCCACCATCGAAGGCCAGACAGCTCTCAAGGCAACCGAACTCGCGGAAGTGGACAAGCTGTCCCTGCGACTCATGACCGTCGTGGCACGGCGCGAGCAGTCCCCGGAAGCCATCGCCGAGGCCACGACGATTCGCCAGCGCATGTTTACGCTGTTCCACAAGGCGTATGACGCGCACCGCCGGGGCGCCATCTACTTGCGCTGGGACCAGGACGATGTCGACGAGTTCGTCCCGTCGATCTTCGCCGGCCGTGGCAACGCCAAAACCGGGCGCCGGAGCGACACGGAAACGTCGAGCCAGGCTGGGGGGGGCGAGTCCGACGAGATGGCGCCCACCGAGGTGCGGCCGCCAGCCTCCGAGCAGACGGCGGCGGTCCCAGCGGCGGGGGGCACGCCCGGCAACGGGAGTTCTACCGCCGTCCCGGCAGGCATGCCGGGCGCGAGCCCTTACACGGCGTCTTGAGTACCAAGGAGGTGATGTGTGTCACGCATTTCGTCATTGTACTTGGGGGCGGTCTCTCCATTGAGCGGCAGTGGCAGCTCCGCCCTGCACCTGCCGGCACATCACCTCACGACTCATGGCGTGGTAGTCGGCATGACGGGCAGTGGCAAGAGTGGGCTCGTCACCGTCCTAGTCGAAGAGGCTCTGCGAGCCGCGGTTCCGGTGCTCGTCATCGAAGGACTGGAGCTCACGGGCAGCCCCGGAGCGCCGTCGGCGCGGGACCTCGATAACGCGGTGTCCCATCTTGCGCCGCGCTGGTTTCTGATGCGGGATGCCCACTCGCATGAAGGGCTCGCGCTGTTGCAACCACGCTGGGCCATGTCGTATCTCCGGGGCCCGATGACGCGAAGCGAGATCCAGAGAGCGCTCGCGACGCAGCCAGTCGGGCAGGGGGCGGAGCGGAGGGTTCTGGGTCGTTGGGCGGCGTCCTGAATCGGGCCTGCCTGCCGGACTGCCCCTGTGTCGCCTCGGCGTGGACGATGCAGCATCCCCTCGGAGCCTCATTATCGGCGCCACCGGCAGAACCCTTGCGTGACTGCACAGAACTGGCCTACGTGCCGCAGCAAATTGGAGACTCGGAGCCGGTGCGGCACAGAGCCGCCCCCAGAACCACGCCGCACAGTCGGCCGACGGACAGACATCATGCACAAAACATTCTACGTGACCGCCTTAGCTTGCGGTGTCCTCCTCGTCGCAACGGTTTCCTCGGCTCAGCCCCGCCCCCAGGGAGAGCTCGCACTGAGCGCCGAACGCCTCTTCGGATATAACCACTCGAGCACGAGCTACGACGATGCGGACACGGAGGTGACCATCTCAGAGTTTTCCCTGTTGGGAGGCCGCGGCAGCGCGTCCAATTTCAATTTCCCCCGAGCCGGCGTCGACTACTTCGTGACCGACGGGCTCAGCATTGGAGGCTCCCTCGTTTTCGTGCAGGTATCGACGACGCTCGATTCTGGGGGGGACGAGAGCGATTCGGACGCTTCCGCCTTGGGTCTCGCGCCTCGCATTGGCTACGCTACGATGTTTTCCGACCATTTTGGTATCTGGCCGCGCGGTGGCTTGATGTACTTCTCGTCCGAGCGGGATGACATCGATATCTCCGGCTGGGTCTTCGAGGCAGAGTTCCCGCTGCTCTTGGCGCCGTCGAATTCCGTGGCGATCACCGTCGGCCCCACGCTGGACTACGCTCTCAGCGCCAGCGCAGAGGCGGGTGATCAAGAAGCGGATCTCAGCCTCGTCGACCTCGGCCTCATGGTGGGCCTGGTCGGTTTCATCTGAGGCCTGTCCGCGGAGCCAGGCGGGCGGGGCAAGCCCCAATTTGCCGCTCGAGAACTGCCGCGTGTCATGCGTCGGTCGAAGGGGCCGACGCATCGCAGTAGGCTCGGGCTCCCCCGGCCGAGCGCACCCGAGCCCCATCGTCTCGCCAGAGGACGTCCGGGTCGGCCCATGCGAAAGACTCTCAAGCTGCCTGCCCGTCAAGCTCGGTTCGTCGCGAAGTCCTGCGAGCACCAGAGCGGAACGTACGCGGGGCATGTGAGCACCACTTGGAAGTGGACGGCATCCACTTCCAGCATCAGCCCAAGCACAGCGAAACGAAGCCGGAAGCCGAGATCGGCGGGCGTCCTCTCCGACAAGTCACCGGCAGCAGTGTTGGCGGCGCCGCGCCCGTTGCCCCTGAGGTGGACCCCGAGCGCTGCATCGGGTGTGGCGTGTGCGCCTCACGGTGCAGCACCGGAGCGATGCGGCTCCACGCCGCGCAGCGAAGACGGATTCTGCTATCGAAATCGATTGAGCAGGCAGAGCTTCAATGCGCTGGCCTGGTCGTGGACTTGCTTCTGGGCTCCAAGCTTGGTCCAGGATGGCCAGCGCAACCCCAACCCACCCCGTCCTGTGCGCAGATGTCGGCCTGGCCGCGATCTGGCGGCGGCTCTGGAGAGAGAGAGGTGCTGCCCGAGGTCCCGATTCGGCACTGGATCTGCTCTCTGCCGTGGGGGCTGCGAGCCTTGACGGCGTCTACGTTGCCGATGAGCAGTCGCTGAGGTTCCTGCCTCTGCCGATGCCGACGAGAACGGAGGTCGCCGACACTGTCCGGCGTACTGCCGACCGTATTGAGAAGACTCGACGTTCTTTGTGCCGCACGCGAGAGGATCGCGAAGATCGGATGCAATTCTCCGGTGCAATTCTCCGGTGCAATTCTGCCAAGCCTGGCGGGTTCATCTGTGCCTCTGCCCCAGCGGCCTACTCCCCTCTGGCCCGGTGTTCGCAGTTTGTTTCTCCCAGTCGCAAGCGCCACTTGGCGTCGGAGCCGACATCAGGGTGCGTAGCAGAGCCAGCTGATGTCCCCATCGCGCTCGTAGCAGTTGCAGGTCGTGCTGTCGTAGACGCAGATCGCGCCGTACCAATCGCTGCAGTCTCCCGAGGGCATGGACCGGGGCGAGGGGTCCGGGCAAGCGCCGCAGTGCCACGTGCCAGCGTCCGCTCCAGCGGACGGGCAGCCGCAGTAGCTCGCAGGGTAGAAACACGTGGGACCTGGCGTGCAGGGATCGCCTGGAGTCGGCTTGGCCTCCGGGCAAGAGTCGGGGTTGGTGGGATCGCCCCCAGTGCCGCCGCCGTCCTCGATGGGGCAAGCGTTGTCGACTGGTCCGCTGGCGCCGGTGTTACCAGCGACGCACGCCCCGCCCGAGGGGCCGACGCCCCCGGTTGGGCCGATGCCGCCCGAATGGGAGCCGCCCGTGCCGCCCGAATGAAAGCCGCCTGTGCCGTCCGAATGGGAGCCGCCCCTGCCGCCCGAATGGGAGCCACCCGTGCCGCCCGAATGGGAGCCGCCCCTGCCGCCCGAATGGGAGCCACCCGTGCCGCCCGAATGGGAGCCACCTGTGCCGCCCGAATGAAAGCCGCCTGTGCTCCCGGAATCGGAGCCGCCCGTCCCTCCGGTGGCGTCGACGCCGCCGGTTGGGCCGACGCTGCCGGTTGGGCCGACGCCGCCGGTTGGGCCGACGTCGCCGCTTGGGCCGACGCCGCCGGTGAGCTCCGCCCCGCCGCTATACGAGCCCCCCGCGCCGGTGCTCTCGACGCCGCCGGTCGTCGCCCCGCCTCCTGTTGTGCTGGTGCCACCGCTCTCTGATTCCATGGACGGGTCGTCGTCGGAACCTCCACACCCGGCGGCGAGGACGAGGAGGAGGAAGAATGCGAAACCAGGTTCAGACGAAGAGCCTCTCATGACAACCCCTAGTTGCAGTGATGGCGCGATGGGGCGGCACACTCTGGGCCACATCCGTTGCGGCCCCCTGTGCCACCCTGGTCAGTGTTGGCGTACAATCTCGACAGATGCGGGCTGACGACCATCGTTGCGCTGGCGTATGCACCGCTCGTGCCAGCCTCGCAATATGGAGCCTGACCTGCGGCCCACCGGCGATGCGGGCGCGCCTGGCGTCGAGCCGTAGGTGATGGCGCAGGCGTGTCATGACGCGAGGGCTCACAGCACCGAGATGGGATGAGTCGCTTGCGGTCTTCAGCAACTCAACCAATCACTTCGATGAGCCGGCTCCGCGTGCCGACCAGCCATAGCCAGGGCACACCAACGCTCACATAGAAGGGCGCTTTGGTCTGCCGCTCGGCTCCAGCGGGTCCCCCTCCCTCGGACCCCAGGGACCTGAATTCGTGCCGGCAACGGGCCAGCGCGGCGCCCGTGCTTGCGGCGACGCCATCCTGTGCGCCGGCACACAAGCCAGCCTGGTAACTCGGGTCTCGGGTCCCTCCGGGTCACGTCGATGCGCGCTTGGGTGTCCTCGGTAATCGTCTTCTTCGATTCGCTGTACTTGTACCTCTGGACCGAGAACGAGGTCGCCGTCACCTCGACCGTGCTGAAGTAGGGCGAGTTGTTTCCCTTCTGATAGCCCGCATTGAGGTTCGTAAACTCCAGGGGAACGCCTGCGGTGTCCGGAATGATGCGGTCCCCACTCGCGATCTGTTCCCCGGGCTTCACCGTGTAGTCGACGTTGCTATCCCAGTACGAGGCGCTGTGATTGTGTCCCCACACGAACACGATGTCCCGACTAATGAGACTCCCAAAGAGTTGCAGGGCCTGGAATATTCTGATTGCGGAGTTGCGGCACTCGCCCTCGAGGCGTGTCGAGTGAAGTGGGTAGTGACTGAGTACGAAGTTTACCTTTGACTGGTGAACTGGCTCCTCGCAGGCGTGGTGGATGCATGGCCCCGCTGTCGAACAGACTGCGCTTCGGATCGGACTCCCTCTCGGCTACCACTCATAGCCAGCATAGGCTTGTGAGAATGCGACGCCTGCCCAGACTGGAATGTTCTTCAATCGCCAGCCGGAGTTGGATTCGTCCTCAGTGTGATGCAAGGACCAGACAGCCAGTGCCAGATCGACGCCGAACATCACACCCGAAATGTGCCTGGCTTGAGTGTTGACACGCCCGAAATGGTGGCGGATGCCCGCCACAGGAAAGAAGTACAGTCGGTGCGTGTGCTCTGTACAGCCATCGCTGCAGGGATCGCCCCAGTCGTAGCTCCAGACCGTAAGCAGCTTCCCATATAGACTAGTTCGAGCGGAAAGCGGTTGCCCATAGCCAACGCTGGCATCCATCGCAACAAGACCTTCTTGACCCGAGTAGTCCAGTATCGGCAAGTAGAGAACCCAAGGGGCGCCAATCCCCAAGAACAGGCCTTGGGGACTTGTCACGTCAAATCCTGCATCCCACCAGCCGCCGTGCAGCGCAAGTCTCCACGGAGAGCCGGGGCTTGCGTTTGGCTCGGCGGCATCTACACGCGTTGCCAGGAGAAGGCTTGCGGCCGCGATGAGCCAAGACAATCGACGACGAAGACCCATGACTGCGATTTCCGACTCTGAGAGCGTATCGTGATTGGGGCCACCAAGACAAGAAGGGGTTTTCGGCGCCGCGGGCCCCCGCAGAGATCGTCTACTGGCCACACCCGAGGCTCCCACCAGTGGCGATGACGGCCGGACACGTGTTCCAGGCGCCGGTGCGCACCCATTGATTGCCCCGTCATCGCCGACTAGTTCTGGAAACGGACGTGAGTCGCCGTTTCCCCAGCGCAAGACTGACCGCAATCATGGAGGATGGGCGCCTCGTCGAGTGGCGGGAGACGATGGCGTGGAGTGCCGGAAGCTGGAAGCTCGTTCTGGGTCATGATTCGACAGCGCTCCTGTGGACCAGAGTAGGACGGTGACGACGATGATTCCGAGCAGGACGAACGGCGCGAGATGGATGTAGCATGGGCACCATGGGTCACCACGCATCGAAGGACCGCTATCTCGAGCTCGCGCGCAGATTGGACGGTTCGACCGTACGAACCCCGGACCATGCTGCCCTTCAGCAAATCCTCGAAGAACTGTATCGCCCCGAGGATGCCGAGCTCGTCGCGCGCATGCCGTGGCGGCTCTGTCGTGCCGAGCGCATTGCGCTGGCAACGGGCCTCGACGTCGGGGTTCTATTGCCGAAACTCGACGCGCTCGCGGACCAAGGGTTGGTGTTGGATCTGGCGAAGGAATCGACGGGTGAACGGTTCTACATTCCCTCACCCTTCGTGATCGGGATCTTCGAGTTCACGATGATGCGGGCCGGGCCCGAGGCGGACCACGCCCGTCGGGCGGCGCTGTTTCATGACTACTTCGAGCGGGGGGACTTCTTCCATGCCAACCTGGGTAACGGTCAGCGGGTCTTTCTGGCGCGCGCTCTGCCGCATTGGGACGGTGAGCAGCCCAGTACGGAGATCCTCAGCGTGGATCGCGCGGATCTCGTGATCGAGCAGGCGCGCCGGTTCGCTCTGGGAGTATGTTCGTGTCGCCACCAGAGGGAACATCTTGGCGAGCGGCACTGTACGACACCGCTCGAGACCTGCACCGCGATGGATTCGTCTGCGGACTACCTCATCCGTCATGGCATGGCGCAGCCCATCGAGCGCAGTCAAATGCGGGAGATCGTGGCACGGTCGCGTAATACCGGGCTCGTGATGTGTGCCGACAACGTGGCCAATCGGGTCAGCTTCATCTGCCACTGCTGTACCTGCTGTTGTCACATGGTTCGCGGCATCACGGAGCGCGGCTATCCCAACGCCGTGACTTCGGCACCCTACGTGCCCTCCGTCGACGAAGCGAGCTGCAACGGCTGCGGGCGCTGCGTGAGCGCGTGCCCAGTGCGCGCTCTGACCGTCGCCAACGACTCGAAGTCGTCGCGGCCAGGAGCCGCGCGTCCCGCGCTCGACGTGGAGCGGTGCCTCGGGTGTGGGGTCTGCGTCACGCGTTGCCATCACGGGGCCTTGCGCCTGCGGCGCAGTGGGAAGCGGCGGATATTGCCCGAGAACACCTTCGAGCGGGCGATTCTCCAGTGTCTTGAACGGGGAAACCTGCAGAACCTGATCTTCGACGAGCAGGGGCCTCGGACCCATCGCACCCTGCGGGCCGTGCTGGGCGGTTTTCTGAGGGTACCGTCGGTAAAGCGGCTTCTGTTCAGCGAGGCTTTGCGTTCACGGTTCTTGCGCGGCCTGGTCGCTGTCTCGGGTTACGACGGACCGTGAAGGGATCGCCCAGGTAGGCTAGCTGGCTAGGTCGATTGGAGCTCGAACGAGCAGACGGCATCGGGTCACCTCAGCACGGGGACTGGCGTCCCCATCCCCAACCAAGGTCCCGCGACCGGCGCCCCAAGAGGGTTCGCCGAAGAGGTGGGTCGTTGCGCTGGTTGGAGTGATGGGTTGCGCAGGCCGCATTACGCCTGCCGAGCCGCCTAGCGCGACCGGGCCGTCCGTTGAGCTCCGGAGTGACGGTGTAGCGTTCGGGGATCGGTCGGCCTTGCTCGTCGACCCCTACGCTTTCGATGGATGCCGCTCCGCGTCGCATCGATCGAGGTGCCGACGGTGTCGAATTCTCCAGAGCCAGGGAACGAACGGCTGCGGAAGGCGAGGGCGGGACAGGCACGCGGCAGAGATGGTAGCCTCCGGTGCGCGTTAAGCCCTGGTGTGACGTCCAGGAACGGTGGGTCATGAAGAAGCATCCTAGCGAGAGAGTAGGGAGGGCGAGCGTAGCGCTCGGGTGTATGGCGCTGGCGTCGTGCCAGGTGCTGTCGGGGCTGAGCGATATGTACGACCGGGAGATGGGGGGAGGAGCTGGGCAGTCTGGGCACGCTGGGCAGGTGGGGGAGAGCGGCAGTGGCGGAGTCAGCGGCAGTGCTGGAGTCAGCGGCAGTGCTGGAGACAGCGGCGGAGTCAGCGGCGGAGTCAGCGGC
>CAYRKE010000311.1:0-3820 GCA_964424695.1 uncultured Polyangiaceae bacterium
ATGCTGCCGCGGACGCAGGGGCTGATGCTGCCGCGGACGCAGGGGCTGATGCTGCGGCTAATGCTGCGGCTGATGCAGGGGCTGCCACAGATGCTGGGGCTGCCACAGAGACAGCGCCGCAAATCTGCAGCAGCTCTACGATCAATGATGAGACCCCACGCGCGCTCCGCTCCGGTGCACTCGCGCACTGCGTGCGCGCCGCAGCCTTGGACTGCGGACGTAGCCCTCCGTGGACTCCGTCCAGCAAGCTGGACTCCGTCCGCTCCGGGGCTCGCGAGACTTCGCCGAAATCCGATCTTGACGGGCGGGTCGCGTGAGGGTTTTCGGCAGTAGGCCTATTCGTGGTATCCATGCCCCGATGCTTCTGAGATCGGGTCGATGGCTTGGTGGGTTCGGGTTCGTGCTGTTGCTGAGTGGCGGCTGTGACTACGATGACGCCTCGTCGAACGCGCAGGGGGCGAGTGCTGCCACAGGCGGCCAGGGGGGAGCCGGGAACACGCCGGCATATACGCTCGACTTGAGGGATCTCCAGCCTGAGGCCCTGGCGTTACCCGAGCCTGACTCCGTCGAAGCGGCCAAGGCTCGTGCCCTCGGCATCCTCGCGACGCTCTCGCAGGAGGAGAAGCTCGCGCTGGTTCAGGGTACCTCCGGCGCCTACGTCGGAAACGTCCCTGCGGTTGCGGGCGTCCCCCCCTTGTCGCTTCAGGATGGGCCGGCGGGAGTCGCTCGGTTTACTGGGGTCACCCAGTTTCCAGCGCCGATCGCCTTGGCCGCGAGCTGGGACGTCGACTTGGTGCGGCGTTGGGGCGCCGCGATGGGTGCCGAGGAGCGCGCCAAGGGTGCCATTATTCAGCTCGGTCCCATGATGAATCTCGCGCGGGTCCCCAGGGCCGGCAGAAACTTCGAGGGCTTTGGCGAAGACCCCTATCTCTGCGCGGAGCTCGCCGCAGCCGACGTCACCGGTATTCAGAGCAACAAGGTCGTCGCGACGGCCAAGCACTTCGTGGGCAACGAGCAGGAAACCCAGCGGATGGGAGGCAACTCCCGCATCGACGAGCGCACCCTGCACGAGGTGTACTACGCGCCCTTCGAAGCGAGCGTGAGCGCCGGAGTCGGCGCTGTCATGTGCTCGTACAACAGGCTGAACGGCCACTACGCGTGCGAGAATGCGACCTCGCTCGGTGACCTCAAGGACGGAATGGGGTTCTCGGGTTGGGTCATGTCGGACTGGGACGCGACGACGAGTCTCGTGGAATCGGCCAATGCGGGGCTCGACATGGAGATGCCGAGCGGGCGCTTCTTTGGTGCGCTATCCACTGCGATCGCCGAGGGGAGTGTCGCTCAGTCGCGCCTGGACGACATGGTGACCCGCATCCTTACCTCGCTCGTCCGCGTGGGCGCACTCGACGATCCGCCGAGTGGAAACCCTGCTTCCTCCGTGCCGGACCACTCAGCCCTCGCGCTCGAAGCGGCGACGGCCGGCATCACACTCCTCAAGAACGAGGGGGGCGCTCTGCCGCTCGATCCGAGCGTGACGTCCATCGCGGTGATCGGGACCGCAGGCGACCTCTGGCCCGCGACGGTGGGTACCGGGTCGGCCGAGGTGCTCGGATCCTACGCTGTGTCTCCGTTCGAGGCGATTGGCAACCGCGCTGGAGCTCAGGTCACGGTGACCTACACGCAAGGCAACGATCTCTCACTTGAGGCCATTTCCGATGCGGCGGCCGCAGCCGCGGCGGCCGAGGTGGCCATCGTGTTCCTGGCGCCGCCCACCGGTGAGGGGTTAGATCGCAGCTCGATCGGTCTCAGTCAGAATGACCAGGATCTGCTCGCGGCCGTCACGGCAGCGAGCCCCCGCACCGTGCTGGTCTTGAACGCGCCGGGCGCCATGACGGTACCCCTGCTCGATCAGCTGAGCGCCTTGCTGGTCGCCTGGCTGCCAGGGCAGGAGAACGGCAATGCCATCACGCAGGTGCTCTTCGGTGACGTGAACCCGAGCGGCAAGCTTCCGGTCACCTTCCCCGTCGACGAGTCCATCCTGCCGCTACCGGGCGACGGCGTCGAGGTCTCGTACGATGAGGGACTCGCCATCGGGTATCGTGGGTTCGACGCTCTCGACGTCGCGCCCCAGTTTCCGTTCGGTTACGGGCTCTCCTACACCACCTACGCCTACCGTGGCCTGGAGCTTCGTCGGGGAGCGTCGCCCAGTGACCTCGAGGCCTCTTTCGAGGTGGAGAATACCGGAAGCGTGAGGGGCACCGAGACTGCCGAGCTGTACCTGGGCTTCCCGCCCACAGCGGAAGAGCCTCCCCGCGTCCTGCGGGGTTTCGCACGCGTTGCGCTGGATCCCGGCGAACGCAAGATGGTGACGCTCCAGCTACCCCCGCGCGCCTTGAGCTGCTGGAACGCCGCGGCGCATACCCGATACGTCCCGAGCGGTACGTACCGCCTCTTCGTGGGCAGCTCTTCCCGGGCTCTGCCCTTGGAAACATCATTCGAGGTCTTGGGAGTGGGACCCCAAGGATAGGCTCACTGGCAGCCGCTGCTGCCCTTGGGGCATCGCAGCGGCCGCTAGCTCACTGGGACTCACTGGGACGTTGTCACGTTGGCCACGGGGAAGTCGACGCTTCCCGTGCCGGACGCTGCTTCCACGACGATCTTGACCTCGAGCAGGTTCCCTAGGGTCCAACCCTGGGCGGCCCAGGCATCGAAGTGATCGGACACGGTGATGGTCCCGCAGCGCTTGCCCTCGAGTCGGATGCTGTAGAACTGGTCCCAACTCCCCGCGCCGCCGCATCGGTCACCGCCGGTGCCCGAGGTGCGGCGGTATACGAGGTTATAGGTGCCTCCGTCGATGTCCGTCGTGCCAACCGGGCGATCGCCGGTATTGAAGGGCATCTGGTGGAAGGAGTCCTCGACGATATACCACTCGACACAGGGATTGGTGGACCACCCGTAGATCCCCAAATAGGAGTAGTTGCCGGCAGTCCCGTTCTTGTTCCAAACGTACTGAGCCTTGATCGTCCCGTACTCCGTGTACTTCTTGCCGGCATTCCCCCACTCGAAGCCTAGGCGCCCCAGGTAGTCTCCTGAGTTGTTCCACGACGCAGTGAATGCAGGAACGTCATAGGTGGTCAGGTTGCCGGGGCTCCCGTTCGTCCATACCTGCCACGCGAGGTTACCCGAGCCACCCTGAGCCCAGGTTGCCGAGTGCTGTTCCCCTCCCGACGTCGGCATCGTTGCGTCGCAATTGACCTCGTTACTGGAGGTGCCGCCAGTGCCCGGATCCGTGCCGCCAGTGCCCGGATCCGTGCCGCCAGTGCCCGGATCCGTGCCGCCGGTGTTTCCGGAGGTGCCACCAGTGCCGCTGCTGGTTCCGCCGGTGCCAGTGCCTCCCGTGCCGGTTCCGACGCAACGGCCGCAGCTCTCGTCACAGTAGCCACCGTCGATCATCCAGGCGGCTTCGCACTCGCTCGTCGAGCTGGCCCAGTCGTCGCAAGTTGCGTCTTCCCAGTCGGTTCCTGTCGGGGCGACGTTGGTGCAAGCCCCGTCGGACCCACCGGTGTTGGAGGAGGTGCCGCCGGTGCTTCCGGAGGTGCCGCCGGTGCTTCCGGAGGTGCCGCCGGTGCTTCCGGAGGTGCCGCCGGTGTGGGGCGAGACGCCGCCAGTGCCCGGATCCGTGCCGCCGGTGTTTCCAGAGGTGCCACCAGTGCTGAAGCTGGTGCCGCCGGTGTGGGTCGAGACGCCACCAGTGCTGAAGCTGGTGCCGCCGGTGCTGAAGGGGGCGCCGCCGGTGCTGAAGGGGGCGCCGCCGGTGCTG
>CAYRKE010000311.1:3920-8229 GCA_964424695.1 uncultured Polyangiaceae bacterium
GCCGCCGGTGCTGAAGGGGGCGCCGCCGGTGCTGAAGGGGGCGCCGCCGGTGCTGAAGGGGGCGCCGCCGGTGTGGGTGCTGGTGCCGCCGGTGCTGGTGCCACCGGTGCCGAAGGGGGCGCCGCCGCTGCCTGGCCCCCCCGTCGAGGCGCCGCCGGTTGGCTGAGCACCGCCGGTGCCATTCGATACCCCGCCGGTTGGCTGAGCACCGCCGGTGCCATTCGATGCTCCGCCGGTGCCAGGCAATCCAGATCCGCCCGTGCCGACGGCGACGGAGCCACCCGTCCCCGTCATCCCTGGCGGCCCCGCATCATTGGCTTCGGAGCAGCCGACGAAGACGAGGAGAGAAGTAAGTACCGAAAATTGTAGCGAAGGCGAACGCATCGGAACCTCAGTCGTGGACGAAAGGAGGGAGGGTGATCGCTTGAGTACCCACTCTAGCCCAGCAACAGGCACCGCGGGACGAAACGATTGGGAGGTGAGATATGCATCAGTGCCACCAGAAGAATCCGTAGTAGATGGCAGTGCGCTGCGGCGCTTCTTCGTCTTCGCTATGCCCGCTTCTGAGCGGTTTTCACGTGATGCCTCGCGGGTAACTCTCAGCGGAGGTCGCGCCGTCCCATCATCCCAGCCGCGGTGAGTGACCATGGGACTCGGTTTGAATCATTTCGGAGCAGGCCATAAGGTCACGCGGCGATCACGCGGCGGACGGTGACTGATACTCAGTCGACTGCTGCTGGTGTCCGTTTGCCTCGTTCGGGGACACGCCGCTCTCTGGCGGCGCGTCTCGAGCGACCGCGCAGCCTGCCCGACCCAAGGAGGGGCTGCGACGCCTGGACAGGGAGTGGGGCCATGCGGTCCTCGTCCCCACAGTTCACGAGTCGCCTCGGCCTGCAGGCAGTCGTGGTCGCCTTGCCGGCCTCAATCAGCGAGCGTGATTCTCGAACGGTTTGGAGCACCGATCCGTTCGTCAGCGTTTGCACCTCGCGAGAGCCGCCTCTGTTTACTCGGACGTGGCTTTGCAGGGCGTGTGGATTCGGCCGACCGCCGGAACCCCAGGGGCTTGCTGGAGGATCTGCTCTCGGAGGCGATTGGACGCATCGGTACGGCCCTGCGCGCACAGGCTGAGTACCTCCGCCACACCTCGTTCCACCCGCAGGAGTCCATCAGGGAACCGCCTCGCGTGCTCTCGCAGCAGCTCGAGTGCTTTCGTTTCGTCCCCGCGACGCTGGGCGGTTTGCGCGGCCCGAAGCAAGCGTGTCTCGTCCGCAAGCGTCGAGACACGGGTGCGGGGTCCCGGATCCGGAAGGACGGTTTGCTCGATCGAGCTGGCTCGATTCTGGGGCACGGGTCGTTCCGCACCTCGGGGTGGGGTGCCGTCCCGCTGGGCACCACCACCCAGTGCACGCGACGTGGAGTTGGAAATCGAGTCGCTCGTGCCTGCGGGCACGGGAGCGGCAGCGCCCTCTCCGCTGAAGCGACCGAGCTCCTTTGACGCTGGCGCGGATGCCCCGGTCCGGGCAGCGTTCTCGGGATCCATCGCCGGGGAGGCACCGAGGTGCCGCGCGGGTCCGCCGTGACCTTGACCGGGTGAGGGGGTGGACTTCACGACGATCGGTGCCGGGGCAGTGAGCGCTGGAGGCTGGTCTCGCACGACCGTCGCTGTGAGGCCTGCAGTGCCAACGCCGACCCCAAGAGCTGTCCACAAGAGCAGCTGACCCATCGACGCCTTGGCTATTGCGGCGGGCGCCGCAGCAGCCAACGTGCTTGCGACGCTCGTCGTCGCCACAGCTCCGGCCGTTCCCGCGGTGGCCGCGCCGGCAGTCACGGTCGCCACCGTCCCGGTACCAGCAGTCGTCGCCGTGGTTCCGGGCGCGATGGCTGCCAGAGCTCCTGCCGCTCCGGTCGTGGCAGCGAGCGCCGACCCCGCGGCGAGCATCGGCCCAAGCCGAGCACGCAACCGTTCGCGATCGCGAGCGTTGGGGCCGTCGCTGACGCGCGTCACGTCGAGCAATCGCAGCATCTGGGGGCTCAGCTCGTTCATGCTGACTCCGTTCCAATCAGGCGCACTTCCCGGGAGCGCGCACGGTGACGGTCGAGCGCGGCCTCGATGGCCGCCCGGCTGGCGCGCAGGCGAGAGTAGACCGTGTTTACAGGCATATCCAAAGCTGCCGCGATCTCCGGCGCGGTGAACTGTTCGAGATGGGCCAGCACGAACACCGAGCGCTGCGATGGGCTCAGCTGGTCCAGCAGCGCATAGACGACTCGAACCGCCTCGGCTCGCGATGCTGCCTCCTGTGGAGACAGAGAACGTTCGTCCGCGAGCACTTCGGGGAGCGGCTCGGCGCTGCGCCGTTTGCCCGTGCGCCACGCTCTTCGCGCGACGTGCGCGGCAATGGAGAAAAGCCAAGGCCGCAATTGCGGCTCATCGCGGAGTGTGTGCAGGCGACGGCAGACCACGACGAAGACCTCCTGCACCGCGTCGTCCAGGGCCGACGGGGCGACGCCCAAGCGCCGAAGGCTCCGCCACACGAAATCGAAGTGGCTCGCGAACACGAGCTCGGGAGTGAGAGTTGGCCGAGCTCCATCTTTGGCCGGGCTCTCGGCACGAATATCCGTGGCCGAGACGGGCGGCGAGGCATCGCCATGGTCGGCGATGGGGGGCCCACTTCTATCCTGATCGGTGTCCCGCACATCCCTTGCGAGGCCGGTCTCGCTTACCGCTCGAACCATGTACTCGGGATCAATGCCCGAGCCGCAGGGGATCCGTCATCCAAAAACGGTTTCCATTCGGGCATCGCACGGCAGACCGGTGGCGATTCGCCTCGGGCAAGGGGTCACGGCGCTGGGCCAGCAAGGGCAGAATGGACGGCCCAGCGGGAACACCGCGCCGGCTGAGCTAGAACTGATAGCCGGCTCCCAGAACGAGCCTTCCGGCTACCCAGTACGGCTGGTGGATGGTACCCACCTGATCGATCACGTACTCCTTTCTGATGAGGGGTACCGCGATGCCAACACTGGCGACGAGCGCGACCGGCCCCTGAGCAAGCTCCCCCCCAACCTTTGCGGTGGGGGCGACCCAGACCTCGCGGCTCACGGACGACCAGTCGGCCCCTACGGCTTCTGCTTGGAGCTCGCCCAACTCCAACCCCACGCAACCGTGGACGGCCGCCGAATGACCACGGGTTACCCGACAGGCGGCGAGAGCACCTGCGGCCAGCTCGAACTCCCCCTCCACTCCCGGCGGCGCCGTCGAAGTTCCGCCGACCTTAGGGATCAATACGCCACTCACAACGAGCCCAGCCCCGTTCTTCCATTCGAGTCTCAAGCCGAGCTCCATTCCCAAGGCAGGACCGGGCAGGGCGCCGAGATCGCCCAGCGCCCCCACCTGGAGCAATCCTCGGGACCACTCCCAGCCTGATCCCGACACAGGTCCTCCCTTGTCTTCCGAGATCGGGGACACTCGGCGCGGCGAGACAGCGGGCCTGGGTCGACGGGACGCGCTGATGGGTTGGCGAAGCTCCCTGTTGTTCTCATCTGGCGTTTCTGGGGCGACCGGCGGGGGCGGAGCAGGCGCGCCCGTTGGCGTGTCCTCGGCAGTGCTCGCGTCACGGACGACGAGCGCGATGACGACGCTGGCGGTTTCTGCGAGCTGG
The DNA here is from genome assembly GCA_964424695.1 of uncultured Polyangiaceae bacterium. GTDB lineage: Bacteria > Myxococcota_A > Polyangia > Polyangiales > Polyangiaceae > JAEWRL01. Next base: position 7,577 of record CAYRKE010000311.1, read on the forward strand.
ATGCACGAGGAATCCTCGAAGGTCTGCTGTCGGCGCGATGCGCCCTCACGGGTCTCCAAGTCCAACCGGAAACCGGCGGGTACCTGTTCGACGTGCGCGAACACCTGGACGTGAGCCGCTCGCTTCGACGTCTCTCCGAGGATCTCACTGACCCGGGTTTCGATGAAGGCTGCGTCGGCGCAACCGGGTGGCGCGTCCCAACTGAGGGTCACTCCGCTTGGGAGCGCGCCGTAGGTGGGGTGGGCTACCCCGAGAGGAAGAAGGACGACAACACCAAGGTGCCATCGGGCGAACAACCCCGCCAGGTGCTGCATGCTGGGTCGCCGAGTGACCGACACCCGGCGACTCTCGGACAACCGTCGGGCCAATGCAAGACCGACGACGGCCGAGTGAGCGGCTGCGGAGCCCGTCTCCCGGATTTGTGCCTGATTCTGGACACCCAGAAAAAGGTCAGACGGATCCGAAGGCGGCTGGGCATTCTCCCAAGAGCAGGCCACGGAGTAGCGCGAGTGGTCCGATGGCTGGGTGTGAATACCAATGGATCCTGTGTTGTTTGGTGAGAGCGGAGGGCGAGTCGAATGACGAATCGTATGAGGAAGGGCGTTTGCGTTGGGCAGTGGTTGGTGCTTGGGCTCCTGGGAGCGAGCGGGTGC
>CAYRKE010000312.1:0-8201 GCA_964424695.1 uncultured Polyangiaceae bacterium
CCTCGACCGCGCGCCCCAATCTTTTATACGCTAGGCGCATGAGCAACGTATTCCTGCAACGCGTCCCCGAGGCGGCGCCCGCCACCATCTGGGCAGAGGCAACCAGCAAGGTGCTGCGGGCCACCGAGCCCCTGTCGTTCATTGGGAAGAATGATCTCGTCGCGATCAAGCTGCATGTCGGCGAGCCCGGCGTTGCGACCCGCCTACCCCCCGAGATCGCGGCCCAGGCGGTTCGCTTCGTTCGACAGAAGGGCGCGCGGGCCTTCCTCACGGACACGGCCGTTCTCTATGGGGGGGCGCGCTCGAACGGGGTGGGCCACGCCGAGGTTGCCGCGAAGCACGGCTTCACCTTTGAGCGCACGGGAGCCCCATTTATTCCCGCCGACGGCCTGGAAGGCAACGTCGAGGTCTCGATCCCGATCCGGGGACATCATCTCCAATCAGTGGGGATCGCTCGCGCGATTGCGGATGCCGACGCCATGGTCGTCGTATCCCATGCAACGGGGCATCTCGCTTCGGGTTTTGGCGCAACGCTCAAGAATCTGGGCATGGGGTGTGCTTCCCGCAAGGGCAAGCTGGCGCAGCACAGCGACACGAAGCCGTTTACCAAGAAGGAGCGTTGCGAGGCCTGCGGGGCCTGCATCGAGTCGTGCCCAGAGAGCGCGCTGACGGCCGGTGATGGCGGCATAGCGACCCTCGACGAGGAGCGGTGCAGTGGGTGCGGTGAGTGCATCGCGCAGTGTCGATACGCCGCCATTGGCTTCCGCTGGGATTCGGCGTCTGCGCGATTGCAGGAGAAGATGGCGGAGCACGCACTCGGGGCGGTCGGCGCCCTCAAGGGGCGCGTCGTATACCTGCTCGGTATCGTATCCCTCACCAAGGATTGCGACTGCCTGGCTCCGGGATCGCCCGTTGTTGCGCGGGATGTGGGCTTTGCTGCGTCGCTCGACCCAGTCGCGCTCGATCAGGCAGCGATGGACCTCGTCGTTCAGGCCGAAGGCAAGTCTCTCGACCAGATTGCCTATCCGGACCTCGACGGAACGGTCCAGTTGGCGCACGCCGAGCGCCTCGGTTTGGGTTCCCGCAAGTACACCCTCGTGGAACTCTGAGACCAGAGGGCTACCGGCGTCTCTCGCGTGCGGCGCGGCGGAATCGTCAAGCACCTGGTCCCGAGGGGTTGAGCGGTCCCTGTTGGCTCGCTCAACCCCGGGGAAGCAGGCCGGGGCGAGAAGTCCCCCGGCTTCGCAGGGGCCGCCTCCGCCGTTTCGGTGGCTCAGCGGATCTTGGTTCCTACCTCGGCCGGGAGGAGGCTCCACTGGAAATTGTCTAGGAGTACCAGCGAATCGAGCGACCAATCGGAGACGTCGAAGACGGTGAGATCGAGCGTCATGACCTCGCCGGGGACGACCGGTGCGGTGGTGGTCAGCCAGAGCGTGCCGCCCCCATAGTTACCCTCCTCCATGCCGGTTCCTTCCAGGGCCGCGGTTCCTTCTGGGCATGTGCTGCAATTCATCGAGTTGCCGCCGCAGAGCTGGAAGAAACTATTGTTCACCGAGATGGGGTTCAACATGGGATCGAACGAAATGTTCCGATCCGCCGGGATCCCCTCAGCCCCGGTCGTGAGGAGTGCCAGGAAGTAGTCGTTGAACGAGGAACACTGGTAGTTCTGGTACTCGCCAGAGAGGAACCGGAAGTTGTACGAGAACGACAGGGCATTGGTGGGAACTCGGACTGTCAGGCGGATCAGGACCGAATCGTTTGCGCCGCTCCCAGTTGGACACGTACTCGAACCGCAGCTGCCTGGTGCCAGTGCTCCTCCGTGGGCAGCAGTGTAGACCGCTGGAGGTTCCACCGTCGTGGTCTGGAACTGAGTTCCCCCAACGGGCGCAACATAGTCGACGTCGCCTTCGTCGCGCATCCGACCCGAGGAGAGGCCTGCCATGGTGGAAGCCCCAACGGGAACGATGCCGCCCGTGCCGTAGTCGGTGAGCACCGCCGCCTGGTAGTTCTGCATGTTCGTCAACTCGACGTCCGTCGGAATGGATCCGTCGGCTCGGAGCACTTCTGCGGAGATAACGCCCCAAGTCATCTCTGCGGCTGAAGCGGGCTTCAGCGTGGTGAACTGGCAGAGATCCATCGCCCTCGCGACGTCCTCTCCCGTGACGCCCGTGAACAGCTCCGTCTCGCTGCACTGCGCCGTCGTGGCCCCGTCATTCGTGGCTGGGTTGCAGTCGTCGTTGACTTGGTTGCCGGCTACCTCCATCGCGCCCGGGTTGACGAGCTCGGGCGTCGCGCTACACGGGCCCGCCCTGTCGCAGCAGTCGCCATCGCAGACGGACCATCCGTCCCCGTCGTCGTCTACGTCTTCTTCCTCGTCGACCAAGCCGTCGCAATCATCGTCGAGCCCGTTGCTGCAGACCTCGGCAGTCGCGAAGACGCTCTGCAGGCAGTAGATGTGGCCACTGGCGCAGGTCGTTGATCCGGACCTGCAGACGCCAGCGAAATCCGTGTCGCACGCCTCAGCGACGCTTGCGGTGCCGTCGTCGACTATGCCGTTGCAGTCGTTGTCGACCCCGTCGCACACCTCGGCTGCCGGCTGCACGTCTTGAGTACAGACCGGCAACTCCGCCTCGCACGTGATGGTCCCCGCGGCGCAGGCACCGAGATCGCCCGTATCGCAGCTCATCCCCTGGTCGGCACAACTCATGGCTCCGCCGGTCCCGCCGCCACCGCCGCTGCCAGCCCCGCCGACGTTGCCAGCGGTACCGCTGTGACCGGCCACGCCATCGTCGCCCGCGGTTCCACCATTGCCGGCCACGCCGTCGCCTCCCGCGGCTCCGCTGTGACCGACCCCGCCGTTGCCGCCTGAGGTCCCGCTATGGCCAGCCCCACCGTTGCTGTCCGGGGTCCCGCTATGGCCGGCCGCGCCGTTGCTGCCCGGCGTGCCGCCATCGCCGGCTGTCCCCTGACCGTTCGAGGCGCCGCTGTTGCCTGCCTTGCCGCCTTCTCCCGCTGCTCCCACGCCACCGGCGCTGTTCCCGCTACCCGCGGCGCTACCGGTGTTGTCTGGGCCGCCTGCGATGCCTCCAGCTCCGCTCCGGCCAGCGTTGTGGGTCGTGCCCGCGGTCCCAGCCATTCCACCTGTTTCGCCGGGGTTCTCGTTGCCTTCGCCTCCCCCTCCGGACTCACCGCTCGCGCCCGACAGTCGACCGCCACTCGCCTGGCTGCGGTCCCCTCCCGCTCCAGCAGCTCCGCCAGGATCACCACCTTCTGATTTCGAGGGGCTGTCGTGAGAACACGCAGCGGTTAGTGCCGCTAGAAGCACACAGGTTACCCACGCCGGACGTTGGATTACAGTAGCCCCCATAGAGAACCCTCCAAGTTACAAACTCGTGGCATCTATACCACAGTAGCTGCGATTCGCGAGGGGAGCGGATCAGGGGACGGCGGCGCGGACAGGGGAGCGGACGATCGAGCTAGGAGGACGTTGCTCGAGCCAGGCGCGCAATCCCTCCCAAGTGTGGAGAGAGTCGAGGGAGGAGTTCACAATTGCACGGACGCTGGACGAGCCGAGCGCGGGTCCTCCCCCGCCCCAGCTCTGGCGCAGAGATCCGCTTCGAGGCTGGTGGGGTTTTCCGGCAGCGCGAACCGCTCCCGCGCTGCGGCCTCGGCTCGTGGCGCTGCCGCGTGGCAACCCATCCGCGTGGCACCCCATCTGTGTTGGGGCTTCCTGGTTCGGCGGCTGGGTCTCGCTAACTGGACGCGGAGGCCCGGCTCGCGAGCTGGTGTCGCCCCGGGGGGGCGCCCGGTCGTCAGGACGCGCCCCTCCCGGAAAACGGGCGGCGACGCTAGGTCTCGGGAATAGGTCGAAGGCATTCTGGTTTGTGGGCACAGATAAGAAGGAGTGAGCAGGCGATGGCAATGGACGTCGTTGACTACGAGGTGTTTGGAGCGGACATGCAGTACGTCGAAGTCGAGCTCGATCCCGGCGAGGCTGCCGTGGGTGAAGCTGGCGCGATGATGTACATGCAGGACGGGATCCAGATGGACACCGTGTTCGGCGATGGCTCCCAGCAGCAGGGGGGCTTTTTCAGCAAGCTACTCGGTGCCGGCAAGCGGCTGGTGACCGGGGAGGGGCTCTTCACCACCGTGTACCACAACGAGGCGAACGGGAAGCGTAGGGTGGCGTTCGCAGCGCCGTATCCGGGGAAGATCCTGCCCCTGAATCTCTCCGAGATCGGGGGCACGCTGATCTGTCAGCGGGATTCCTTCTTGTGCGCGGCGAAGGGCGTATCTCTGGGGATCGCCTTTCAACGCAAGCTGGGAGCGGGCCTGTTCGGCGGCGAGGGTTTCATCATGCAGCGTTTGGAGGGAGACGGCATGGCGTTCATTCATGCCGGTGGCACCCTTGTTGAGAAGACGCTGCGCCCCGACGAGACTCTCCGAGTGGATACCGGGTGCGTTGTGGCCTTCCAGCCCAGCGTCGACTTCGACATCCAGTTCGTTGGCAAGATCAAGAGCGCTCTGTTCGGCGGTGAGGGGCTTTTCTTCGCAACCTTGCGGGGGCCGGGTCGTGTCTGGCTGCAGTCGCTGCCGCTCTCCCGGCTTGCCAATCGTATCGTCTTGGCTGCACCGGCCGCGGGGGGCAGTTCCGTCGGTCAAGGCTCGCTGCTGGGCGCAGGGGTATTGGGGGGCATTCTGGGCGGAGACGAATGAGCCATCATGAAGGGGCGCCTCTTCGGACCGGATCTTCCTGGCTCAGGGGTGGCGGTGCATGCCGAGTGGCAGGCGGAGAGGCTTCAGTTCAAGCTCCCAGATGGCGAGCTCGGGTCCGGTGACCTCGCGATCGAGCCGGGGGGATTCAACGACTCCCAGGTGAGGTTCTCGTTTACCCTTGCGCGAGGTAGCTTCGTCTTCTTGGTGGAGTCCCAGGACGCAGCTTCGGTGCTTCGCTCTGTGCCAGTCGGGCTGCGTTCCCGGCTCGAGGCAGCCGTTGCGCGGCCACGGACACTGAGCCGCCGTTTGCGTGTTGCCGCATTGGTGGGCCTCGCGGTGGTTCTTGGGGTGGTGCTGGGGGCTTGGCTCGGCGTGTCCTGGGTCGCCGTGCGGCTCGCCGAGCGCATTCCGCCCCAACACGAGCAGCGTCTTGGGGAGCTCGTATTGGCGCAGGTGAGCGCGACCACGCCCTTGATCGAGGAGGGCGCTGCGCTCGACGCCGTGACGACCCTGGGAAATGCACTGACGCCGGGCAGCCGCTATCGATATCGGTTCTTCCTGGTCCAGAGCAGCGAAATCAACGCATTCGCGGCTCCCGGGGGCATCGTCGTGGTGAACACCGGACTCATCGGCGCTGCGGACACCCCGGAAGAGCTCGCTGGCGTTCTTGCCCATGAGGTGGCTCACGTGGAACAACGCCATGGAACCGTGGCGTTGCTCAAGAGTGCGGGGATCGGCGTTCTCTGGAGCTGGCTGCTTGGGGGCGTCGATCCCGACTACGCCCGTCTCGCAGGTCACTTCAGCGACCTCAAGTTTTCGAGAGACGCCGAGCGGCAGGCAGACGCCGAGGGGCTCAGACGGCTCCGTACCGCACGGCTCGACGAGCGGGGGATGATCACCATGTTCGAGAAGCTGGCCAAGCAGGGGGCCAATGGGTTGGCGCCGCCTGCGTGGTTCTCGACCCATCCTGATGTCGAAGAACGCCTGGCCTGGCTGCGCGAGAACGCGCGCCCCGGAGCCGGCGCGGCGAGTGTGTCCATCGACTGGCCGAAGGTGAAGGAGGACCTCCGGCGACGCTGACCCGTTGCCGGTGCGTGGCCACTCGAGCGGGGTGGGGGGGACTAGGGGGGGAGGGAGGCCAGGGCGAGGTCTCGGGAGGGGATATCCCAGAAGATAGAAGACTATCCAGTGGGATAATCCCCGAGGGCGAGGGGCTCCAGGGACGACAGGCCGCCGTCGCGGGTTTCGGCGCGTTTTTGCGTGGAATCTACGGTTCGGCGGCGTTGGCACGCAACTTGATAAGACGGTGGCTCGAGGAGGGCAGCCATGAGCTCCCTGAAGCACTACATCCAAAGCCTGACCAGCACCCCCCAGACCCGTCCCGCGCGCGCCGACCAGGTCAAGAACTCGGCGGGCGGCTACACCTTCGCGCTGACGCCGTGGAAGCAACTGGAGCGCTTCCTCGTTCTCGGCACCGAGGGCGGGACCTACTACGCCAGCGGTCAAGCGCTGACCCTCGAGAACGTCGGCGTGGTGGAGACCTGCCTCCGTCTCAACGGCCCGAACACCATCGGTACCATTGCGGAGATCTCGGCAGGTGCCCGCGCGCCCAAGAACGAGCCGGCACTGTTGGCTCTGGCCATGGCGGCCGCCGCCGACGATCCGCTCACTCGTCAGACGGCTCTCGCGGTTCTGCCCCACGTCGCGCGTACTGGTAGCCACCTGCTGTCGTTCGCCGAATACGTGTCCCACTTCCGTCGTTGGGGTCGTGGTCTTCGCACTGCGGTTGCCGAATGGTACCTGCGCCAGAAGCCCACGGAGCTCGCGCTGCAGGTGGCCAAGTATCGGCAGCGCGGTAGCTGGTCCCATCGGGATCTCCTCCGCTTGGCGCACCCCAAGACGGACGACGCGGATAAGCAGGCCATTCTGCGTTGGGTCGTGGGTGGCGTTGCTGCCCTACCCGGGGACGGCGCCAAGCGGGCGCCGCTCTCCGAAGGCTCTCTGCCGCACCTGATCCAGGGGGTGGAAAGCCTGGCTAAGGCCAAGACGCCCAAGGCGGCAGCGCGTATCATTCGTGAGCACCGTCTGACGCACGAGATGGTGCCTGGCGAGTGGAAGCAGTATCCGCTCATCTGGGAGGCTCTCATCGAGCAGATGCCGGTAACGGCTCTGCTCCGCCATCTCGGCAAGCTCTCCGCCGTTGGACTCCTCGGCCCCCTCGCTGGTCATACCGGCGAGGTCGCCGCGCGGCTGACGGATCCTGCTCGGCTTCGGGCTGCTCGCGTACACCCCCTCGCGGTGCTCGCGGCGCTCAAGGTCTACGAGCAGGGCCACGGTGAGCGCGGGAGCCTCCACTGGACGCCTGTTCCGAAGTTGGTCGACGCGCTCGACTCGGCTTTCCAGCTCGCGTTCCAGGCAGTGGTCCCCAGCGGCAAGCGTCATCTCTTGGCTCTCGACGTCTCGGGATCCATGAGCTGGAGCTCGATCGCCGGGATGCCCGGCATCACGCCGCGGATCGGCTCGGCCGCGATGGCCCTCGTGACCCACGCGGTGGAACCCCAGACCCACGTCATGGCCTTCTCTCACCGACTCATCCCGGTATCGCTCAAGGCACGCATGGGGCTCGCGGAGCTCTTGCGGACCATCGAGCGTATCCCGATGGGCGGCACCGACTGTGCGCTACCCATGGTCCATGCGGCCAAGCACGGTATCCCAGTCGACACCTTCGTCATCTACACGGATAACGAGACTTGGTTCGGAAAGATCCATCCCTTCCAGGCGCTCCGCGATTATCGCGCCAAGATGGGAATCCCCGCCAAGCTCGCTGTGGTGGGTATGACCGCGACGAAGTTCACCATCGCCGATCCTACGGACGCTGGAATGCTGGATTTCGTGGGATTCGACGCCGCGGCGCCGGCCATCATGGCCGACTTCGCTCGAAACTGAAACCGTGGGGCGGGGCTCGACTCGACAGGGCTCCGCCTCCCTCAACCCAGAAGGAGTGTATCGACAGATCGACGTTTGCCTTGGCACGGGCGAGTGGCCCAGCGCCAGAGCTTTCCAACATGGTGGCCGTAGCTCAATCGGTAGAGCGCCGTATTCCGCCCCGCAATCCCTTTTCCGCGACTCGCTCGTGGGACGAAGCAGGACGGTTAACGCCTTAGGAGCCGGAGGTAGCGGGTTCGAATCCCGTCGGTCACCCTGGAACGGGTCGAAGTCTTCAGGTTATCGCTTCAACCGATCATCGCCTGGGGACACTCACTTATCCGTTCCGACTTCTTCTGCGAGAGTGGGTTGCGCGCCCCGGGGGGGCGGGCGCGCCTGGCGTCGAGAAGGCGGTGCTGGCGCAGGCGTGTCGTGATGCGAGCCCTCGCTGCACCGCGCCTGCGCCTGCTGGCACCGCGTTGCGCCTGTGATTCGGTGCTCACGCACCCGCGTCTCATCATTGATCGCAGAGCTGCTGCAGATTTCCAGCGCTGTCTCTG
>CAYRKE010000313.1:0-8173 GCA_964424695.1 uncultured Polyangiaceae bacterium
TGACACCCTACCGCTACCCGCTCTCCGGACCTTGGGGCCGTGAACGGATACGTCGGGCATGACGTAGACCGGCTACGCGATCTACTCGGGCTCCGACTCTCGGTAGGTTCGATCATTCGTTGCCAAAACGACGCCACAGCCGCTCTGAGGCTATGTGTGGCGGAGGCCGCCGAGCATGTGAAGACTGCCGAGCAGAAGCACGCGGACGCTGGCGGGCTGGAGAGTCGCTGGAATGCGGGCTTGGCTCTGGGTTGTGGTGACTCCGATCGTCACCTTCTTCGCCATCCACAGCAGGCGTTCGGCGGAATCTGCACGCGCCACGGCGGGAGAGCCAGGCGGCTCACTACTGAACCAGTGGCAGCTCTTCACGCCGTGGCCGCAGCGGTTTCTGACTCCGCACCTGCCACGGCGGCTGGTGCTGCTGCTGCCTCTGCCACAGAAGCCGCCCCTGCGGCTGTCTCGGTCGCCACTGCGGGGGCTGCCTCCGAACCAAGAAACCCATGCTCCGACTCCCTCCGTGTGCACCCATTTGCGCTTGGAGCCGTGAACGGATTACGTGTGAAGCGACGAGACAACGGGCGGGTGGCGCCCGAGCTGGCCCTCGGCGCTGACCCGCAGTCTCCTAGAGGCCTTGGGTTTAGGGCAACACCCTGCTATTGTCGGGCCCGTAGCCCCTGGTCGAGATCGTGAGCCGCCGAGACAATGCCGAGATCCGCTGTCCCCGCTGCCGCTTGCACTCGAGCCTTTGTCTCTGCGAGCACATTCCGAGCATCTCGACGCGAACGCGGCTAGTCCTCGTTACGCACCTTCGGGAGGATCGCAAACCGACGAATACGGGGCGACTGGCGACCGAGTGCCTTCGAAACAGTGAGGTCTGGGTCCGCGGCCATCTCGGCCAGCGAGATGACTCCTTCGCGCCAGATCCCGAGACCACACCCCTGCTCCTTTTTCCAGATGAGGGAGCCGTGCCACTTCCACAATTCGTCGGCTCTTCGCGACCGATTACCCTGTTCGTTCCGGACGGAACCTGGCGGCAGGCGTCCAAGGTGCGGCGTCGAGTTCCGTGCCTCGCCGACGTGCCCCTTGTGTCGCTACCCCAAGGATCTGCGACGACGTATCGATTGCGCCACGAGCCCCGTGACGGGGGGTTGGCCACCATGGAAGCGATTGCTCGAGCGTTTGGCATACTCGAGGGAGAGGCGGTTCAGCAGGCGCTCGAGCGAGTGTTTCGCATCATGGTGGAGCGTACACTCTGGTCGCGAGGCCAACTATCTACCGCAGGCGTGATGGACGGGCTCCCGAATGGCGCCGTTCGTCACGATCCGCAGAGTGGTGTCTCGCGGGAGTGAGGCATCGACTCGGGCTCATCCCGCGAGGGCGCTCGGTACCAGTTCGGCTTTGCGACCGGTAGTCAAGTCCGAGATGCGCTTGCCCTGTTGCGGCGCGCGCCGCACGCTCGGGCGCGATGCACATCCACATCATCGGCGTGTCCGGCACTGGAATGGGAGCACTGGCAGGGCTTCTCGTGGAGCAGGGCCATCGAGTCACGGGGAGCGACGTGGCTTTCAATCCTCCCATCGGCCCTGCACTTCGCGAATGGGGGGTCCAGTGCGTATCGGGATACGGCCCAGAGCACCTCGAGCCCGCACCGGATCTCGTCGTGGTGGGGAACGTGTGCCGCCCCGACAACCCCGAGGCACGCGCCGCGCTCGACCGCGGTCTTGCTGTGACGCACATAGCGGGCGCACTTCAGCGCTTCGCCCTCGACGGCACGCGGCCACTCGTCGTGACGGGCACGCACGGCAAGACCACGACGACCTCGATGGCGACCTGGCTGCTCGAGTGCACGGGCTACTCGCCTGGCTATCTCGTTGGGGGCATTCCCTCGAATTTCGGCAAGAGCTTTCGCTCGGCGCGTCGAGTCTTGCCTCGCGCTGGTGAGGGCGAACGCCGCTCCCCGTTCGTTATCGAAGGCGACGAGTACGATACCGCGTTCTTCGAGAAAACAGCGAAGTTTCTGCACTACCAGGCAGAAGTCGCCGTCGTCACGTCAATCGAGTACGATCACGTCGACATCTATTCCAGCTTCGATGCCTACTGTGAGGCCTTTCGTCGATTCATTTCGGCGATACCGTCGAGTGGTCTCGTTATCGCACACGGTGGCGATCCAGTGGTAGTCAATCTGGTTCGCGAGTCCGCGAGCGCTGAGGTGGTGTGGTACGCCCTCGAAGGCCAAGCCGCTCGCGGCGCTCCGCCACACTGGACCGTGGCGCCGGCGGTCATGGGCAGCGATGGCTCGACCTTCGACCTCTTCGTGGGTGGAGTGGCTGCTGGGCGCGTCGGGCTTCCACTGCCGGGCCGGCACAACGTCCTCAACGCCGCGGCGGCCATGGCCGCGTGCGCCCATGGATTTGGAGCCAGGGTTCCAGAGCTGATGCGGGCGCTCGGTTCCTTCCGCGGAGTCAAGCGTCGGCAGGAGCTCATCGGCGTCCCCGACGGCGTGTCGGTGTACGACGACTTTGCCCACCATCCGACAGCCGTCAGTGAGACGCTGAGGGCACTCCGCACCAAGCACCCCCAAGGGCGACTCTGGGCGGTCTTCGAACCCCGCAGCGCCACGGCGTGCCGGCGCCTTCACCAGGACGCCTACCCCAACGCCTTCGAGGCTGCTGACGCGATCATCCTGGCTCCCTTGGGCCGTTCGGGCTTGCCGGCTGCCGAGGCCCTGGATCTCGAACGGCTGGTCGAGGATCTGCGTGCCGGGGGCCAGGAAGCAACTCTGGCGGGCTCGGTCGACGCCATCGTCGACCAGCTTTCGGCCATGGCGCGGCCCGGAGATGTCGTGGCGCTCTTGTCGAACGGCGCGTTCGGTGGCATTCACGGCAAGGTCTTGGCTCGCTTCGCGGAGCGGGCCGGGGCAGAGACCCAGTCCCCGCTAGGAAGTCAGAACGGAGTCCGAACGTGACGTGTGTGTGCGGCCACGGTGCCTCGAACGAGACATGTTGCTTGCCTTTGATTCGCGGCGAGAAGCAGCCGAGCACGGCCGAAGAGCTGATGCGCTCGCGCTACGCCGCGTATGTGCTTGGAGAAGTGGACTACATCGTGGACTCCACGCATCCGGAGCATCGCGAAGGCGTCGACCGAACGAGCACTGAGGTGTGGGCCAAAGAGTCCCAGTGGCTCGGCTTCGAGCTTCTCAGCAAGGAGGCAGGGGAGGCCAGCGACGAAGAGGGCAAAGTCGAATTCGTCGTTCGCTACAAGCTGCGCGGGCTCACGGTGACGCATCGCGAGCTCTCGACCTTCAAGAAGCGAGACGGTCGATGGTTTTTCGTCGACGGCCAGCAACTTCCGCCCCCTCCGGCGCGCAAGGAAGGCTATCAGGCCGGTCGCAATGACCCCTGCCCTTGCGGGAGCGGGAAGAAGTTCAAGAAGTGCCACGGCGCGAGCTGAGCGAGATCGGTTCGTTGCGTGACGCGCTCCCGAGGTGATGGGTGATCAGCCGCTATCAAGCGTGGGCTGACGTGGGGCTGGTCGTCGCTCGGCAAGCCGCAGCGGTGGCTCGGGAGGGGTGGCGTACCCATCCCTCGGTGTCGGAAAAGGGCGTGGCCGATCTCGTGACGCCCTACGATTTGGCAAGTGAGCGCTGTATCCGCGAAAGGCTAGCCGAGCTTACCCCCGAGCTCGGCATCGTTGCCGAGGAAGGTGGCGGCGAGCCCACGGAGGGTGCAGCTTGGTATTGCGACCCCATCGACGGCACCACGAATTTCGCCCACGGTCACCCTTTCTGGGCCGTGAGCCTCGGTGTCATCGAACGTGGTGAGCCAGTCGTTGGCGTCGTGGTCGCGCCGAGCCTCGGGATCGAGTGGGTCGCGTGGCAGGGAGGGGCTGCGACGCGAAACGGGGAAGCGTGCCATGTGAGCACCACGGACAGGCTCGCGGACGCCCTCATCGGGACGGGTTTTCCCCGCGGGCCACGGCGGGATTCCGAGGACAATTTTCCTGCGTTCGAACGGGTGAAGCCCCTGAGTCGAGGCGTCCGACGTTGTGGCTCTGCTGCGATCGATCTCTGCTTCGTCGCGGACGGAACCTACGATGCGTACTGGGAACGCCTCCTCGGGGTCTGGGATTGCGCTGCGGGGGCCGCGATCGTGCGTGCCGCAGGCGGCACTGTGACCCACCTCGACGGAGGACGGGCGGATCTGACTCGGGGGCACCTTCTGGCGAGCAACGGACGGATCCATCAGGCACTCAGCGAATTGGTCCACTAGACGTTTCGGCGGGTGGCGGGCAGATCCGTCGGGGCGGGTCCCCTTCGGCCGCGGCTGATCGTGCTGGTATCCGCGCGCGGGCACTTGGGTCAAGAGCGAGCTGATGTCCTGCTGGAATCGGAGCCTGCGGGAACGACTCCTCACTCGTCATCCCGGCGTTGCTGATTGGGCGCGATACTCCTCGTATTGCACGCGCCAAGCGTAGGCAGAGCGACGGTTGGCGCTTCAGGAATGCGTCGAAACCAACGGTTCCACAACGAGAGAATCCTTGGCATCACGTCGCGTCCCAGTCGGATCCCCCCCTTCTCCACGGTGTTGTACATGAACCAGCACAACGCCAGAAGCAGCAGAACCACTTGAACGCGTGGCGGAATGAATGACAGCCCTATTCGGGCAACCAGTCGTTCTAGGTAGAACCACATCCAGTTGTGAAACAAGTAGACAGCGTAAGTGAGGTTCGAAAGCTGCACGAGCCAGAAGTTGCCATGCACACGCTCACGTATGAGCCACACAACGAGAAACAGTGCCAAGGCGAGAGCCACCGCATTCGACTCTTTCCAGTTCGCGTGAAGCTTCGGAATGGCAACGAGATACGCTCCCAGAACGAGGACTGTGAGGCCGAAGAGCGATCCCACTCGAACTCTCTTCTTCTCCAACCAATAGAAAGCCGAGCCAAGGAACAGGAAGGGACCATAGAGTGTCAGATATCCGTCTGACCAGTCCGCAACTGTTGGAAACGGTTCCGCGACGTGCAGTAGCGCGGTGCCTACGGCAAATGCACCCAGCATCCAGTGGGGGCGACTGAAGAGCCCCACAGCCTTGAAAATCGCCATCAGAGCATAGAAAAGGACCTCGATTCGCAGCGTCCATTCGACGCCCGCCAGTGCATAGGGTGTGTCGCAGAAGTCGCCAATCAACAGTAGGCGCGGGACTAGAGTGGCCGCGGGCGGCACGCTGATCTTGAAAACCCACTTCGCGAGCGCAATCTCAAGAAGCACTGCCACGCAATAGAGAGGGTATATTCGGAAGACTCGTCGAAAGGCGAACACTCCGGCACTCTCACGCTGAAGGACGTGGGTGATGACGTAGCCGGAGACCAGGAAGAACACGACCACCCCGGCCGCACCTCCTTCGCACAATGGCAACAGGTACTCCGCGGCAGCGCGCAGCGTTCTGTGACATGTCGGGTCCGATACGAGCGCGCTGAGATCATTGATGAACTTGTGGCCAACCAAGACGCTCGAAAACGCGAAAACGCGCAACACGTCGAGGAAGTTGATGCGTGACCTACTCGGAACGGTTGAGCTGGCTACCGCTGATCGACTGTCGACAGGCAGCGAATCGAGACTGTTCACTATCGGGCCTCATGAATGTACGCGAGCGTAGTGCGTGATCGCATCGTCAGCAAGCATCGGGGGACCAGGCCTGCGGACACATCCATTTCCGTGCGGCGCCACGCCAATGCCCTCGCTGCTGGGGCCGCGCCGACTGCCGAAGGTTCTCCGATGCTCCCGAGGCTGACGGCCGTCGACGTCGGTGGCGAGGCGCCCCATCATCGGTTTCGTGGCCAAGGCGTCGGACAGCGGACGCATTCCAAGAAAAATGCGTTGGGAGCAGCTCCGTTGCGACGGCGGGATTCGCCGCAAAATGGCAACTTGACGCGCCTGAGGCGTGCGGTCGGGACAGGCTCAGGGACGGGGGAGTCTGCGTGGAGGGCGACGTGGTTTCGTTGGCTCTCAGGAGCTAGGTGTAAGGTCCCGTAGTCGGCGAGATCGCCAGGACTTGCGAGTGCTCACATGCTCACCTCGGTCGCCTCGGCGGGCATCGGAGCTGACCAGCCGAATCGAGGCTATCTCGTTGATGATGTCGTCGGTTGTGCGGACGTCCCCCATCGAGAAGCAGTCCTGTGCTAGCGACAACGCCCCATCTTGGGGAGGCAGTCCATCGACCCCGCGAGCTTGGTTCAGCAGGCGCCGAACTGTCACGTCTCCGACGAGAAGCCTCAATCGCCTGCTTGCCGAGCGATGCTGTCTTCGTTCGACGCCCTCACTGCCTGTAACGCGCACCGGCTCCTCGGCTATGGCCCGCAGATCCAGGTGGAAGGGGCTCCCAATTCGGTTGTCGAAGTCTGGCGGTGCTCACCCATGCATTCATGGCCGTTTCTCCACCTGATGGATGCGGACACGACTCTCCTGGTGGGTGCGTGTTTCGTAGAGGCTTCGTTGGTGACCTGCATCCTGTATACTCTCGCTCCATGGACGTCGAGAAGCTGATGCAGGGGTTCGAACGGCTCGATCATCCGGAGCGAATCGCTTCACTCATGGAGCTGGCGAGCACACTCGGCAGCGAACGGGCGGACGCGCTGATGGGCGCTCTTGGGCAGGGGGACACCCAGCAGCGCCGACTGGCACTGCATCTCGCCTGGAAGCGGCGGGATCTTCAGTACATGTGGAGGGCGGTCGAAGACCCTTCGCTGAGCGTGCGGCGCTTCGCCGCGAGGCTGGTCGCGCGTTATGCGGAGGTGATTCCGAGCGAGATCCTGGACCGCCTGGACACCGATTCACTCGGCAGCCTGTTGCGTGAGCTGTGTCAGCGTCGGCGACGGAGCCAGGCAGAGGGGTTGGTGCTCGGGTTACTCTCTCGAGAACGCCTCGCCGAGGCTGCGCTCCTCCTCCCCGTGTGCAGCCCCGGGTGGATCGCCGAGCACCTGGACGGCGTGGCGTGGCCCGATGTCGTGTGGTTGCGTCTCGCCCGATACCGGTGCGATATCTTGATCGCGAGGATCACGGCATTGTTCGGGAGCAGCGGCGAGCGGCCCGATCTCGTCTGGCGTCGCTTTCACGCGGCGGTCTGGACCCGTCTCGCGCGCGAGCGCCCGCAGGCGGTGATGGCGTGGCTCGACGACCATGCCGACCAGGAATCGCTCCCGGGAGAGCTCACGGCTGCCCTCCCATGGCTCGCTCGGGCAGAGCCGCGCTGGCTCGTTCGGAAGCTTGCCTCGAGGGTTCCCTGGGTCGTTCGCACCGGCCTGCCCCGGGGGCTAGCGCGCCGCGTGCGTGTCGTCGAGGACACTGACCTCGCACCGCTCTGCAGCGGGCTGGCTCGGCTCGATCCGGGCATGCTCGGGCAGCTGCTCGCCCGGCTACCCTATCCGCGCCGCGGGCGGCTCTTCGAGGACGCCGCGTCCGCGCTCGAGACCGCGCGGCTCGAGTGGCCGACGAGCTTGCTGGCGGTGCTCCCAACGCCGCTGCGGGATCGCGAAGCTGCTCGAATGCTGGGGCTCGCTCGGGCAGCGACCGATCCGAGCTGGCGGCGCGAGGTGCTGGGTCTGCGCGACATCAGCGAGGCGCGTGCGCTGCTGGAGCAGGAGGGGCGCTCTGCGCAGGCTGTCGATCGGGGAGAGGCCCATGTCGCTCTGATTCGCAGCAGCGCCCGGTCCCGCGCCGGAATGTCCGACACACTCGCTTGGCTCGGGCGGCTGCGCAATGAACAGGATCCGGTTCGGCAGGCGATCCTTGGGGCGCTCGCCGAGGTTCCAGGCCATCGCTTCCAGGACTCCGAGGCGCTCGATCGGGTGATCGCCCCAATCTTCGACGCTCGCGATACCTCCTGGGTTACCCGCGGTGCTGCGGCCCGGATCGCGCATCGTCTGATGATCGCACACGCGACGACGCCGAGCTCGCCGATGTTTGCCTATGCGCTCAGCGTCCTGGAGCGCCTCGTGGGCCACGCCGGCACGCCTGAACTGCCGCGCCTCGCCGTGAACCTGCCGCGGGGAGCCGAGCTGCCGATTGTGCAGGTGCTCTTGCCGTGGGTCCGCGCCGCCCAGCAGCGCCAGCAAGAACGCCACGTTTTCTCCTTGTGGAACGCGCTCGGCAAACGCGCCTGGAAGGTGCCTGCTTTAG
>CAYRKE010000314.1:0-3183 GCA_964424695.1 uncultured Polyangiaceae bacterium
CTTCAATCATTCTGCGGCAGACCAGGAGCCATCACAGGCGGTGCCTCGAACGGCTCGGGCGGCGCGCACGCCTGGGCGCCTCCAATTTGGTTGAATCGTGTGGAGCTGTCGATGCCGACCAAGCAGGCGCTGCCCCAGTTGCTTCAAGCCCTGGACCTTCGGATCGTAGGCAAGGGCTTTCGGGACACCATCTCGACGTCGTATGAAGCGCGGCGCGAGCGTTCGAATTTGCTATGCCCACGGCGCAGAGTCATTGTTGGGCCAAGGCGTAAGCGCGTAGCTCGTGGACGTCTTTTTGCGCCGTTGCGAAGCATGCAAGAATGATGGGACCATTGCCGATCTCCGCCCAACAGAACATCTCGCCCGCGGTGGACGGTAGCATTAGCTCGATGGGCTCGTCGCTGCAGTCGCTCTTGCGAATCTTCACGTACGGCGTATCGCTGTGACCATCGTAGGCCAAGACGTAGTCGCTCGAGCACGCGCCGCGGAGCCCCTCGAAGTCCTCTACTTCCCAAGACAGCGCAGGCGTATCGCCATGGCCCGTGCAAGTGCGACATAGCTCGTGATCATCGATGATGAAGTTGTGCGCATGGCCGTCGAACCCAACCACCTCCAAGCCGTAGGCCGGATCGCCTTCGTACCAGACCTCGCCAATAAGAGCGTTGGCCTCGCTCCGAAACCGATGAATCGTGACGCTGTCTTGCGGCACGTAGGTCTCGACGAGCAGCACGTCCTGTGTCCGATCCCCGAACACGCCACCGGCGTCTTCGTCGGCGAGTGGGACCGCCTCGAAGCCTTCCGCGCAAAGCTCATGCTCTGAGGTGATCCACGCGAGACGCTGCGTGGCACCGAAGAATGAGACTCGATGCTCGGAGCACGATTCCGAGACAAGACGCGCCGGACGTTTCGCATCAATGACGAAGAGCTTCTCGCCGATACTGTAAGCGACGCGATCGCTAGCAGCCGAGAATGCGCGGAGCTCTGCCCCGAAAGCGAGCTCCACGGTGCGCACGGGGCTGTCGAGTCTGTCCATACGGACGATCGTTGCGACGACAACGTCTCTACTTTGCGAATCGCTGAACGCGACAAACGGATCGGCGTGCGTAACCACGTACTCGCCGATGAGGCGCTTCGTACTGATGAGCTTGACGTCTGCCATACGGAGTCTTCTAGCATGCGCGAAGAAGCCTGCACCACGGCGTCTTTTATGCGTCACCGACAGTGCCTCGCGACGCCCCGAGCCCCATCATCTTTGGGCACTCGTAGTGTCCGGTAACTCAACGGCAGCCATTATGCGGCCCGTCTGTGATAGAAAGTGAGGATACCGCCGAGCCTCTTGCGACGTTGGACCACGTCTGAAATGCCGTTGTCATTGCCTGGTTGGTCATGCTCCCTGGCTTCTTCCAGGACGCAGGCGACCGTGGACCGAGCGATGTCCTGCTTCAGACCCCAGAGGGCATCTCGAATCTTGGTGTAGCCCGAGCCTGGATTCTCCTTGGCAAGACGGACGACGAGCTCTCGGATGTCCTGCTTGGTGCGGGGACGTCCGGGCTTGCGCTTCGTGGAGCTGTCGTACTTCTTCGCAGCCAGCTTTCGAAACCAATCCACGAGAGTCTGCGGTAAGACAATCTGGCAGCAGGCCTTGCGTTCGGCAGCAGTGAGCTGTTTGCCCTTGATGGCGAGGCGTCGTCGCTGGTCATCACAGAATGGGATGCGCTTGCGACCGGTGACCTCAGTGAGCTAGTCCCGCGAAGCGAGCAGACAAGGTTCGAGCAGCTCCGCGTGCCCAATTCCCGACATGGCGTCCTCCGGGCCAGGTCTGCGGTGGCGTTCCGCCAGTGGCGAAGTGGCGACCAGTAGCCCCCGACTCGCATTCTCCAGAAAATGTCCCCGTCTTGCGTCAATGCCGCCAGTGCTCGTGCTCGACGCTCTCGATGCGCGACAGCGCCGCTACCGCGCGCCCGAAGCACGATTCGTAGAGATCTCGTGCTTTGAGTCGCACGGCTTTCGGTTCCGACTCGACGACGCGAACCACTGCCTCCTCGTACGCGGTGTGGTCCCCTGCGACGCCCACAGACTTCATCAGCCCGTCGAAGATCGCAAGCGCAGCGAAATGGTGCGGAGTGTGGCGCATAGAGCGATCAAAGACGGCTGCCGTGAGCTGGACCAACGACAACCGGGGATGCGGGCCGTAGGCGAGCTCCGCAAGGTACGCGGACAGCTCGGCACGCGCGGCACCGAACAGTGAGTACGGCTCAGGCTCCGTCGCAGGATCGACGCTGAGACGCTGCGCCAAGCCGACCGGGATCCCGACAAGCACCTCTTCCTGATCGATCAGGTGCTGTAGCTCGTGACGCTTGATGACACCGGCCCATTCGTCGCGCTCCCGCTCGAACGCCGCTACCATCTCGGGTTCGCTCAGCCCTCCGTTGATCTCGTCCCACTTGGCCACGTCCCCGCGGGAAATGAAGGTCTCCAGTCGCTTTCCAAGGTTTCGCTCGGGCAGCAGCCGCTCCGGGGCACGAACGGGAAACCCAGTAATGGTGCGTCGCCATTTTGCAATGAGGTTGCGTCGCGCTGCGAGCAGCTGTCCAAGACGCCGTGCATCCGCACCGAGATGACGCGAGTCAAAGTGCGCCCGGAGAGCGTCACCGAGTCGCGACTCGACGGCGGTGACCAACGGATTG
The DNA here is from genome assembly GCA_964424695.1 of uncultured Polyangiaceae bacterium. GTDB lineage: Bacteria > Myxococcota_A > Polyangia > Polyangiales > Polyangiaceae > JAEWRL01. Next base: position 2,688 of record CAYRKE010000314.1, read on the forward strand.
CCCCTGAATCGCGTCTGTTCGTCGAACACGAAGGCTGGCTCACCATTCATCAAGGACGGAAGCAGGTAGAGAATGAGCACGGACTCAATCAAATTGTAGGAGATGATGGCAACGGGGTTACCCTCCCGCACGTACCCGAGAGCGGGCAATCGAAGCCGCACCGGATCCAACCGCCAAGCAGACACCGTGCGCAGTCTGCGGTCCCGGTACTGCCACAGCTCCTCTCGCTCGACGTAGTACGTCATGAGCAGCGGCGACAGGCCCTTCCCCAACGAAATGAGTGTGCCGTCGACGAAAACGGGAAGCCTACGCGTCATGAGCGCCTGGTTGAGGGCCACCTGACTCGCCGTGAACCTTGCAGACTCCTGCTTCAGGTTTTGCGCGCCCGCCCGAGCGGCATCGAGGCCGCTATCGAATGTGGCCAAAACAGCGCGAGCAACGTCGCGGCCGAGCACTCGCGCGGTATCCTCCGAGCGAACCCGCTCTTCTATCGCGC
>CAYRKE010000314.1:3283-8086 GCA_964424695.1 uncultured Polyangiaceae bacterium
AGGAGTGTCGTTGCCCTCGAAATCGGCTCCCACCAATTCCAAGGACACCAGACGCATCTGGTGGACCGGGTCGGCCTCGAAAGAAAGCGTCCGCGCTCGTTCGAGCATCGTGTTCAGTCTGCGCCTCGCGATCAAGAAGAGGAGAAGGTCCCGTTTCGGAATGGTCTGTCGCGCGACGTTGGCAGAGCCGCGTTCGATTCCCTTTGCGAGCGCCGCCAGCAACACCCGCGCAAGAGCCCCTCGGGGTGAGGTCACAGTCCCGTCTCCAACCCCTCGGCACGCAGTCGCTCACGGGCGGCATCCACACTGCGAAGAGCGGGAATCGCTAGGGACGAGAAGATGACGCAGGCAACTGAAAGAAGCTGCACGAGCAGCGTTAGCGGCGACAACACTCCGTGCACAACCGCGAAGACGAACCACGCCGCCGTGACAACGGCGTTCACGGCAGCCGCAACCGTGCACACGAGGGCGACTCGACCAAAACCACGCGTGATACGGTATCCCCCACGCACCAGCGTGAGCCCCAGCCCCAGCATGATGGCCAACACGAGGAATCTCCAGGCGGGCACCAACAGAAGAAAGGACTGGGTCGCGAGAACGCATTGAAAGACACCGAGCAACAGACCCATCCCCCCCGCAACCTTCGCGATTCCGGGCACCCTCAACGCATCCAAGTCGTTCATTGTCGGATTCCTTCGCGGCGAAGGGTAGCACCGCCCAGTCCAATTTCAGTATTGTCATAGCGATTTCTCAGCCCCTCTTGGAGCCGCGCTATCGGACCCTCGAACTCCTTGCAGCACAGGCCTTTCCGCCATCACGACGGGCGCGGTCCGGAAGGGCGCCGGCGAGCTCATCGGCTGGCTGCGGCGCACCGACGTGCACAACGTGCTTGGCGTTTGCGTCGACGATGAAGAACGCGAAGACGGGTCGATGCCGGAGTGGACGGAGTCCAGCAGGCTGGACGAAGTCCACGGGGGACTACGGCCCGAGCGAAGCGAGGGAGCGTGCGGAGCGCGCAGTGCACCAGACATCGTGGAGCTGCAGGAAGCCGCAGGCCCACACGGTGTGGTTCTTGAGGAAGGTCTTCCACGACTGTCCGTCCCTCGGTCCCGAGCCCCGGTTGCGATACGTGTGCCAGTGGACACTGCGCGTGCCGACGCTGATACACAACGTGAGAGCACTGGAAGCCATCACAGGCGACGCCTCCGCGAGGGGCAGCGGGGGTCTGCCGGGTGCGAAAGGAGCGGAGAACGCTGGCGCGCCACGTGCGGGCGGAACCCTCGAACCCACTTGTCGGAGTATCAGCGCTGGAGCTGAGCCACGCGTGCGCCATGCGGCTGATCCATGGACTGGTGGAATCCTGGGGGGGGTCGACTCGACATTTCATGCTCCTTGTGGCTCGATTGCTGGGCCGCAAGGCGTAGCTGCGGTGCCCATCGCCAAGGTCATAGCCAGTCGCTTCATGTGTGCATGGTTGGCGGAGCGCCATAGGAGTCTCGCCGTGTTTGACGGGAAGAATGGTGCGAGGTGTCTCGCCAGACGCAACGGGTTCCGGAAGCCACTCGAACAAGATTCCGTCTCTTTCCCGAAGGCTTCCCTTGCCCCCCGTAAGCGGCCCCCCCGAAAAGGGGGCGGCTCGACTTTGGCGGACACTGCCAATCTTGTATTCTCGGCTTCGTTCCATCATTCTGAGACAGATTGCTGGAGTTGCCAGCACAGACGAAGGCAGACCTTGATTCCCCTCAGTCATCCACAGCAACGCGTCTGGTTCACGGAGCGTCTGTACCCCGGAACTGGTGTCGGCAACTTGGGTGGTTGCCTCCATTTTCCTGGCAATCCTGAACAGTTGCCCACGCTCGCCAGTGCGATATGCCAGGTCGTGGCGCGCCACGAAGCCTTGCGCCTTCGATTGGCTCGCACCTCAGCGTCGATGTGCCATCAGTATTTCGGTGCTCCGCTCGATCTCGACCTTCCCGTTCTAGAAGTCGATGAGAGTCGTCATCCCCTTCTCGAAGAGAGTCGCAGACCGTTTCGGCTCTTCGACGCTCCCCTCGTCGATTTCCGCCTGTTGCGCCTACCCCAGCAGAGAATCGGATTCTTCTTCAAGTATCATCACATCACCATCGACGCGCTCTCGGTATCCCTCCTCAATCGCGAGATCTACCAAGCTTACGCGGCAGGGGGGAGCGCTCGCGATCTGCCACCGGTGGCTCCGTTCACCGACTTCCTGGGTCGTGAACGAGAGTATCTCACCAGCGAGACTCGCGAACGGGATGCGCAGTTTTGGCGTGAGCAGCTCCGCGGACTGAAGCCACCTTCGCCCGCAATGAAGAGGGAGCAGGCACTTCTGGCGAATGATTCCAGTGCATCATCCCGCTTCCCGCTACTGACACAACGCTACGAGCATGAGTTCGAGGCAGAGCTCGGCCGCGCCATCGTCTCCTATTGTGATTCTCGAAGAACCTCGATCCACCGCTTCTTTCTGGCCATTTTTGCCCTCTTCGTTTCGAAGCAGGACGGCTCTGAGGAAGTGGTGATTGGTACGGGGCACCACAACCGCCTCTCAGAACGTGAGAAGTCAATGGTCGGCATGACCGTGAGCACGCTCCCCATTCGTCTCACAGTGCGGGCCGACGAGAGTTTCGTCGAGCTCGTTGGGCGTGTGCGCGACGTTTCCAAGGCCTGCTTTGCGCGACAGCAATACCCCTATGACCTCTTATCTCGCCAGTTGCGGGAAGAAGGCGTCGACCCCAAGTCGCTGCTGCGCTGGTTCGTCAACCACGTGCCGAGTGTCGAGGGCCAGTACGAGGTCGAGCGCTACACGCCAGGGGCCGATCTTGCCCACTTCAACGTCAAGATCAATCCCAACCAGCGCCCCAAGGCAGCTCCGCTACAGCTTGGTGTCGACGCGAGGTTGGCGCTCTACGACGAACGGCAGATGCGGCACCACTTTCGCGAGATAGAGAGGCTCGTGCGGCAGGCACTCCTGCATCCCGAGACGCCGTGGGGAAAGCTCGAAACGGAGGTCCTGCGTTCTCAAGGCGTTCTGTTTGGCGGGCGCGTCGCCCCAGCTCCAAGTACAGCACTGGCGTTCGAGGACGCGGCAGCGCGCTTCGCCGGAGAAGTTGCTCTCGTGGACCCGAAGGGTACGTTGACCTACGGAGAGCTCAGCCGTTGCGTCGCCGTTCTTCGCGACGCTCTCCGGCAACGGGGGATTGGACGGGGACAGCGCGTTGTCGTGCTCACGGCGAGAAGCGCTGAGTTCGTCATCGCCGTGCTGGCTGTGATGGGGTGTGGCGCTGCGTACATTCCTGTCGACGATGATCTTCCCGAGGGACGCTTACAGCAAATCCTTGCCGATGCGGAGCCCGCCCTGCTCCTCACCGATCGCGCCGGCCGGCTCGCTTCGAGCGTCGCGACTCCGGTCCTGGCCGCTTCTTCGTATCGAGATGCGGCGTCTGAGCCAGAGCGTTCGGGGAAAGAGACACCACAGCTGAAGCTCGTCGATGCAGAAGCCATCGTGACTCCGCATCCGGAGGATCCGGCCTACGTCATCTATACCTCGGGCTCCACGGGAACGCCCAAAGGGGTAGTCGTTCCCCACCGCGCGTTGTCGCATCTTTGCCAGTGGAATGCGGAGCTCCTCGACGTCAGTCCGAAGGATCGGGCTGCGGCATTCTGTAGCTTCTCCTTCGACGTTTCTGTCGCGGAGATCTTCGTGCCCTTGCTGCGCGGAGCGACGCTGCATCTGCTGGCGGGTGACACGCGGCATTCCGTCCATGCTCTCGGTCGCTACTTCGAGCAGCATGGGATCACATTGGCGACGTTTCCTACGAGGGTTGGGGAGCTCTTCGTGGCGCACGTGGACGCTCCTACGCTGCGTCTACTCACCGTCGCGGGGGAGCGTCTGCGCCCCATCGAGAAGCCCGGCTACCGCGTGATCAACGCCTACGGTCCCACGGAAGCGACAGTATACGCGACGACCTACGAGGTGCAGGGCGGAGAAGACGACGTACCGATCGGCCTACCCACCACAGACATGGCAGCCTACGTCGTCGATGATTTCCTGCAGCTTGTGCCTCACGGGACCCCCGGCGAACTCGTGCTGGCAGGAACGGGTGTTGCGCTCGGCTACCTGAACCGGCAAGACTTGACCCGTGAGTCCTTCGTTGCCAATCCATTTAGGACTGGGCTCCACGATGCGATGGCGTATCGTACAGGGGACATCGTTCGCGAAGCCGCGACAGGTCTGCTCCACTACGTGGGGCGCCGCGACCGCCAGCTCAAACTCCGCGGCTTCAGGGTCGAGCCCGAAGAGGTCGAACGAAGGCTTCTCGCGCATCCCAATGTCGTCCAATGTCGCGCGCTCGGGCTCGATGACGGCGCTGAAGTATCGTTGATCGCCTTCTGTGTTCTCGGTGGTGATCGCCCCATCACGGAAGCGCCGGACGAAGCCACTCTCACGCAAGACAACTCGTCCGCTGCGTCGGATGGGGCTCGTGGTGACGGCTGGAGCGCGGTGCTTCGTGAGTACGCGGCAAGCCACCTGCCACCCTACATGGTGCCGCAGCGCTGGTTCTTCGTTGCAGAGCTTCCCCTCAATCGGCACGGAAAGGTGGACGAAAACGCCCTGCTGGAGTTACTCGGGCGGCAGAGTGGCAGCCCGTCGCCGGCCAGCGGCGCCTCGGCGTCTCTGGAACCGAAAGGAACGGGACGACGCGAACGGCACGAGAGGCAGATGCTTGCGTTCTTCCGCGACGCGCTCGGGTGCACCTCGCTTGGTCCATTCGATTCCTTCTTCGA
>CAYRKE010000315.1:0-8081 GCA_964424695.1 uncultured Polyangiaceae bacterium
CTCACCTCGATGGGGGCAGCCCAAACCGTTCGAGAATCGCGCTCGCTGATTTAGATCACCGTTCAGGTTGATTCCGCAAGGTTTGCGATCATTTGCAGGGTTCGTGTCCCGTCTCCATGTTGTGCGCGATGGTGATCGCCCAAGACAGGGGAATATGCCCGGGTTCAATCCGTACGAGGAGACTCGTACGCCCCGATATCATAGGCTCCCACCGGCCGTGGGTCACCCTGCGCGTCGAATGCTAGAGGGCTCGCCGTGCCGTCGAAGTCCAGGTCTACTTCGGCGCTGGTCCCGGCGTCGATGGCAGGCGAGTTCTCCCCCAGTTCGAAGGGGTCGCCTCCCGTACCGACAAAGCGTGGCTCAGCGCTTATGCAATCCGTACAGTGAGGCGAGTCAGCGCTCAGCCCCCCGTCGCCGTAGAGGAGGTTGTGTGAGAGGGTGACCACCCCGAGGACGGCGTCCGGCACCACGAGCTGTCCCGCGTGGTTGTCGCTGACGATGTTGTTCCAAATGCTGATGTCCTCGATGTGTGCGGGGTCATCGCACTGGACGTGGATGCCTCCACCAACGCCTCCGGAGCCGACGTTGTACACGGTGTTGTTGAACACCCGGATGCGCCGTCGCATCCCAATCGCCCCAGCTCGGCCCTGTTCTTCCTGCCACTTGGTGATCTGGATCCCGCCGTAGAGGCCGTCGTGAACGACGTTATTGAAGATGTCGATATCTTCGATGGTCCCGCCGAACTCTGAGCTCAGCGCGATGCCCGCATCGGCGGATACGTCGTTCTGGTAAACGAGGATGTGGTGGGTGCTTACTGAGCCGTCGTCGATGCTGCCCACGCCGAGGTAGATCCCGACGTCGTCCGGCAGATCATAGACTCGGTTGCGGTAGATGAGTCCGTGACTCGAATAGCCCTTGACGACGATCCCCTCACCCCCGTTGGGATTCCCCGGGCCGCCGTGGACCGCGCAATCGCGAACCTCGAAGTCGGAGACGGTACGCAGGGAGATGTTCTCCTGCGCCGCAATCTCCTCCGATTCGAGCAGACAGGCGCGGTCCACCTCGACGCCCTCGAGCACGATGCCTGTCGACTCCTCGACGTAGACTCCCGACATCTGGGTGGACTGCGTCTTGAGTTGGCGGATGGTCACGTCCTCGCTCCGTTGCACGAAGACGCCCGCGCTTTCGGAGTGGGCCACGGAGAGCGCCTCGAGCGCGATGTGGCGGGTGTCCGCCACGTGCACGACTCCACCCCAGCCATCGAGGTCGAGTCCGGTGCCGTCGATCAACACCTCGTCTGGCGAGTCGCCCTCACCGCGCAGCGTGAGCGGGAGCGCGTCGGGGTTCTCTCCGCGGTAACTCCACTCGACCCGCTCCGGGTAGGTACCCGGCAGTACATGGACGGTCGTCCCGGGACCCGCCAGACTGACGCCTCGTTGCAGGGTTCGCAGAGGTTCTTCCTCTGTGGTCCCAGACGCGGCGTCATCGCCGGCGGACGAAACCCAGAGATCACGTACGGCGGGCACACGGATGGACACGTCGTCGAGGAGCAGCACTCCGCTCGCCTCCTCGTAGCTGACCTTGCCGTACTGGAAGCTCTCGATTCCCGACGAGACCGTGTCGAGCGCGAGAGCTCCGACCGGTATGCCGCTGGCGTCGTCGACCGCGAGGTTCACCTTGAGCTCTGCGGCGGCGTCGTAGGAAAGCACCACATGATACCAGTTGTCGACGGCAAGCCCTACGCGCTCGAGCGAGTCTTCACCATTGGCGCGGAGCGCGAGTTCGTAGCCCCCATCGACGATGAGGAGACGCACGAACCCGAGCCCTTCGCCATTTGCGTCCCGCAGGGCTACGACCGAGAACTCGGCGTCCGCGCCCGCAGCGAGCTCGACGACGTTCAGATAGAAGTCCGTAGCGGCCTCGACGAGATGCCCACCGTGGACGCCCCCAAGCTTGAGCATCGAGACGTCCGACTCCCGAGCGGAGACTTCGAGGTAGCCGTTGTTGGCCCCTCCATCATGGGTGTCCCCCGCGTCGTGATGGATGTCGAGCCCGTCTCGCCCTTCCGTCTGCCAGCCGTGCACGTTCTGCGCGTCCTCGTCGAGGAAGTCCCTTTCGAATCCCTCGTACACCCACTGCCAGGGTTCCAGCGGCCGTGTTGCCTCGTCGCCTGAAGGCGCTGGGTCGTCGCCTGAAGGCGCTGGATCGTCTCCTGAACAGGCAAGGGCAGACATCCAACATCCCACGGCGAAACATGATAGACAGTGGGCAACGAGGCGCTGGAGCGGTCGAACGGCAACACGACTCGACGCTGAAGCCCGACCCCCACTCGGAGCCGCCCCCCTCGCCGGTCGAACCCAGGTGAAGCCCCGCGGTTTGCTCCCCATGGTCCCCAGACTACCATGGGATGGCTTTCTCTTGGCAGATCCGGGTCCGTGGCCCCCGAACGACCACGGCCGACCGACCACGGGATCAGACAGCGTCGGACAGGGCGCTCGCGGCATGGACTCCGCCGCCATCCCCAGTCTCGCCATCAGGCGCGCTGCTGGTGTTGCCCCAGGCCGTCGCTCGTGGCGCGACCTGGCATAGGGTGACGCTGCCCGGGTCCCCTTCGACTCGTTCAGGAGCCTCAGCCAAGCCCTGGCGCGCCTGCACGATCGGTTCGCAATTGCGCCCTCAGAGTCCCGCGTTGGGCGAGGCAGAAGCCCCACGGTACACGAGGCGGATCCGCGCGAGTCCCTCTTTGGTCCTGCCCATGAAGAGGGTCACGGCCACGCCGCCCCTCCACCGCCAGACTACCGTACAGTCGATCTTCCCTTCGTCCAAGCACTTGCCCGCTTCCTCTCCCACGCAGTAGTTGGGGATTTGAACATCCCGGCTCGCAGGCTCGCCATACTTGTCCGTCAGCGCACGGAGCAGCCTACCGAACTCGGCGACCCATATCGTGCGATCTTGCGGAGCGGCCGACAGTTGCACCGCAGACAACTTGCCGTCCCGGAACTGCACAAGGCTCGCGGCATCGACACCAATGGGTGTCGGGGTGCCACTGCACTTGAAATGGCCGGGGCTCGCCGGCTGCCAGGAAAGGGTGGCCTTTTCGCAAGTAGCCTGGGCATCCGACTCCGCCATCCCGAACGCGAATCCAGCGGCCCCGTTCGGAGGCTCAGCGGACCGCGAGTCGGCGCTGGAAGCCGTCGAAGTGCCTCCGCTTCGAGCGCTCTCGGAGCCCGAGGCGGCACGCCCACCACTCGTTGAAGGAGAAGAAGAGCCTCCAGTGTCGAATGCGCCAAGGGGCGTGGAGTCCGTTTCCGAGCTGCTACCCGATGTGCACCCGACGGTCATCTCCCCTGTCGTGGTGCTGCGGCCGTACACTGATCCCCCGAGCTCCGACACGGTTACGTCCGTGCGCGAGGAGTTGCTGATAACATCGTATCCCTCTGGACAGACCTCTCCCGCCTTTTCGACGCATTTGCTATGATTACTTGAGCAAGTGATATGGTACGCTCGCTCGTATCCTGGGACGTTCGCTGAACTCGCCCGGACGCGGACGCACTGGGTTGCCCCGAGGGCCAGAAGAATCGCTCCGATGGATCCCAGGACCCTGCGAGGTGTACTTGGCCTTGGCCTGCCTTCAAACATAAGGGGGACAAGGATACTCAATGCCGCTCCGTCCCCGCAACCCGGGAATGATGGCACGAGTACCCGGGCGCCTCCGCGCGCTACTTGCCAGCGGTTCTACATCGTGCCAGCGGTTCTACATCGTGCCAGCGGTTCTACATCGTGCCAGCGGTTCTACATCGTGCCAGCGGTGTGCCCGAGGTCGGCAGCGGGCGTAAGGCGAAGAACACGGGCCCAGACCGCCCCTCGGCACGCCCTCCATCAAGTCGCGCTGGCCCACGCTCCGGTCCAGCCCAACACGGTAATGAACGTTGAGCCTAAGGCTGAGGTTCCCGGTCGCAGATGACGCTGACGTTGACGCCGATTTCGACACCGACGAGCTCAGGGCTCGCGGGTAAAGCCCCACGCGCAGATCTGGAAATTGGCGTGGCAGTCCGAACCTTCGGACTTCTCCAGACACTCCTTGAGGCGCAGGTTTCCGGATGGCCTTCGGGACCAGACGGCGTTCTGACACTCTGCGGCTGGGATCGCGGGGCAGGCGGCCGTCACCTGGTCACATCCCCACGTTCCACCGTCCGGCAGACAGATCGGAGGGCGTTCGCAAGGGTTCAGGTTACTAACGTGAATATAGAGCTCTTCTCGCTGCCGGCTATCGCAGTAGTCGAACTCAGGGTGCATCAGGAGCGAGTTCACCCAGTGCGCGGTCCCCACCGTCAGGTCAGTGGCACCAGCACGATTGCAGAGCAGCTTTCCGAGAGGCAGCTCACCATTCTCGCACGGCTCAGCCAGAACCTCGTTCGCTTCGCAAGGTTCAAGGTACATCGCTCCGCCGCTCGCGGTGTCGCCATTGCACCAGAGATTGAGGTTATTGGCTGTCTCAATCACCAGACTTCCGTCATCGCAGGAAGGCCCACCGCCGGTTCCACCGCCACTTGTAGCAGGGGAACCACCGCTTCCTCCGACACCCACGGGCAGACCGGGACCTCCTCCAACAACGGGCAGGCCTCCTGCCCCTCCGGTGCCTATACGCGAGCCTCCTGTCCCTCCGGTTCCCATGGGCAGGCCTCCTGTCCCGTCGTCCTCACCCGACTCCGGGGTTCCGGCCGCGTTCTGGCCGGGGTCGCGATCGCCACCTCCCGAGCTAGCCTCTGCCTGAGAATGCCCGGCGGTGCCGGCATTGCTTCGCGATTCCAGCGCATTCGCCAGCATGTGATCCGCATCGCTGCATCCCAAGAAAAGAATCATTGTGACGACCGATGGGCTAAACGCTCTGAGCTTCATAGTGGAAGTCCTCCTGCTCCTTTATGTCCACTCGACCTCGTCAGAGATCACGGCGAAGAGCCGCTGGGTTCACCTTCTGCTCTGGCGATGAGATCGCGCAACCGCGCTCCGTGCGGTGTCCGTGGGTAGCTCGCCAAGTGACGCTTTGCCAACTGGGCCGCTCGCGCGTAGTCACCCTCGAGCTCGGCGCTGTCGATTCTCAACAGGGCCGCCTCGGGGTCGAGCGCGCCCGAGGACTTGATCGCGTGATACTCGTCGAGCGCGGCGAGTGCTCCTCGTGCGTCACGGCTCGCGAGTGCCCTTCGCGCGCGCTCGATGGCCGCTACTTCGCGCGTCAGGGGGGACGCAGCACCCGTTGTCGGGGCGGAGTCGGGGTTCGATTCCGTATCGATACCGGGCAGTGCCGCGGCCGCTGCATTCCTCGAACCACGCCGTTGGGACGCCACGGTGGTCGGCCGAACCTCGAACGAGGCTTCGCTTCCGGGGGACCCGGACACCTCTTGCACGCGTTCTCCCTCGTCGGCCGGTGTCGGAGAAGCGAGCCGTCGCGATGCGCCCGACGGCTGCGGAGGCTTCGCCGATGCACTGGCCGAGCCAATACTCGGCTCCGGGAGCACGGGGTTCGCGATCTCGCTCACCGTGACCGTGGCAACCGAGCCTACCAACAGCCCCCCGGCGAGCCACTTGACGAGGAGCCCCTTGGTCAGGAGCCCTGCAGTCGACCCAGCCGCAGTTCCTATCGCGGCGCCGCCCGCGCCCGTCACCGCTGCTGCCGCAGACAGTCCTCCGGCCCCCGCAGAACCCGCACCACCACCCGCGCCCGAGACCACTGCGGCAGAGAGTCCTCCAGCCCCTGCAGAACCGACCCCACCACTCGTCCCCGCTGCAGCGCCGACCCCAGCAGCCGGAGCGGAGCCCGCTGCAGCACCGGCCCCAGCAGCCGGAGCAGAGCCCGCTGCAGCACCGACCCCAGCAGCCTTGGTTGCGGCTGCAGCCAGGGTCATTAGCCCGATAGCCCGAGCCGTTTGCGCGCGGGCTCGAGCGGTGGGGTGCTGTTCCGCCCAGGCCGACAGCAGCGAGACCGTCAGCTCAGGGGCATCCGATTCGACCAAGCGTCGGGGCTCCTTCATGGGTGCCCTCCAGGTTGGAGATGTTGCTGAAGTTCGGCCATGGCCTCCGAAAACATCGCGCGAGCACGCCGCAATCGGGATACTACGGTACCCCGTGGCAACCCCAGAAGCCCCGCGATTTCTGGGGAGGATTGCCCCTCCAGCTCAAAGAGCACGAAGATGGTTCGGAGCTCCGATGGAAGAGTGTCGAGGAGGCGCTCGAGCAGCTCGTACCGTTGCTTCTGAACGAGCAGCTTCTCCGGATCCTCCTCGGACGCTCCCTGGTGGTCCAGCACATCACCCGAGGTTTCCCGCTGACGGATAACGGTCCTGCGGCAGTTCGATGCCACGCGAACGGCCGTCTGTACGAGGAATGCCCGTTCCTTCGTGACCTCGATCGAATCCATTCTACGAGCAAACACGCAGTAGACCTGCTGAGCGGCATCGTCTGCCGCGCCAACGCCCACTCCAAGTCCGCGCAGTGTTCGCCACACGAGGTCGAAGTTCTCCTCGAACGCAGACTCCAGGCGTTCACGCTGGGCCTCGGTCCAAGTCGACCATTCCTCGGCCGGCCGAGGCTCCCTGCTGGCATCGCCTCCCCCCACGAGGCCGGAGTGTGCCCGCCCTGGGCTGCTGGAGAGGGGGTCGAGGGTCATCGGCACGTGGCAGTTCGCCCCCTATGTCCACCAAGGACGCTCGGAGATCACGCACCGAAGGGAAAAACGGAGAGATTCAGGGCTGCGAACCAGCCGGCCGCCGGAACCGCGTGAACCTCTTCGCTGGGGGGCAGTAGGAAGCGATCCCGGATCCAGGGGAGCACCAGCCCGAACTGAGCCTCGACCCCCATGTGCTCGAGCAACACGAGCTCCGCAGCGCCACTCGCGGACGCGGCACCCCACACGACTTGCTCGGATATTGGAACCCCGCTCACCTCCTCGCCAGCCGCCTCCAGGAGGCCCACTTCGCTGCTGGCGCAGGGCCGAAGAGCCCATGAGGCGTGAGCGGGCCACCGAACGGGACAAGCCTCGAACCCCACGCTCGACAGCTGGAGACTCCCAGAGCCAACCGGGGTATCGACCACCTCGGATTGGGTTCGACTCGCCACTAAACGTAAACGCGGAGCCAGCAGGTTCTGGGTCGGTACCGAGAGCCCGAGGAACACACCAAGCCCGCCAACCGGATCCGGAGCTACGGTCGTCAGCTCCAGAAGCCGGACACCGAGCGCCCATTGCAGGCTGGGGAGCTGCCCCGAAGGCTGCGCCGAGGATGCCGCTGCGGGCGGTTTGGGGGAGACTTGCCGCGGCGGGACAGGGCGGAGCTTGGGCCTTGGACGAGTCGGGCGCTCCATCAGCGGCCGGATCGGAGCCTCGACGATGGGCGGAATGGCGGGCGGCAGCAGTCCTTCACTCGCAGGAGGAGCTGCCCCCGGTGAATCGTTGGGGGAAGCCTCTCCGGGCTCTGGACCGCTCAAGCTCAGTCCGACGATGAGCGCCACCGCCTCGGTGACCTCGCCACAGTCGTTGCCCGAAACATCACGCACAACCTCGTGCCCAACCGAATCCCGCAGCTCGACCCGCCCATGCTGGCCATCGGGGCTGATCTCCACGCGAACGACCACGGAACGACACGTCCCAACGTCTTGCGCGGACGCCTTCTCCTCGGCCGGGCTCTTGGCTCGAACTCGCGCGTGCACGTGTCTGCGAAACTGTTCGCGGTCAATGCAGCCCGGAGGAACCTGATACTCGAGCTGGAATTCGCACGCCTGATCGAAAGCCCGCGTCGGCTCGTCAGCATTCGAAGGCCCCGCTTCCCCAGCGCTTGCCTCGACGGGAGCAGGCTGCGCCAGACAGCGGAAGCCCAACGCGCTGACCGTTAGGGTGACCGCTGCAAGCACGAGACGCCTAGCTCTTCGGCGCATGCGACACACCTGATCGACGGGGCAAGGTCACCGAGCCGACGAATAGGCCAACTCGAATCCCTTGTCGAGCGGCAAATCCGCCCGAACAGGTCCCAGCAACGACGATGGATCGCCTGAACCGTGCCGCCTAAGCGTTCTGATTGCGTTCACGCTCT
>CAYRKE010000316.1:0-7987 GCA_964424695.1 uncultured Polyangiaceae bacterium
GTGCCGGGGGAGGCGGATTGGAACCTGTATGCGTACGTCTCTGGGGCGATACTGAAGGCGATCGACCCGGTGGGGCTTGAGGAGATGCACGCCCCCGGCGCCGGGGGAGAGCTTTCACCGGGCGCCGGTCAGACCGTACGGAATCCAGATCTACAGAATTACGGGAAAGAAGATGCCCGCATCGTCAAGGAGCCGAGTGGAGCGGGGGCACCATCGCGAGCGCATGCGAAACCGGCTCCGGGACCACAGCACACGCCAGACCCGAACGAGCCTTCCGATAGTTCGAGGCTTGCTCCAGCCAATACCATTGCGGACGAAGCCACTGCTCTAGCCGCACTGGGAGCGGCCGAGCCTCCCGACGCCGTGAAGACCGATGGAACGGGAGTCTCTGGGGGAATCCCGGGGGGCAAGTGCCAGGGCGAGCTCTGCGTTGCCGGCATGGCTCCCCAGCTGATATACATTGCCACGATCGTCGGCGGCGTGATCAAGGCATCAGCCAAGGCTGCCGCCTCAGCCATTCGGAAGGTTGGGAACTCCACAGCTGGGGCGTTCGGCCCGGGTTTGAGGGGGGTGTGGAACCGCGCTAAGAAACTGCTCTCATTTGGCAGGAAGGCAAGGCAGGGGACGTACGCCCCCCCACGGGCGCTTCCTAGATCGAAGCATGGTGACCCGATCCCCGACACTGACCTCCCTCACACACAGCTCGGACAGCGAACAGATGATGGTATCACCTACAACCAAGGCAGGACCTGGGAGCGCGGAGAAAATGGGAAGCTGAACGCTACTTGGGACTTCGACTTCACCGACCACACAACCCCGGACATTCATCCTAACCCACACAGGCACCGCCTGGTCCCGAACAACCCCAAGACCGCCCCCCGTGGCGGATATCAGCGACGCCCGGCGGAGCCGTTGGAGTGAGTGTAATGACTCGGATCAGAGTGTTTGACTTAGATGCAGAGGGTAATCTTGTTAGTGTAACGCGGATGTGGGAATCGATGGTGCAAGCGCTACCAAGTGTCCGCAGTGACGCGTGGGAAGTGTCGGTGAGCTACGGTTATGGCGAGGCTGTTTGCCGCCTTGAGGCAGAGACGGCGGTCGCGCCGGTTTGTATCAAAGGGGAGGAGTTGGAGGGGATTCTTCGTGCTGACAACTTGTTCTATGATCTGTCTGCTCATGGCTTGTTGACGGGTATCCGGTTTGGGGTCAAGGATTCAACCTATCTGTTTCTTGATGCTCCTGATGAGCAAGTAATTGCTGCGGTTGCGCGTAATTACAGGGATGTTCGGTGAGTGTTTGGGTGTAGCGGTCCTATGACTCCGAAAGGCGCCAAACAGGACAGCAAGCCATGCGCTTGACTGGACGGTGTGGCGGTTCATCGACTTTGAGAGGCAGAAAACGTGCGGCCAAACCATACACATGCCTAAACACAGGCTCAGCGTCTATTGTCTTGGCGGTTCGCTGACCTGTGTTGCGCCCAAGCCAAAGCAGACCTCAGCGCGTCCGCCACAGCGGATAGCGCTCCGTTCACGCGCAGACGGCTTCAGCGCTCGCCACAAAGTGCCCAGTCGTGCCTGTAGCGGTCTGGCGATCTAGAACCGAAGCAAACGGGCGGCGATACCACGTACATGTCTGGGCAGATACTGGATCACTTGTTTCGACCGTTCCCCCCCCCTGTAGCGGTTCAGCGACTCTGAACGGGCAAAAACGGCCGGCGACACAGCTCATATGTCTAGGCACATAGTGGAATCTCCATGTCGACGTTCCCCCGGTCGAGCTCGCGCCCGACGCAAGACGGAGCTTCGCCCCGTCGCGCGAGCGACTCGGGAAGCGTGACCAGCTTGGCGCCTCAGGCAGCCCGCAGAGAGAAGGTAGGAAGATGCTGCCGCCCGTCGACATGACCGACGACGAGCTCAAGCTTCACGCCGCGCTCTGCCAGAATGGCGGCGGGCACGCGAGCGCCGAGCTTGCCGGTCGCAGGGTAGCGCGCCCGACGCTCGAAGCGCGGTCCGTCGCGAGCAGGCGAAGCCACCTGCCACACTTCATCGGGCGTGGCGCCCCGCAAGGCCTGGTGGGGCCGGTGGTGGTTGTACCAGAGGACGATGGCGGCAATCGCGTCGCGCATGGCCTCGTAGTCAAGGGGCATCAAGATGCGCCTCAGTCCCTCAGTCTTGAGGGTGAGGATCAGGCGCTCAACGAGGGCAATGGATCCAAAGCGATGCAGAGCGCCCCATCTCGGCTTGACGTTACGAGCGTCGCACCAAGCCCGATACTCGTCCTGGAACTGAGCGCCCTTGTCGGTGACGGTGTACTTCGGAGGGGAGCCGTTCATGGCAAGAGCCAGGTCGAGGGTATCGCAGAGCTGAGCGGCGGTGGGTTGGGTTGGGAAGAGCTGAGCGCAGACAACCTTGCGAGAGAAGTAGTCGACGATGACGACGAGCCACCAGGCGAAGGGCCAGCCCTGAGGGAGAGCGAAGGGGCACCAAGAGGTCCAGAAGCCGCCCCCAATGGGACAGAGAGTCAAGTCGATACCCCAGACGTGTCCCGGGTATCGAGCGATGACGGTGTGAGGTTTCTCGCCAGACGTTCCGGCATCGGCGTTGTCAGTCCCCGTCGGCGAAGGGGTCTCAGTGCCCGACACCGTGGAAGGGGGAGCAGAGTCGGGAGCAGGAAGCTCCTTGTCGAGCAAGCGGCTGACGGTGCTCGCGGACAGGTGGAGCCCCGCACGAGCGAGGAGATCGGCGATGCGTCGGCGACCAGCGAAGGGAAGCGTGAGCTTGAGGGACCGAACGAGGTGAGCGAGGTAGTCAGGGAAGCGATTGACGGGCTGTGGCAGAGCGAGGAGAGCGTCCTTGCCCTGAGCATCGAGGCGCTGCGTCCATGTGGTGATAGTGGCGGCGCTGAGGACGAGACGGCGAGCAGCGGCGGCCGCAGTCCAACCGCGAGCGGCCTTGAGCTCGAGGATGGCGAAGCGGTCGGTGGGGCAGTAGTGAGGACGCCGGTTCGCCGGCATGGCGAGGATGCGAGCGCGGAGGAGGCGATTCTCCTCGGAGAGCAGAGCCAGCTCCTGCTCGGCATGTTCGAGCCTTGCGGCGAGGCGGATGCGTTTGACGGAGGAGTTGATGGCCCAGCTTCGGGTGTAGGCGACGGCGAAGCGTCCGAGAGCGATGGCGTGGAGGATGGCAGTCTGTACCGAAGCGGGCCAGCCCTTGGGCAGAGGGACGGAAGGAAGCTCGAGGTGCGGCAAGGGGGCGGAGGAGAGCGCAGGAAGGGGAGCGGAGCAAGGGAGGACAAGGAAGAGCGAAATCACATGAAAACCATTCGGTTCGCGCGCGAAAAAGCGACTCACAGCGCTCCGGCGAGAGCGCCGCTGGCCGCGAGAGCGCCGCGCTAGCCCGAGGCTTCAGCGATGGCGAGACGGACGAGAGCCGCGGCGCGAGGGAGGTCACGGGCTACCAGGTCCGAGTCCAAGCGAAGGACGCGGTAACCGAGCCTGAGGAGCGCGCGGTCGCGGCGGGCATCGGCCGAGGAGCGAGCCCGATGGTAACCCCCGTCGACTTCAACGAGCAAGCGACACGAGGCGCAGTAGAAGTCGGCGATGTAGCGGCCCGCGATAGGCACCTGGCGGCGGAAGGAGACGCCGAGGCGGCGCGAAGAGAGAACCTCGAGCCATAGACGGGACTCGGTGGGAGTGGGCTCAGCGAGCATGAGGCGAGCGCGGTGGGAGAGGAGAGCGTGGGACGAGGGTGAAGAAGGGCGACGCAGCACGAGACACCTCCGAGCGCCCGGGACGAAGGCGCCGGGCGACGGCGACTCCTGGCGCAAGAGGCGTGACAGGCCCGCGGGGGACAGGGTCAGAGCCACCGGGCACGGAGGCGGCTCACGAGTGCCGGGAAGGCCTGGCGCGCCTGTTGCGCCACAGCAGCCCGCCCGGCGGCGGAGTCGGGGCGCGTGGAGTCGGGGCGCGTGGAGTCGGGGCGCGTGGAGTCGGGGCGCGTGGAGTCCGACGGAGGCGACTGACCGAAGCCCACGCCGGAGCTCGAGCTTCCGATACGTGCTGAACGACCTGAGCCACAAGACGGACGAGGAGCTGAGGGAGAAAAGCGCGGCGTCCCTGCGTGGTGCGTCAGTTGTGATGAGCGGCCCGGTCCGGACGTCGAACGCACCATTGCGGTATTGCGGGTCGTACAAGGGTTCGATGCCGCCCTCCACGAACCGCCGGCCCGTCGGTGGGCGTCTCCCACCCACCCTCCCGCTGTCCGAACCGGCCTGGGTGGCCCCGCCCCAGCCGGGCCTTCTTGCGTCGCTCCCCGACTGCACTGGGCGGCTCGGCGCCAGGCGGCAGTGAGTGCTACCTTGGGGGCATGCGCGCCCTCAAAGCCCACGTGAAGGACGGCCGGATCGTCGTGGACGAACCAACAGACTTGCCTGACGGCGCGGAAGTCGAGTTGAGGATTGTGGGCGGGGACGAACTGGACGAGGAGGAACGTCTGGCGCTCCACGAGTCGCTGGACCGCGCACTGGATGACGAGGACGCGGGACGGAAAGTCAACGTGGACGAATTTCTTGCTGAAGTAGCAGCCGAAGCGTGAAGGTTGAGATCCTTGAGGAGGCTCGGTCTCAGTATCGGGCAGCGAGCGCGTGGTGGCGTGAGCATCGCGACGCGAAGGCGCTGTTGGCGCAAGAACTCCTGTCAGCAATTCGCCATCTACAGGTGGCCCCCGAAACGGGTCAAATCTATGCGAAGCGGCGAGGCCGAGTGATTCGGCGGTGGTTGATGCCAAAGACCGAGCACCACATCTACTATCGCTTTGACCGAGAGACCGAGGTGCTAGTCATCTACTCCATCTGGGGAGGGTGCCGCCGGCGCGGCCCGAAGCTGTGAACATGTCTCTTTAGCCGCCAGAGGGAAGGCAGCTAAACTGGGGAACATGCTGAGTCTGGTGTAGCGGTTCAGCGACTCTGAACGGGCAAAAACGGCCGGCGACACAACTCAGATGTCTAGGCACACAGTGGAATCTCCATGTCGACCGTTCCCTCGGTCGAGCTCGCGCCCGACGCAAGATGGGGCTTCGCGCCGTCGCGCAAGCGACTGGGGGTGCGTCACCAGTTCAGCGCCTCAGGCAGCCCGCAGAGAGAAGGTAGGAAGATGCTGCCGCCCGTCGACATGACCGACGACGAGCTCAAGCTTCACGCCGCGCTCTGCCAGAATGGCGGCGGGCACGCGAGCGCCGAGCTTGCCGGTCGCAGGGTAGCGCGCCCGACGCTCGAAGCGCGGTCCGTCGCGAGCAGGCGAAGCCACCTGCCACACTTCATCGGGCGTCGCGCCACGCAAGGCGTGGTGGGGCCGGTGGTGGTTGTACCAGAGGACGACCGCGGCAACCGCGTCGCGCATGGCCTCGTACTCGAGAGGCATCAAGAGGCGTCTCAAGAGAGAACGAAGCGCCCTCGGGACTTGCCAAGCGCGGGCAACTGTGGCCCGATGGTCGCGCCGCGTGGTGGCCGCCAGGTGTCGGCCACTCTCGCCCCTTGAGAACCAGTGCGAAGGAGTCCGCGAAGAGAAGTCCATCTTGCGGACCGAGACGCATGAGCGAAGAGCAGGAGGCCCAAGGGGGCCTCCTGAGCTGCGCGATATCCCCGCGCGCAGCATTCTGCGCCCCTAGACTCGCCATAACCTTTCAGGTCGGCGCCGAAGAACGCCGCACCAAGCCCCATGGCCCCCAAGCCGCGCGCTCGCGGCAGCGAGCGCAGGCTTAAGGCGGAGCCCCCAGCGCGCGGAGCGCGAAGCGCGAGCACGCTGGGCCGTGGAGCGTCGCGCCCAGCGGGGGCCACCAAGACAGATGTTGCTGCAGGATGAAGACTACGCCTACGACGTGGTTGGCAATCCGACGGAGATTCGAGACTGGCGGCTGGAGGAAGAGTGGCCCGACGCGGCGAAGCCCGTGTGTTGGCGCGCGGGTGGGTTACCCGCCTCAGGCCATCCTTGGTCGAAGGCAAGGCCATTTTCGAACACAGTCGATATCGGAGCTATCGAGACGGCGACCGAGTGCGCGTTGGCCTGGTTGACCTGCACGATCCCGAAGACCCAGGGACGCCATTTCGCATTCGCGTCGTCGAGATCGAGCGACGCTCCAAGGGGACGATCACCTACCTGGGAGCCAGCACGCTGCTCGACGAACGGGAATGGGGTGCGTCGGCCATCGCCGACCTCTACTTCGAGCGATGGCCGAAACAGGAAGCGAACTTTCGCGCCGTCAATCAAGCCCTGGGACTCAAGCAGGTCCACGGCTATGGCAAGCAGCTCGTGGACAACATCTCCGTGGTCACCCGGCTCGACGAACTCGCACAGAAGATTCCTCATGAACAGCAACAGCTCGGGCTACTCATCGAACACCATAAGAGCGACCAGCAGCGACTCGAGCAACAACGCAAGTCGCTTGCCGAGACCGAGCGACGCCATGCCGTGCTCGAGCGTCAGCTCCACGCACGCCTGAGCAAGGGTAAGCTCATCACTTCCAAGCTCCAGCAACTCGCCGCCGACGAGAAGGAGACCGCCAAGCAGCTCCGAACCCACGAGCGACTGGTCGCGCGAAGTGATAGGAAGGCGGCACTGAGCCAGCTTCGCGTCGAGAAACAGCAGAGCCGCCTCGACAAGCATCTGGGTGAACAGCAGGCCATCGGCTCACGCCGACGCATCTATCAACATGACGTGGAGCTGGACTCCTTCTTCAGCCTCATGAAGGTCGGACTGGTACTGACCATCACCTTCGTCCTCAAGGAATACCTCGGCAACGCCTGCATGGAGGCTCTCACCTTCCTCGAGCGAGTGGCCACGCTTCCCGCCCGGCTACAGGTGCTTCCCAATCTCGAGATCCTAACCTTCGAATACAACCATCGCGACCCTGAGGTCATGGATTTGGTCGCTGCACACTGTGAGGCCATCAACGCTCGAGCACTGAGACTCCGCAGCGGCCGAACCCTCAGAATCCACGTCGAACCAGCGCCGCCTCCAACTCGTCCCCCTACGGGACGCCGGACCAAAACCATGGACCGATTTCGCCGCAAGTAGCCGGAGGTCCTGTCAGTCGCAGCATCAGAGGCTTGGAGTGCTTCCGGTGGTAAAGCATCCGATCGACTGGGCTCAGCTCGAGCCTCTTGGCCGTGTCGTCGTTGTCGAAGACAGCACTGTAAACCTTGCCAGCTGTAGCGGTCCAGCGATCCTGAACCGAAGAAAACGGCCGGAAACACAACGCACATGTCTAGGCACATACTGGAATTCTCGTGCCGACCGTTCCCCCAGTCGAGTTCGCGCCCGACGCAAGACGGAGCTCGAGCGCGTCGCGCGAGCGACTCGGGATGTCTCGCCAGTTCAGCGCCTTAGGCAGCCTGCAGAGAGAAGGTGGGAAGATGCTGCCGCCCGTCGACATGATCGATGACGAGTACAGAGCCGACGCCTCGTGGAACTCGTGGTTTGCGTGTGTGCCGAGGTCACTGTGACAATCTGGAACTGACTTAGTTACAATAAAGCTTGTTGTGGAACATAGTGAGATGTGGTTGACTCGCGCCCTCGCGGGGTGTGATGACCGCCATGAGCGGCGCCACACCTGATCCTTGAAGATCGAGGGTTCTCGGAGCGCCCCTCCGGGAACCAGTGCAAGACCAAGAACGACCAGGGAGGTCCACTCGGGCCTCCCTGGTCGAAAGACTTGCTGTTCGGCGCCATTGAGCGCCGAATCAAGGACGTATGGCGCCGCCGGCTAGCGGCGAAGCGCTTGGCGTATCAGTTCGAGAGCCGCGGGCAAGTCGCGCTCCACGAGCGTGTCAGGTAGCCGGAGAATGCGATAGCCGAGCCGGCGGAGGTGGCGGTCCTTTCGGAGATCCGCGGCGGTGCGGCGAACGTGATACCCGCCATCGACTTCGTGGCGAGACGGCTCCCGCAACCGAGAAGATCGTGAGCATCTTCGAGCCGCATACGGACATCATCGTG
>CAYRKE010000317.1:0-7985 GCA_964424695.1 uncultured Polyangiaceae bacterium
TCGCTCCCCGCGAGCGGGACGTCGACGGTGCTGGTGTCCTGGGTCATCGTGTGGTGCCTCGAAGCGGCGCGCGGTCGTGAGTCCGCGGCCGGACAATGGTTCGGGCGGGGGTCGGGGTGCAGCGCCCGTTCCCGCCCTTCCGGGCCATTTACGCTTGAAGCCGCTGAAGGACCCGAGCCGCCCCCGGGTGGCGACCCAGCTCAGCGCGCAGGGACTTGAGCGGGTTGCGCTCGACCTCGGATTCGCTCGAACGCAGCGAGCTGTAAGACCACGCCGCCTCCTTGCGGTCCACGATCAGTCCCGCGTGGCGCAGCGTCGCGAGATGACGTGAGGTCTTCGACTGCGTCATTTCCAGGGCCTCCATGAGGTCGCAGACGCAGAGCTCTTCGTGGTTAAGCAAGAGCCAGAGGATCTCGAGGCGAGCCTCGTCCGCGACAACTTTCAGGAACTGGGCCAAGTCCCTCATGCGGGCATTCGTATATCCGGTTGCGGGCATCTGGTCAAGGATGGCCTCTTGTGGTCCAGGTCGTCTCACGCCACCAAGGAATCTTTCGGCAACAGAATTGATCCTCGGCGCGCACGGTGCAGTCAGCACACCCTCGATGCTTGCCCCCTCCGCGACGCGCTCGAGCAGAGCGCCTGACTTCGTGTCCCGATCCCGAATGAGAACTTGCGCTCCTTTGCCAAACGGCGTGGCTTCCCGCAGTTGTTGCGCCGTCCACTGCTCCGTCGGCGCGCGCGTCACACCGACGTGCACAACGTGCTTCGCGTTCACGTCGACGATGAAGGCGGAGAACAGTGTCCGACTTCACAAGCAGAGTCGCCTCGCGCCAGCGCCGCAGCTTGCTGGCCAAGAGCACGAACAGGCCCCTCTCCAGAGGACGAAGCCTGGCCTGCTTGACCTTACGAGAAGCCACGACCAGCTGCTGGCGGAGCAGGAGGTTCTCCGCCAACAGCTCCTCCCTTGAGCGCAAGGCGTCCTCGATGCGCCCCGAGACCAGGGGCAGTGGCCGCAGGGCCTCCGTCACTGTCCCCTTAGCCCACGCTGCGAGTTTGCCGGCGACAGCTCGCGCTTTGGCCTTCACGACAGCGAGTGACACTCACCCGATCTCGCCAACCTCTGGCAGAATCCCAAGCCCTTGTGTTTCGCAATTTCTTCAATCATTCAGCGGCGAAACGTATTGGGAGCCATCACAGGCGTTGCTTCACTCGCAGCGGCCGGAGCCGCCTCTGCACCCAGCGTTGAGGCGGCCTCTTGTGCTGATGCGGGGGCGAACTCCGCTGCTGATGCCGGGGCGGACTTTGGATTTGGATACGATTCCCCTGGGGTCTCCACCGCCATGACAGACGGACTGGGGACTCGCAGCTACCCGGGGCCGGCAGACCGTACCAGTCCAAAAAACTCTTCCCAATCTGTATCCTTCTCCGAGTGCCCAGCGTCTTGGCGAAATGAAGATACCGGAGGAACTCCTGTGACCCACACGATGAAAGACCCCGCCAAGCAGACCCCCCTCACGGCAAAGGAGAAAACACTGATTGCCGTTGGAGCAGCCATTGCCGCTGGCTGCAGGCCATGCCTTGAACGCACCGTCCAGCTGGCCCGTGGGGCGGGTGCATGCGAGCGTTCGATCCGGCTCGCCATCGAGACAGCGCTCGATGCAAGAGCCCGCCAACTCGAGGCCCTGGCAGACTGGGCCGAAACGGTACAGGGCGGAAAGCCCGAGGCCGATGAGAGCTTTCGCAGCGAGCGCGCCCGGCTCGTGAGTCTCATCGCGTGCGGGGCGGCACTGAACCTGCGTGACGCCCAGAGTCTTCCGACATGGCTCGCCAACGCCGTTGAAACGGGCTCGAACGCGAGAATGATCGCTTCCGCGCTGGCGATCGCTCGCTCCGTTGCCGAGACGGCGACCAACATCGCCGAGGAGGCCATCAGCAAGCTCGTCTCCAGTTCTAACGCTGAGCCCGTCGCTTGCTGTGGGGCTCCACAGCCTGTCGTGCGTCCACCTGGCGACTGCTCCTGCGAGGAAAACACGGGTCACCACGCCGATGGATCCGCATGCAGGCCGGGCGAATGTTGTGAGGTGTCGCGGTGACAATGACCGAAGTATCGAGCAGTGGTACTGTTCGCAACCGCGTCATGCAACGGCCCCCGTCTTCCCCGCCCCAGGCCTCGCCAATCGAGACGTATCGAGCACGGATTCTGCGCTACATCACCAGCATCGTTCGTGATGCCACGGAAGCCGAGGACGTGCTCCAAGAAGTCATGCTCAAGGCTGAGCGCGGGTGCGCGGACCTACGTGCCGAGGACGCCTTGACGACCTGGCTCTACCGGGTCGCAACCCATGCGAGCGTGGACCACCTTCGGCGTCGAGCCCGACGGCTGCCGGTCGAGACCTGGACTGAGCTCGACGAGCTCGTTGCCGCCCATGATAGCGGCCCATCACTCGAGCAGGTGGTTGAACGCCAGGAAATGAGCAGCTGTGTGCAGCGCTTGCTCGGACGTCTGTCGGACCAGTATCGATCGGTACTCATCTTGGCCGATCTCGAGGGACTGACGGCCTCGGAGATCGGGGAGCTCCTCGGACTCACGCTCACGACGGTAAAGATAAGAATCCACCGTGCCCGGGCGCGTCTCAAGAAGGAACTCGAGGCCGAGTGCTCGTTCTCCTGCAACGAGCGGGGCGTGCTCGTCTGCGAGCCCAAGGGCGAAAACTAGCCTCCTGTTAAGGCTCTAGCGCCACGCTGGCGAGGCCGACCGCGAAGAGCGCGCGAAACGCACTTGGGCAGCCGAGCACTCACCACGTCGACCAACGAGGCATCCGCGGACGCCGTCTCCTCCCGGCGGGCTCGCTCAGAATCCTGAGTTCGCCAGCATCTGCTCACCATCCAGCCCACGAAAGGCTCGCCCGATCGTCGTCGAGCCCCGTCGTCGAGGCGTTCCTTTCCCAATTGGGGTGTATCCATGATCTCGAATCGACCTGCTGCAAAGCTCATCATCGCGCTAGCCATTGCCTGGGGTGTTGGCTCCGTCGTCCTATTCGCGGTGTTGCCTCTCGGATCGCTCTCGATCGCGCTTCCGTGGTCCGAACCCGCACTTCTTGGCTGGGACGCGGCGCTGTCGGTGCTGTTCTTCATCCAGCACAGTGGCATGATTCGTCCGTCCTTCCGTGCCCGACTGGCGACTCATGTCGACCCGATGTGGCACGCCGCCGTGTACGCGATCGCTTCCGGCATCGCACTCTGCGCGGTCGTCTTTCTATGGCAACCCGCAGCGACTTCGATCCTACGGCTGGGCGAAACCGGGCGCTGGATGTGCCGAACCTTCGCTCTCGGCATGCTCGGGTTCTTCGCGTGGGGTTTCCACGCGCTAAGAAGCTTCGATCCACTGGGGGTGGATCGAATCCGTGCTGCGCTCCGCGGCTCGGCCTACCGCCCGCTGCCCTTCGTTGTGGCCGGGCCATACCGATGGGTGCGTCATCCGCTGTACCTCGGTGCACTGGTGTTAATCTGGGTATGCCCGGAGCTAACGGCCGATCGTTTGCTCTTCAACATACTCTGGACAGCGTGGATCTTCGTTGGAACCCTCCTCGAAGAGCGCGATCTCGTCCGCGAGTTCGGTGACGAGTACCGCACCTATCAGCACAGAGTTCCGATGCTCCTGCCTTGGCGTCGCCCGACGCCCGTCACACCTGCCCTAGGTTAGGACCTCAAGTCGGGGACGAATCATTGATGTAAGCTTCAGCCAAGCCGATTACCGGCGAGTTCGACTTCCGTCTCCACAGCAAACGAAATCCGTCTCGGTGCCAGCGGAGAACACTGTCCGGCTTCACAGAGTGGCCTCGCCCTAATTGGCCAAGCGTGCTCGCCAAGACCACGAAGAGGCCCCTCTCCCAGGGCCGCAACTTCGGTTGCTTGACCTGACGAGAAGCCACGACCAGCTGCTGGCGGAGGAGAAGGCTCTCCGCCAAGACCTCCTCCCATGTTCAATGAGTCCGGAGACCAGCGAAAGTGGCCGCAGGGCGGAGCGTATTGGGAGCCATCACGAGCGCGCGTAGGCTTGCGCGCACCGGGTAGGGTGAGGGATCTGTTGCGGCCACGAAGACGTCGCGATTGGCCCCAATGCAGCGCGCGTCACCCACAGCAGCCCTTCGGGGGGCGCCCGTCCGGTCTCGGCTCGCAGCCGACGATGCGCCCACGCACGTCGAGGGCGATGGTGCAGCAGTCCTCGAGGGACTTGCGGAGGAGCACGCGACCGCGTTGCACGCGAGACTTCGTCCCGGAGAACGAGATGCCGAGCATCTCCGCAGCCTGCCTCTGCGTGATCCCCTCGAGCTCGGTTAGCGTGAGCGCCTCGCGGTAAGGCGAAGGGAGCGCAGCAACGAACAGCGCAACGACCCCCGCAAGCGCCCGCTCCACCGCGCGATCATCATCGTCGGCGGCCTCCAGCGGCGCGGGTCGGACGTCGTCGTCCGTAACACGGTGCTTCACCGCCACGCGCAGATGGTCGGCGATGGCGCTCCGGGCGACTTGATACACCCACGGCCCGAAGCGCTCCTCGTCGCGAAGGTCCGCGAGCCCGCGCTGGATGCGGAGAAAGACGTCTTGGACGACATCGTCGACGTCGACCTCCGAGCGCACGCGGCGCGCGACGAATGGTCTGAGCCTCGCTTCGAGCCCACGCCACGAACCGCGCGCCGCTGCGCCGATCACGCCTTCGCCTCCGGCGCGCAGCACGAAGGCCCGCAGCACGACTTGCCGCCGGGCTTCACGGCCTCGATCGTGGCCGAGGCGACATAGTCCTCGACGCCCGAGCCCGGGAGCCAATCGCGAACGAACTCCCGGCTCTCCGTCCGCACGTTCACCTCGATGCTCTGAAAGCCTGCCGCTTGGAGCAGCTCGCGAAGGGTGTCGACGGTAGCCGCCCCCGACACGCAGCCGGTGAGCGCAGCGACATCGTTCTCGAGCGCCCTGGTCAGCGCCTTGAGTTTCACGACGTCGGAGATGGCGAGGCGCCCGCCCGGCTTGAGCACGCGGAAAGCATCGCGGAACACCGCCTCCTTGTCGGGGCTCAGGTTGATGACGCAGTTCGAGAGAATGACGTCGACCTCACCGTCGGGTAGGGGCAGGTGCTCGATCTCGCCGAGCCGGAAGTCGACGTTCTTCGCGCCGAGCTTTCGCGCGTTTGCGCGGGCCTTGGTCACCATGTCGGGCGTCATGTCGACGCCGATGACGCGTCCCGTAGAGCCAACCTGCTTCGCTGCGAGAAAACAGTCGAAGCCGCCTCCCGCGCCGAGGTCGAGCACCGTCTCCCCCGGTTTGAGCGCGGCGATCGCCTGCGGGTTGCCGCAGCCGAGGCCCATGTTCGCGCCCTCGGGCACGGCCGCGAGATCCTCGGCCGAGTACCCGAGCTTCAAGCTCGCGTCCGGCGTGGAGCCACCGCAGCATCCGGACGCGGAACCACAGCAGCCAGACGTCTCTCGCGCGACCTTACCGTACTGCTCGCGCACGACGGCGCGCACTTCATCCCTCTTCTGCTCGTTCATGTTCGTTACCTCCTGCTCTTGAAGACGGGGACCTCTCGAAAAGGACGCAGCTCATCGGAGGCGCTTGGTCATGCACACGGGCGACGCCGGACAGACCGAGGCGAACTCGGGCGCGCGTCGCAGCGCCTCGGGCGCGCTCACGCATGGGACGCGCTCGAAGCCGAGGCGCGCGAAGATCCACGGCGTCAGATAGCGATCGAGGAACGAGTGCTTGCCGGCGACGCCGGCCTTCGTGGTCTCGAGGTCGGTCATGGCTGGCTGGTTTCGATTATGGCGCCCCTGGCCCCTCGCCCGTTTATCGCCGATGAACGATTGCCTGGAGGCGCGAAGCTCATCACAGCCCCCCCACGAGCGAACGGAGCCGACGCAGCGTGCGCGGCTCGATGCAGTAACAGACGCGGGGCCCGTCGACATCGCCCCGGATGAGCCCGGCCTCCTTGAGCACCTTCAGGTGCTGCGAGACCGTCGACTGCGCGAGCGGAAGCTCCTCGACGATATCCCCGCAGATGCAGGCGTTCTTGCGGAGCAGGATGCGGACGATCCTCACCCGGGCCGGGTGCGCGAGCGCCTTCGCGAGGGCGGCCAGCTCCTCGTCGGCCTCGTCGCCATCGACGGGACGCAGGTCCGGCTCCTCGCGCGGCGGCGGGCAGCAGACCTTGGATGACTGGGCGGCACGGCTCATCGTATTCTTACGATACGCCAGGCGACCACCTCCGTCAATGCACTCACTTCTCGGGGCCGTCCCGAGGCTCAGCCAACCAGCTTCGTGAGGGCAGCCCCAACTGCAATCCCTACGCCGAGCGGTTCGTCAGGACCGTTCGCGACGAGTGCCTCCGGCACTTCGTCATCTTCGGCGAACGCCAGCTTCGCCACCTGCTTCGCGAGTTCGTCGCGCACTACAACACCGAACGATTTCATCAGGGGCTCGGGGGCAAGCTCGTCACGGCCTACCAGAGCTTGGGGACAAGGCGAAACCGCGTGCGTTGGCAGTAGTCCACGTAACCTGGCAGCTCTCGCCTGAGGGTGGCGTCCTCTAGTGCGGTGCGGAGCACGACCCACGCGGAGGCCGCGAAAGCCGCGCCGAGCGACCACACCGACAAGAGAAGGAGCGGCGTACCCAGTGCCCACAGCACGATGCCGAGGTATCCGGGATGGCGCACGAAGCGGTGATGAGTCTCAGGGTGGGTTGTCCTGCCCGATCGCCACTGACCGCGCAACGCGATCTGAGTTGGGAGCAGCACGTCCCCCGAACCTGCCCCCCCCAAGGAGCCGTTACGGTTGCCGCCCCAGCACCACGCCGAACCATCGCGGTTTAGGGCGCAGGCTCGGTATCCCCCAAGCTCGACTCGCTCGGCCTCGTCTCCGAGCCCGTTCACGGCCGCAGCGCTCGGTGATCCGTAGGGGGCCTGCTTGGACACCTGCCCCCGACCGAGCTGTCCTTCATAGTTTCGCCCCCAGCACAGCCACTGGCCCGATTGCACGCGCGCGCAACTGTTCCAGCCAGCGCAGGCGAGATCGGAGGCCGGCTCGGGCAATCCCAACACGGCGACCGGCCGCGGCTTCGGCTCGAAGCTGCCGTCCCCGAGTTGTCCTGCAGAATTGGCGATCTGGCCGCGCTGGGCAAGCTTGGGCAGCTCGGCTTGGCGTGCCCCCCGGGCGCCGGCTCGCGGCTGCCGTGGCCGCCCACTGGCGGCAGGGCGTGCAGCATCGGCGCTGGCCGACGCTCGACTCACGGAGCCATCCGTCGGCCCTGGGCTTGCGCCCGGGTCGAGCGACGCCATTCCCTGAAGTGACCGCGAGGCGTTCTCTGGCCGCGAACAACCGCAGCTCAGTACGGCGACCAATCCCACAGCCAAGGAGAGCACTCCCTGTGTTCGTGGACTTGCCATAGACTCCTGCCGCCCTTCGTGGGCCTCACGGTCCGAGGATGAGCTGCCCGGCGGGTGCTGCTGCTAACATCCGTGCGAAGAGCTGCTCGCACCGCCACACGTAGATATTCTGATGCGCGATCGCATTCTGGCCGGCCACCGCAGCCCCAGAAACACGCCATCGTTCACCATTCGCCGTTCTCAGCTGATCCATGCGGTATTGGCCCGGGTGATTCGTGGTACCCTCCGGCGTCCCGCCCACCGAGATCCAGGTCCCCCCGAGGAGCTCATTGGAGCGAGTCGGATCCCGCAGGGTGATCCTTACCTGCGAACGCGCTTAGACGAGCTGGACCTCGAACTCGTTGATGCCAGGCGCCACCGCGCCGTTGGTGAGGATCCAATGGGCCTCCCCGATCGCCGGTTGCGTCACCGTGCTCGGGCGGAAGTTCTTTTACATGACCGAGACGATGTATCCCGTGAACGAGGGGTCGATGGGCAGCGCCCATCCCGTAGTGGTCGCGAACGAAACCCGAACGCCCGGCCGCGTTGGTCGGAAGGACGCCATGGGGTTGAG
>CAYRKE010000318.1:0-7964 GCA_964424695.1 uncultured Polyangiaceae bacterium
CTCGAACGAACTGCCCCTGTCGTGCCGATCGCGCCTATCTGGGGCAGTAGTATTAGAACTCCCACCGCGACGCTGCCGTACCGCTCACGCCTCCGCAGGCATCTCGGACGGCTGCTCCACTGGGACCTCGGACTGAGCCTGCTGCTTGCGGCGCGCATCGAGCTCGGCCTTGACCCTGGCCATGAGCGGCTCGTCCAGCTTGTAGAAGAACACGAGGATGCCCAGGGTGATGAGCCCAGCGACCACCGGAATAACGCTCATCATCGCCTTCAGCCCCTCCTTGACGGCCTCGCTCTGGCCCTGATTTGCGACGAAGCCCGTGAGCTCCAGCATCACGCTGGCGACCAGCGTCCCCACGGTCCAGCCGATCTTGTTGGACATGATGGAAGCCGAGAACACCAAGCCCGTGGCTCGCCGCCCCGTCTTCCACTCGGAGTGATCGGCCGTGTCAGCGTAGAGCACCCAGAGCAGCGCCGAGATCGGCCCACCTGTGAGGGAGCCGACGATCTGGAAGAAGAGGATCAACACGAGGTTCTCGGGGCCGAAGAAGTAGAACGACCCGGTCGAGACGATGGAAGCTACCATCAGCACGACGAGCGCCCGCTTGCGCCCGAGCCACTTGGCGAACGAGGGGACCAGGATGACGCCCACCAAGGACATCGCCTGGCCCACCGTGTTGAAAGCAGAGGCGAGCGCCTCGAATCCGTACCGCCCCCGGATCCCGAGGAAATCGACGTTCTGTTCGCCGATGTAGTACTTGAAGTAGTGCGTCGTGACGCTCATCCGAATGCAGACGAAGAGGATGAAGAGGATGGTCGCCGCGAAGAGCACCATCCACGGCACGTTCCTGGAGAGATCCCTGAGATCGGCGAGAATCGGCGTCTTCTCCTTGGCAACCGGCTGGACTCGCTCCTTGGTCATGACGAAGGTGATGAAGAAGAGGATGACCGAGGCAATCCCATAGGCGGCGAGGGTCAGCTGCCACCCGTGAGCCGCGCACTCCGCCTGGGCCTTCGCCATCACCGGCGAGCACAACCCTCCCTCCGGCATCACCCCGCTGTCTGGGAGCTTGACGACACAGCTCATCAGCTTGTGCGAGCACATGATGTCCTGCGTCGTCTGCCCCCCGCGCCCGGCGATGTACTTCACCAGGGGCAGCGCAGTGGCGGACACGATGAGGCCGCCCAGATACGCACCAATGAACTTGAATGACGAAGCGCTGGTGCGCTCGACCGGGTCACCGCTGATCACTCCGAGGAGCGAGGTATACGGGATGTTCACCGCCGAGTAGAGGAACATGAAGGCGATGAACGTCACGTAGGCGTAAACGATCTTGGGAGCACCGCCGAAGGATGGGGTGGAGAAAGCCAGCACCGCGGAGATGGCGAGCGGCAATGCCCCCCACAGGATGTAGGGGCGGAACTTGCCCCAACGCGTCGTCGTTCGATCGGCGAACATACCGATCACGACATCGAACAGCGCGTCCAGGAGCCGCGAGACGGCGATCATGGTGCCAGCAGCCACGGCAGCCAGACCGAACACGTCGGTATAAAAGAAGAGGAGGTAGATGGTGATGGTCTGCCAGAAGAGGCAAGACGCCAAGTCGCCAAGCCCGTAGCAGGCTTTCTCCACCATTGGGAGCTTCTCGGTATGGGTCGTCATGCGTGCTCTGAAGTGGGTTGGTGCTCGATCGCCCCGCTGCACCCGTGGCGGCTTGCCGGTAGGCTGGGGCCGCCGCGCAGGGTAACCCTGTGCTCCTCCGGGTACTACCGCCGGTGGCTCATCTGAGAGGACGCTCACTGAACTCGGACACGAGCGTCGTCTCACTGCGCTTCCGGTGCTCACTTGCTCCACCCCGGCGGGTCGGAGCCCCGGGGGAACCGATTCGGCCCAATAGACAGCGGTCACGCCCCTCAGTTGCGACTCTTCGGCCGAACCGCGCCGCGAAGGCTGAGCGCCGAGGTTGCCCAAGCCCTGAGCGGTCTTGTGATCGAATCCCGCGGGTGGGATAAAGCGGTGACGTGGCTCCGTGGCGTCGGCCTCGGGCACGCGGGGCGCCGACCGGGAACGCCGTCAGTGTCGAGTACGAGCGCCACCTCCGCACACCGGGCTTAACGCCTGATGACCGCGGACGTTCACTGTCGTTACGAATGAGAGTCCATCGCCACGATCCCCCGCGAGCGCAAACGACTCTGACCCTACCGGGCTAGCGCCTCGCCATCATCATCGAGAAGGTCCCATGCACTACTACTCACTCCTTGCCCTCCTTGTCGCCAGCCTCCCTCTTGCGTGCAGCTCGGACGACAGCGATGGATCCGACAATCCCCAGGACGTCCAGGCCGGGTCGGGCAACTCGGGCGCAGCCGGCGCTGACGGCTCGGGAACAGTGGTCACGTCCAATCTGCCGGCTGCTGGCGCGGAAGGCGTAGCGCAACCCTCAGGCAGCCCAGGCGACATCGAGATCCTCGACTGGGCCGGGTTCGGTTCGGCCGTCTCGTACACCTTCGACGATGCCAATTCGTCGCAGATCAGCCACTACGACGAGCTTCAGGCGCTGGGCGTCCCGCTCACGTTCTATCTCCAAACGGGCAAGTCAACCGCAGGAAACGAGATCTGGGCACAGGCCCTCCTCGACGGGCACGAGCTCGGCAACCACACGAAGACCCATCCCCAGTCGGCAACCGAGGCAACCATCGACGACGCAACCACGTTCATCAAAGAGACCTTCGGGGTCACTCCGTACACCTTCGCCGCACCCTATGGCAACTCGAGCTACGTCCCGATGGCCGAGACCCGGTTCCTCATCAATCGGGGGGTGAGTGGCGGCGCCATCCTCCCCAACAGCGCGACCAATCGGTTCAACCTCCCCTGCTACATGCCTCCAACGGGGGCCGAGGCCAGCGCATTCAATGCCAAGGTCGACGCAGCCCGCTTGGGCGGCAGGTGGCAGATCGTCCTGGTCCACGGCTTCACCGGCGGCAGTGACGGCGCCTACCAGCCCGTGGCGATCGAGGAGTTCGTGAACGGCGTGGAGTACGCTAAGTCCTTTGGGGACGTGTGGATCGACAGCGTCGTCAACGTAGGGGCGTACTGGGTCGGGCAGAAGCTCGTCTCCGAGAGCACGCCCGAGACGACCGACGCAGGCAAGGTCTGGAAGTGGACGCTCCCCGCCAACTTCCCCCCCGGCATGGTGCTTCGCCTGACAGTGAGCGGTGGCACGGTGACGCAGGGTGGCAGACCGGTGGCGTGGAACGGCCACGGCTACTACGAGATCGCCCTCGACGCCGGAGAAGTCACAGTCTCGGGGTAGTCTCGAGAACGGCCCGACAACGGCTCACAGGACATCGGGGGCCGCCCATCGACTGGCGAGCCGCGCCAGAGGCGGGGCCGGGATGGGAGGCCATCAGCCTGTCCCGCCCACCGCGAGATCTCCGCGCACCAGGGGCGGTTTGGGCCAGCGACCGATGCACAATCGGCATCCCGAGGGCGCGACCGGCGCGGGATCACCAGGATTTCCGCGAGTTACGCGCCTGACGCTCTGGCACACGACTTGACGAGGGTTCAAATAGGCGCATGGCAAGACGGTAGGGGCGACTGGCTCAAGATCCCGTGTCGTTCACCCCCGCTAAACGCGATCGTGCGCTCCGAGCACGATTGCCTTCCCCCGCAGATCCATACACGAAGCCCCCCATGCACCACGCCCACCCGCTCGAAAGCCTTCTACGCCAGCGCATCCTCATCATCGACGGAGCCATGGGCACGACCCTGCGCACCTATGGCATGAAGGAAGCGGATATTCGGGGTCAGAGGTTCGCGAACGCCAAGAAGGATCTCCTGAACAATGGAGATCTGTTCACGCTCACCCAACCCGGCGTTGCCGTCGACATCCACCGCCGCTTCCTCGAGGCTGGCGCTGACATCATCGAGACCAACACCTTCGGCGCAACGAGCATCGCGCAGAGCGAGTTCTTCGTGGAGGATCCCCGCGAGCACGGCGGGCGCAAAGACCCCGAGTTCTACCAGCGGGTGGTGGAGGCCCCCTTCCTCCGCGAGCTCGCCATGGAGATCAACGAGACCTCCGCACGGCAATGCCGCACCGAGGCCGATCGCGTCGCGAGTACCAGCGGGCGGCAGCGTTTCGTCGCAGGAGCGCTTGGGCCCCTCACCGTAGCGCTCTCGAACTCGCCTGACGCGGACGACCCGGGATTCCGTGTGGTAACGTTCGACCAAGTCAAAACCGCATACGCCGACCAAGCCCGGGCACTGATCGCTGGCGGGGTCGATATCCTGCTGGTGGAGACGATCTTCGATTCTCTGAATGCCAAGGCCGCCCTCGTGGCCATTCGCGAGGTCTTCGAGGCCGAAGGCAAGGAGCTGCCTCTCATGATCTCGGCTGCCGTCGGCCGCGGCGGCGAGACGATGATCTCCGCGCAGACCGTGGAGGCATTCTGGAACGCGGTAAGCCACACTCGACCGCTTGCGGTGGGGCTCAATTGCTCGCTGGGTCCAGATCTGATGTATCAGCCCCTGGTCGAGCTTGCCACCAAAGCGGGGGTGGCCGTCTCGGCTTACCCCAATGCGGGCCTGCCGAACCCGCTGTCTCCAACTGGGTTCGACCTGCTACCGGCGGACATGGGGCAGCGGCTATCGGCGTTCGCCGATGCTCGGCTCATCAACATCGCGGGAGGCTGTTGCGGCAATACTCCCGAACACATCGCGGCCATCGCCCAAGCCCTCCAGGGCAAGGAACCGAGGCCCATCCCGGTCGCTCCATTGTCGATCACGGCCTCGAAGATCGACCGCGCCGGCACGACGGCGATGGGACGCTTGCCCGAGGTTGGCGCAGCACCGCACCCTGGAGCGGATGTGGATACGCCCACCTTCCGTCCCCTCAGGCTCTCGGGGTCCCAACCCTTCGTGCAACAGCCCGGCACCTTCATCCTCATCGGCGAGCGCACGAATGTCGCTGGGTCGCCCAAATTTGCCAAGCTGATCAAGGAGGGCAAGTTCGAAGAGGCCGTAGTAGTTGCCCGTCAACAGGTGGAAAACGGCGCCAACGTCATCGACGTCTGCATGGACGAGGGAATGATCGACGGGGTGGCCGCGATGCGGCGTTTCCTCACGCTGCTCGGCAGCGAACCCGAGATCGCAAAAGTACCGTTCATGGTCGATTCCTCCAAGTGGGAGGTGATCGAAGCTGGCCTACAGTACCTTCAAGGCAAGGGCATCGTGAACTCCATCTCGCTGAAAGAGGGCGAGGAGCAGTTCTGCGCGCACGCACGCACAGTGCTCAAGTATGGCGCCGCTGTCACCGTCATGGCCTTCGACGAACGGGGGCAGGCATCGAACCTGGCAGATAGGATTCGCATCTGCGAGCGGGCCTATCGGCTCTTGGTGGACCAGATCGGGTTCGCCCCGGAAGACATCATCTTCGATCCCAATGTGCTCACGGTCGGCACTGGCATGGAGGAGCACAACAACTACGCGGTCGACTTCATTGAGGCGACTCGCTGGATCAAGCAGAACCTCCCCCATGCCAAGGTGAGTGGAGGCATCTCCAACATCTCCTTCAGCTTCCGCGGCAACAACAAGGTCCGGGAAGCCATGCACTCGGCCTTCCTCTATCACGCCATCGCGGCCGGGCTCGACATGGGCATCGTCAACGCCGGGATGCTGGAGGTGTACGAGGAAATCGAGCCAGAACTCAGGGAGCTCGTGCTCGACGTGCTCCTCAATCGCCGCGCCGACGCCACTGAGCGGCTCGTAGCCCACGGAGAGAAGCTGAAAGCTTCGAGTACGGACTCCTCGTCCGGTGAAGCGAAGCTCGAGGAGTGGCGCAGCCTCGAAGTGGCGGAACGGCTTTCCCATGCCCTGGTCAAGGGCATCGACACGTACATCGAGCAGGACGTCGAGGAGGCTCGAGTCAAGCTTGGACGTCCCCTCTCGGTGATTGAAGGGCCGCTGATGACTGGCATGAGCATCGTCGGCGATCTGTTCGGCGCCGGCAAGATGTTCCTACCGCAGGTGGTCAAGTCGGCTCGCGTCATGAAGAAAGCCGTCGCCTGGCTCACCCCCTTCATGGAGGCCGAGAAGGCCGAGCAGGGGGTCGCCGCCAAGACCCAAGCCAAGATCCTCCTCGCGACCGTCAAGGGCGACGTTCACGATATCGGCAAGAATATCGTCGGTGTCGTGCTCGCCTGCAACAACTATGAGGTCATCGACCTCGGAGTCATGGTCTCCTGCGAGAAGATCCTGGAGCGCGCCAAAGCCGAGGGAGCCAGCATCATCGGGCTGAGCGGGCTCATCACTCCGTCGCTGGACGAAATGGTGCACGTCGCCCGCGAAATGGCACGACTGGAGCTAGACGTACCGCTGCTCATCGGGGGTGCGACGACCAGCCGCGCCCACACGGCCATCAAGATCGCTCCCCACTACTCGCACCCCGTGGTCCACGTCGTCGACGCAAGCCGAGCCGTCCCGGTGGTCACGAGCCTGCTGCACCGGGAGAACCGGGACGCCTTTGTCGCGGAGCTCGAGACCGAGTACGAACGACTCCGCCGCGCTCACCAGACCCCGCGGCGCGCGCTTCTACCCCTTGAGGTGGCCCGAGAAAGGCGAACCCCCGTCACCTGGCGTAGCGAAGACGTGCCAACGCCCGAAGTCACGGGCGTGCAGGTGCTGGAAGACTTCCCTCTCAGCACGTTGCGCGAATACATCGACTGGAGCCCGCTGTTCCACGCCTGGAAGCTCAACGGCATCTACCCGCGGATCTTCGAGCATGAACGCTACGGCACCGAAGCCAAACAGCTCTTCGCCGATGCCAACCAACTGCTCGATCGGATCATCGAAGAGAAGTTGCTGACGGCGCGGGGAGTCTACGGGCTCTTCCCGGCGAACGCCGTGGGCGACGACGTGGAGCTCTACGGCGACGAGTCACGCGCCCACGTGATGGAGCGTTTCCACTTTCTGCGTCAGCAAGCCGATCTCGAGGATGGATCCCCGTGTCGCTCGCTCGCCGACTTCGTGGCCCCGAAGGATACCGGGCTTCCCGATCACATCGGGGCCTTTGCGGTCACCAGTGGCATCGGGCTCGAGGCCCTGAGGGACCGTTTCAAAGCGCAGCTCGATGACTACAGTGCCATCATGGCGGAGGCCCTCGCCGATCGTCTGGCAGAAGCCTTCGCGGAGTGTCTGCACCAGCGCGTCCGCCGAGAGTGGGGCTACGGACGCGAGGAAACATTGAGCCACAGCGAGCTCATCGCGGAGAAGTACCGCGGCATTCGCCCGGCAGCAGGCTACCCCGCGTGCCCCGACCACACGGAGAAGGTGACGCTGTGGAGGCTCCTCGGCGTGGAGCAGCACACCAGCATGCACCTCACGGAATCCTGCGCGATGTGGCCGGGCTCGAGCGTCAGCGGCCTATACTTCTCCCACCCTCTGTCGCGATACTTCACCGTGGGCAAGCTGGGCCGAGACCAGATCGCCGACTACCAAGCGCGCAAAGGCATGCCGCTCGAAGAGGTCGAGCGCTGGCTCGGAACGAGCCTCGGGTACGAGACGGCGTAGCCGACGCGAACCCGTTGAGCGGAGGTCACCCGTGAGGCGCCGGTGAGTGTCACCGAAACCTGGTGGAGTGCCTCGCCGCCGATCTGTGGGGAGCGGCCCGTTAAGATTGTGCTATGAATAGGGCTGTCTTGCCAGGGCGCAACGCAGACGCCGTCCCACAATGAACGACGCTACCATCACCCAGCTCGGCCTAACGGTACTGTACGTGGCCGCCGCTGCCTTGATGGCTTTGCTGGGTCGGATCGAGGCGTCGCACCTCTTCAGGACGTGGACCGTGGCATTCCTGCTGTTCGGATTGGACGCGGGCATCAGTGCCGCCAAGCATGCTTGGAAGCTTCCGCCCCTAGTGCATGCGCTCACCTTCGTATGCTTGGCCGGAGGAGCCTTCTCGGCCCTCC
>CAYRKE010000319.1:0-3456 GCA_964424695.1 uncultured Polyangiaceae bacterium
CGTTCATCAAGAAATAGGGAGGGGCGCCCCTGGTGCCCCGGCGCCCACTCTGGCCTAGGGTGACGGAACACGCCGACTCGGTGGACGGCTCGGTCGAAACGAGGCACCCTGTGCAGGTCGGCACCGGTTGGGTAGTGGGCAACCCCAGGTGCGACGGCGACCGCATGACGCCAGGCCTCGCCTATCCGTGTGCCAAGACCGAGAGGACAGACGATGAACTGTGATACCGGCCTCAGGGTCTTCGACCTCTCGGCACTGTCCCCCGACGACGGGGCAGAGCTCCGAGAACTCATCATCGCGGAGTATGCGACGTCGCGCCGGAGCCTGAAGTACGACCCGAACGCGATCCAGGCGCTCACCGTCGAGCATGATGGGCTTCCTCTCAGGATCGGATACGTCCCCAATCGGCCGGAGCGCGGCGCCAACGAAGACGTCCTGTGCGACTTCTTCCTGCAGCGGTGTGAAGGAAGGCCTGACACGACGTACCGCCTCGGATTCAAAGGAAGGCCCTACGGCAACCTTCACATCGTGTTCGGGACGCGGGAGTTCGGCCAACACGTGGAGCTCACGCCCGACCGAGTCGACGTAGGGCTCCTACTCTCGGTGCTTCTCGGTGAGGAGTTCGATGTCTTCTGCAACCGCGTGGCCCCCAGCACCAGCGACGTCTTCCACTTCCAAGCCATGATCCGCGAAGCGCCAATCTGGGATCATCTGGAGGACTGGCCCGTGCGCCCCGAGCTCCATCGGGGGTCGCAGAGATGCGAATTGGCCGAGTCCCTCTCGAAGCGAATGACGGAGATGGAGACCCGAGGCAGAACCTACGATCTACTCACGCGATTCAGGCACGGCGAATACGAGGCGCTGCTGGTTCCGCGCGCACGACACCAGAAGCGGCCTCCGCTGGAAGAGTTCTGTGACGGAGCGCAGTTCGGAGACTTCGGTGTTCTGGAGATGTGCGGCTATTTCGTCACCTGCAAGACCGAACGCGCGCTAGAAACCGTCAAGGTGCTGTACAAGAGGGCGCTGGATTCCTTCAATGGCGTGCCCTGAAGCCGCGCCCGCGCGGGCCGCGTCTGGCGTGTGACAGCCCCGCCGGCTCCCCAACTCCAGCAGGACGGCCACGGGACCAATCCCTCACGGCGAGACAGGATCCCCCGATGAGGTTGGCGCGAATCCAGCAAACCTTCTGGCACCAAGCGAAAGCCTGGCAACCCTGTACCAAGCGCAGCGGTAGAATCGGGGGCATGTCGCAACGCCCGGAGCCCGGGATCGTCGACCCTGCGGACCCTCGCGCGCCTCCGCAGGAACTGTGGGACCGCATGTCCGAGGTCGAGCGCGAACGTGTGAGCCGGTCCAGAAACCGAACCGAACCGGCCCGTCGTGGTAATCCGGTCCTGCCGTGGTAGGGTGGGCGCGGCCCAACGGGTGTATGCCTGCTCGGTCGTCGTCGTATGTTCCTTGCTTCCGCAAACTCGCACTCCAGCCTGCACAGAGTTGCTCCCCCGCTGGCCAGCCGCGTCTTCTCGCATGCATTCACGATCGCAGAAAGCCCCAACCGCCAGCCGCCTCCTGCGCAAACCGTAGTGAGCACCGGAGCGGAGCGGACGGGGGTACGTGAGCGCCGGACCGCAGCCGTGGCCCCCCGGACGCCGCCACTCGGGCCGCATCCGAGTGGCGCCTCACGCCGTGGCCCCTCGCGCGGCGCGGAGGGCATGGCGAGCAGTGCCGAGCTCAAGGTTCAACGGCAGAACGGTCCAAAGGGATGCTGAGCCAACTCCGGATCTGGCGCCGAGTTCTGAGCCGCCCCATGCTGAGCCCGCGTGGCGCGCGCCTGCTTCTGGCCTTCCTGGTCGTACTCAAGCTGGCCGTAACCGCGTACAACGCCGCTGCCTACGACCGCACGACCTATGACTGGGAGATGCATGCAGACCGCGCGCGGAGTGGCGGGCTGTCCCTGGAGGGCCGCGCGTACAACCCGCCACTCTACTATCTGCCGACGCTCCCCTATATCAAGCTTCAGGCGGTCCGCGGGAAGCCAGCCCCTAGTGGGAGCCAGCTCCTGGAGTATCTGCGCTGGTCGAACCTCGCCTACTTGGCGCTGTTCTATTGGTGCTGGGTCTTCTACATCTTCCCCAAGGTCGCGCGAGACTACCGCAGCGCAACCGTCGCGTCGTTGGCTCTGCTGGCACTTCCGAGCTATCAGAGGCTCGCTGCGTCGTCTCACCCGGACAACGCGCTGGCAAGCCTTACCGCCGTGTGCATGGCACTCTGGTTATGGTTGCGCTGGCGCCACCCGCCGTGTGCACCCGAGAACCGCCGAGCGCGCCGCGCCCGCGTCTTCGCCTTCCTCGCCTTGGCATTGGCCGCCGGCCTCGTCGGCCTCACCCGTCCCTTCGGAGTCATCCCATCCGCGGTGTTCCTGGCGGCGCTGCTGGTGGAGTTGAAGAGAGGGAGCCGGCTGTTCTCCGTCGGGTTCCTTGTCCCTGCCGGGGCGCTGGCCCTCACCGTGGTGGGGTGCGCGGGCTCCTGGATTGGATACCAGCGCTTCGTCGCCAAGCACGTGGCGCCTGTCTACAAGGCCAGCTACATGGCGCGCTTCGAGCCGCTGCGCGAGGGGTTCGACTTCAAGAGCTACTTCACGACGTTCCGTTTCTCGGAACTGCTCGCGAAGCCGAGCCGCCACATGCGCGAACTGCCAACCCCTGAGGCCAGCGCAAGCGCCAGTCCCTCGGCTGTCCCACGGCCTCCAGCTTCCGGAGCGTCCGCCACCCAAAGCACACGCGCCGCGGCATCACGGAAAGCGGCGAAGGCGAAGGCGAAGGCGCCACGCCGGCCGAACCCCGGCGCCGGGAGCTTCTTCACGCTTCTGTATTCCGAGGTCTGGGGAGATCATTGGCTGTACTTCTCGGGGCGCAGACAGGAAGACAACAAGGTCTGGCCGAAACGAATCCTGCTGCTCGCCGCATTGCCCTTGATTCCGCTGCTCACGATCCGGTTTGGTCACGGCGTATGGCGCACGCTCCGACAGCTTCGGCCACGTCTCGGTCAGGGACTGGAGCAGCTGCTGGCCCTGGGGTTGTTCCTCATGGGAGCCGCGGTGTACCTGTACTGGCAAACGGGTGAAGGACTGCTCCCGGGCAAGAACTCCACGGTGAAGTTCCTCTACTTCGCCTACCTAGTCCCATTTGCTCTCGCCGTGTGTGCGGTTCCGAAGACTGGAAAGCTGCGTTTCAATCTCTGGCTGTTCTACTTGTTGACGCTCGTCATCGTCGCGTTCCCGGTGTCGATTTACTGGAGCGGGGTTCGATAGGGGAAATCATGAGTAACAACCACCATGCCGAGGGTTCGGCCCCAACCAGCGAGAGCCCTGCCGCGGGCTCGCTCACCTCGACCGGCAGCAACGGCAGCAACGGCAGCAACGGCAGCAACGGCAGCAACGGCAGCAACGGCAGCAAC
>CAYRKE010000319.1:3556-6463 GCA_964424695.1 uncultured Polyangiaceae bacterium
GGCGCCACAGGCTCGCCGGGGGCAGAGCTGCAACGACCAGACGACGCCCCGATGACGACTCCATCGTCCCGAGTGCGAGCCGCGCAGCCGGCGCGAGAAGCGCTGGGACCTTGGCGCGCGGCCTTGGTGGGAGTCGTTGCGCTGATTCTGGTGAACGCCGGCTTCATCGCTGGGACTGTCACCATCGCGCCAACGCTGAGCGACGTGGTGCAGCGCGTGCTGCTCCACACCTACGACGCTGGACAGCACCTCGCAGTGGGCATTCTGGCTGCCCTGACCATCGTCGGGTGGTTGCGCGTCAGGCCCGCTCGACGCTCCGCAGATCTGCTAGCCCTCATCGTCGTCTCGGCCATCCTGAGTCTGCCCATCCTTGGTCCGGACTTGGTGGGGTTCTCCTCGAGGCACGCCTCCCCGGCCGCGGCACCGTGGCTCCGCGCTGCAATGGCGCTTCTCGTCTCTCTGGGGGTGCCCGCTGCTTGCCTGGGAGGTTACTGGCTCGCGCGGCCTCGGTGGCGTTGGGGGGGCGTCGGCGCAGCCCTCACCCTGATGGTGCTGAACAACCTCGTGCTCCCGGGGGGCGACTACCCGGGCGCGCACTTCTACCTCGCCTGGGCAGCCGTTGGTCACATGGCTGGCGCCCTCTTCTCCCTGGACGTGAGCCGAGGCATCCTTGCTCCGATACGCCCGCTCCCTGTGGCGTTGGTCGGCGTCCTGGTGGGCTCGACACTCGCGATCAGACCGCCAGGCGGCGTCACGCTGCAGCTGCTCGGGATCAACGGGTCGGTGGTAATGCCACTCTTGTCCCGGGTCTACCCCGAGCAGGTGGGAACTGGGAACAAGAACGTCCCAGAGCCGTGGCGGGAGTGGTTCGTTCCACGAAAGAACGCCGCGGCCATAGCCCCCAAGCCCACCCAATTCCCCAAGAACGGGCTGGTCGTAGTCGTCTCCTTCGACGCGCTCAGAGCCGACTTCATCGAAGGCGCCGAGGGGTCCAAAAACATGCCGAACTTCGCGCGAGTTCGCGACGAGGGGGTGCACTTCACCCAGGCCCGAGCCCCCGGCTCGCAGACAACGCTGTCCCTCACTTCGGCCTTCACCGGAGTGTACTACTCGCAACAGTACTGGAAGAGCCACTACAAGCATCCCGACCTGTTCCCTCACAAGGAGCCGACGATCCGCTACCCCGAGCTGCTCTCCGCCGCAGGAATCGACACGGTAAACATGGCGGGCTCCTTCTGGTTCGTGGAGGAGTGGGGAGTCGTCAAGGGGTTTCGCGAGGCCAGGTACGTGGAGCCCAAACACGATACCCACTACACGCCCGCTGACGAGCTCATGCCACACTTCATCGAGCGACTCGAGAAGCAGCGCGATCGCCCTCTCTTCGCCTTCATTCACCTGTTCGACGCCCACCGCTCGATATCCTCGACGAGAGGAAAGGGGTCCCTGTTGTCACGGTACCGCGGAGGCATGCGGAGCAATGACGAGGCGCTGGGACAATTGCTCACAATGCTCGATCGGACGGGGCTCGCCAGACGCACCGTGTTGATCCTGACCGCAGACCACGGCGAGGCGTTCGGAGAACACGGCAGCCAGTACCACGCCACGACCCTCTATGATGAGCTGATTCGCATCCCCCTGGTCGTCCGTTTCCCGGGCGTCGCACCGCACACCGTCGACGATGCCGTCTCACTGATGGACCTCGGTCCGACGATCCTGGAGCTCTTCGGGCAACCCACCCCAGGCCATTTCCTGGGTCAGAGCCTGGGAGGATACCTGGGGGGAGAGGCGCCCCGCCCCACACGCCCCATTCTCGGCGAGGGCCGGCTCAAGCGGTACTTGCTCTTTCCTGATGGGCGGAAGGCCATTGTGGACGAGCGCCACCATACGAGCGAGCTGTATGACCTGAAGAATGACCCCAAGGAGCTCAACAATCTGGCCGCAACTCCCGAAGCCGAAGCGCCGATCGGGCTGCTGCGCGAGTTCTTCGAGGTCCATCGCATCCGCAAACCTGGGTACGAGATCCCCTGGAGAAACTGACGTGATCGATGCTGGCCTGCGAACTAGCACGACGTGAGACATAGGTACGCCCTCAAGTTCTGCACGCCGAGGCAGAGGGGACCCGAGGAGCAGTCGGCGCCCGTCCTACAGTGAGCGGTAGCCCAGGTATCGATCGGAGCAAACTCCGTGCCGCGCCAATGCGTCCGAGTCTGCTATCTTGTGTGTCGTAGTGTGCCGCAAGCCCACACCTCATGAAGGGAAGAGGCCCGCCACTCTGCGCCATGGTGTGCCCTGACGCCCTGGTCGCACAGCACCCGATCGCCGAGCGAGATCGTTACGCCGCAGTAGGAAAAGTGCCGGAGAGGGGAGCGGATGTGCTCCCCTTCCCGGTCGCAGTACGGCGGAGCATCCCAACTCGAGGCTCCCTGCGAGCGAAGCTCCTCGGGACCATCGTCGACCCCACCATCGTTCGCTCTCGCTGCAGAAGGAGAC
This sequence comes from uncultured Polyangiaceae bacterium, assembly GCA_964424695.1. Taxonomy (GTDB): domain Bacteria; phylum Myxococcota_A; class Polyangia; order Polyangiales; family Polyangiaceae; genus JAEWRL01. The sequence continues at coordinate 6,047 of CAYRKE010000319.1, forward strand.
CCTCTGTGCCATCAAGATATCGAACTGCTCGTTCGTCGATTCGGCTCTCCTGCGCCCTCCTCGGGATGTCGATGACGGCGATTCTCGGTGCTGGCACCGCATGCACCAGCGAGTCGGACGACTCCGAGGGAACTGGTGGCTCGGTGAGTTCCAGTGGCGGCGCGGCGGAGGGCAGCGGCGGTTCGGTGGCAACCGGCGGCTCCGTCACTGGAGGTCTCGCGAGCGGCGGTGCCCAGAGCTCCGGCGGCGCGCTTCCGACAGGTGGAACCAGCGGATCAGGCGGCACGGTGACCGGTGGTGTCACGAGCATTGGCGGTGGGCTCAGCACGGGCGGCGCGACCAATACGGGCGGCACGCACAGCACGGGCGGCACGCACAGCACGGGCGGCACGCACAGCACGGGCGGCACGCACAGCA
>CAYRKE010000319.1:6563-7950 GCA_964424695.1 uncultured Polyangiaceae bacterium
CGGGCGGTGGGCTCAGCACGGGCGGCGCGTCTGGCACCGGTGGGGGGACCCTCGCGGGGGGCACGACGGGCGGTGGCACGGGGGGAATCGCTACGGGTGGTTCTGGGGGAAGCGGCGGGACGGGTGGAAGTGGAGACGATCTGGGAGGCCGCAACTCGGGAGGTGCGGCAGGCGTGGATGTGGGCGGTGCAGGAGGCGGAGCCACGGCCGGCGCGGGAGGCGGAGATGCGGGCGGGACGTCGCTTGGCGGTGCCAGCGGTGCGGGCGGCTCTACGGAGTTCGCCCCCTGCCCGTCGACCGAGGGGACTGCCTGCAACATCATGCCGGTTGGCGACTCGATCACCGAGGGTTGCTGCTCACCTCCGATGGGAGGGTACCGCATGGAGCTATACCGCCAGGCGCTCACGAACCACAAGAACATCACGTTCGTTGGGACACTCACCAACGGACCGGATACCGTCGACGGTCAACCGTTTCCCAAGCATCACGAAGGACATGGCGGCTGGAAAATCTCGCAGATCGCCGGGGTTATCGACAACGCCATCAGCAGCTCCGACCCGCACATCGTGCTCCTCAAGATCGGCACCAACGACATCAACGGCAACGACGACATCAACAATGCCCCCAATCGCCTGGCAAGTCTGATCGATCAGATCACCAACGACGCACCCGAGGCATTGCTGGTCGTATCCGCGATCATTCCCACGACCAACGACGGCACCAACCAGCGGGTGGAGGCCTATAACAACGCCATCAAGGGCAAGGCTGAAGAGGCGGCGGCTCTCGGCAAGCACGTGGTCTTCGTCGACAACTACGCGGCATTTTCGCAAAACTCCAATTACAAGACGGCTCTGATGGCCGATGGTCTCCACCCGAACACCGCGGGCTACGAGGTGCTGGGAGAGTCCTTCTATGATGTGATCAGCGGGATGCTCCCGGACGCGCCCTAGATGTCTTCGCGAGCGGCCTCCCCTGCCCTAATGGAGGAGCGCTCTGCCCAGATACCCGACTGTCGGGCAGCGCCTGCCAGGAGGGCGATACCATCACCTACTGCGACCCGGACTCGGATGAGTGCGTGAGCTGCGGCTAGCGCTACCGTGAGAATACGCGCCTGCGGGTTCGGTTCCGGCCAGATGTTGACTGGCAAGGCGGCTTGTGGTTTTGGAGGGTGCGATGGTCGAGATCTCGCGCCGCAGGAGCGCTCGAAGGGCGTCTACGCCCAACTGGCCGAGACGGGAGAAGTGAGCCTGGACGCAGTCGTTCATGACGCCGTTGGCGAAGTCTGCGCGGCTTGTCGCTACGCCTTCGTCGCGCCGAGAGTGTCGGCAGCCTCTCTAAATCAGCGGTCACAAATCTCGGACAGTGGAAGGAGTGGCATCAAGTGGCG
>CAYRKE010000320.1:0-7898 GCA_964424695.1 uncultured Polyangiaceae bacterium
CGAAAATGCGCGACCGTTGATGCGGATACGGATGGACGTCTGCAGGTTCGGATGGGCAGACGCCGATGGGCAGACGCCGATGGGCAGACGCGGGGTGATGACAGAGGCGTGGATTTGGGGCATATTTCCTCACGACTGCGTGACTTTCGTCGAGAGCGTAATCTCCGCTGGCGGAGGGAGCTAGAGCTCGGCTAGCAACCGTATGTCGGTCGAGGACATCCCCAGGAGGTTGAGCATTGTGATGGGGCAGCTGGAGAGTGAAGTATACCGCCTGTACGGCGTTTCTCCGTAGCGAGCAGGACTCCTGATGGCGCGACCTCCACAGAAGAAGGCTCAGATAGTCCTTCCCATTCTCTGGTTCTGCCTGGTCGCTGTTGTCGTCGGATGCGTCGCAGTGGTTGCCGCCAATCTGGCGCTTCTGGGGTTGGCGATCGCTGGAGTCCCGCTGTTCGCGCAGATGAGCATTGACGACGCGATTGTGCTACTCGAGGCGCTCGGTGCGATAGGGGCCTGCATCTTCGCGTTGTTAGGTCCGCGCATTCGCATCGGACTGTTCGTGCGCCATCGAGCCGTTCTCGAATCGACTGGACTCTATCTTGCGCTCGTCTTCGCATTCGTTGCGGCTCTCCTGTTGGCCTGCGGGGTCGACCAGTCGCTCACTGGTCGCGTCCCGGACATTCGCGGCCGAGACTACGCGGTCGCTTTGGTCATCTCCATCTTGTTCTTCTACGGGCTCAAGGCATCCAGGAGTCGGAGGCGCTTGTCAGAGAACGATACAGAACGAATCGACGGGCAGGAGGAGGATTCCGGCACCAAGTGAGGGCGTCGACTGCCCTCGACACGTGGTGTTCGGAGGGGGGTCGGGTCCGTCTACTCTACAAGCGGACGGTAGTCCTACTGCGGAAGGCTTTCCGGCAGTAGTGGTAGCTTGGGCGGCGGATGCGTGAGGGACCCAGGACAGGCAGTGACCGCATGGCTTCCGCCACTGTCCTCTTCGCCCACGCTGCGAGTCTGCAGGCGACTGCTCGCACTTTGGTCTTCAGGACATCGAGTGACACTCACCCGAACTCGCCAACTCCTGGCAGAATCGCAAGCCCCTGTGTTTCGCGATTTCTTCAATCACTCTGCAGCGGAGCGTATTGGGAGCCATCACAGCTCCCGTTCTCGCTCCCCATTCACCGGCCCAGACTCCGAGCGGGACTGCCTTTCGGCCGCGACCAAACCCGGAGCACGTCGCAGACTCGAGGGTGTGGTCCGTGGGGCGGAATGGCCGCCCTCAGAGCCCGTTGCACGAACGCCAGGTTCCGTCGGGGTTGCAGAGCTCTCCGGCACACGCGCCTGCCTCGCACCGGTCGTAGCGTTGCAGCATGCCGCCGGGACCGGGCCCCTCGGGTGGGCAGTCCGCGAAGGTCTCACAGGCCACGGCCACCGCCGCTCCAGGGCAGGTGCTCCAGCACCTCGTAGAGCCCAATAGCTCCCTGCAGCAGAAGTAGCCTCCGCAATCTGCGCGATTGTTGCATTCGAGCAGGGACTCGCCGTCTGCGCTGCAGGCGGTGCGGTCGGCGCTTGCGGGCATGCAGCGACCGGATCGGGTGTCTGACTGCCAGCAGCAGCGTGGCTCGGGCTCTTGGCACCGAGACGCCCCGCAGGCAACTCCTGGATGATCCGGCATGCACACTCCGCGGGCCTGGTTGTGTGGGAGCGGCTCGCAGCGCAGCCCCGCCGGACAGACGCTTCCGGGGAGGCAGACGACGTGATCCTGGCAGCGATCCGCGGTGCAGGCATGGTACGCGGGACCACTACCGCCCCAGCTGCCCGCGCAACACTGCTGCCCCGGCGGGCAATCGGATGCGTCGTCGCACAGGTAGAGTGCGTCGTCGGAGGATGCCCCACGAGCGTGGTCTTGCTCCTGCGCGATCGCCAGGCAGCGGGGGGGCGTCTGGGTGCCTTCGAGACAGAACTCGGTCGTGACCTGGCAGCTGCCGGACCCGCAAGCGATGCGACCCGGAGTCGCCGCGGGCGTCTGGCAAGCCGGAGCGGCGGGCGCCGCTGCAGGGGCGAGAGGCGCGGTGGGCGCCGCTGCGGGGGCGAGAGGCGCGGCTGCCGACGGCGGTGAGGAGGAACCGGTGGCCCCGCCCGAGCGGCTGCACCCTATGGCGGCAAGCAGGAAAGCCAGCAGCGCGAACCCCGGCTCTGCCTTGGTGAGGTAGTGAGCGATGATGCGACCTCCGTACCGCAGGCTACCAGGCTGCCAGCAGCACGCCAGGGTCTCGGGCACTCCCCTGAGGCAGCCGATTTGGGGAGGGCCGTCGCCGGCGACTAGAAGCGGGGCGGCGACTCAGGAAGAATGAACTGCGAAAACCGGGCCGGAGCAGAGTAGACCGCCTGGTCAGAGGCGCAGATGCACCCGCCAGGCTTGGCGGAATTGCACCCGCGCTTCACGAACCCCTCGCGTTCGGCGTCGAGAACGCAGACCTGACATCGCTTCGGCGTCACCGTCGAGGTCCGGCACACACCTTCGCACCGATGCCGCCGCTCGGCCCCTTCCCTTCCCCCGCTTACCTCTATGAAGCTCTACTACGAGTCGAACGGCAGCCTGAGTTGTTCGAGCGGAGCACAGGGCGGTCTCGGTACGGGCTCGGGCACCATGCCCCTTCTTGCCATCAGGCGCGCTGCAGGTGTTGCCCCCAGCCGTCGGCGAGGACGCGGGGAGCGAGCCTATATCTCCCGCTCGGCGACAGGAGCAGATCGGCGCGGAGTCCCTTCCGGGGTTTGCGTCGGCGTATCACAATGCCGACATGACCTCGCCCCTCCGAAGCCGACTCGCGCTCCTTGGCTTGAGTTTCAGCGCCGCGTGCGCTGCGCCGGAAGCCCGGCACCCCACCGAACCGCCCGCGCACACGCAGCCCCTGAATCAGCCGGTTCTAGTCGTGGCGCCCGAGCCTCAGGCTTCGCTCGCCCAGGCTGACCCTGGTCCGGTGGTCGCCGCTCCCGAGGGCGAATTCGACGTCGTAGCGAATGCCCCCACTGGGCGCCAGCATGAGACCGCCCCGGTACGCACGATGGACCTGAAGGTCAGGCTCGTTCCCAAGTGGTCGGTGCCGGTCGGGAAAACGACCTTTCGTACCACCATGGCGATGGTGGAGGACACGATCGTGATCGGTACGCACGGCGCTTCGCTCAACGGAATGAACGAGCCGACGGATGGTGTCTACGTGCTGGAAGCCGCGACTGGTAAGCAGCGAAAGCTCATCGCGTCCCCAGGGCGAGGCGATCGCGACGTGGGGGGCATCGCGATCGACGGGCGGACCGTGTACCTCGGTACCGACAATGGCCAGATCATCGCCTCCAGCCTCGACGGAAGGGTTCTGTGGACCGCTGCCGCCAAGGGCAAGGTTCGCCCAGCTCCGGCGTTGGCCGACCTGAACGGCGACGGCCAGGTCGACGTCGTGATCGGGGATGAAGACGGCACCCTCTACGCGCTCGATGGTAGATCCGGCGCGCCGATCTGGCAGGTACGCACCGGCGCGAACGAATATGGGGCCAGGGGCTTCATCGCCTCGGCCGCGATCGCCGATCTCGACACGGACGGCCGTGACGACGTGGTGGCTGGCGCGCGCGATGGGATCCTGACGGCGTATCGCGGCAGCGACGGCGCGGTACTCTGGCAGGTCCCGCGGGATTCCGGGATGCACGCCTCTCCGGTGATCGCCGACTTCGACCACGATGGCCGGCCCGAGGTGCTCGCCGCGTGGTCCTACGGGGACGTGAGCGTGCACGACGCGAAAACCGGCGCCTTGCGCTGGAGCGCGCGGCTCGAGCAGGACGACGCTGGGATCGAGGGCCTGTTCGGAACCCCGATCCCCCTGTCTGGAGCGCCGGGGGTCCTGGTGGCACCGACCGCGTGGTGGGGCAAGGAGCAGGACGGCATCATCGGAGTCGGGGTCCGCGAGCGCAGCTGGCGCCTCTACGACGGACGAGTGACGGCCAGCGCCCTCGTCACCGATCTGGACGACGACGGAACGCTCGAGGCGATCCTGGGCAGCGAGAAGGGGAACCTCTTTGCACTTCGCGCGGACGGCGGCATGGCGAAACTCGACGCGCGGCGGGGCGGCATCGAGGCCACCGGGATGCTGGCAGACGTCGACGGCAACGGCAGCTTCGAGCTCATCGTCGCGTCGAATGACGGCATGCTCACCTGCTTCGAGACAGGGTCCAGGACCTTGCCCGCGGTAGCCCGCTTCCGCGGTGCGAGCGCCCACAACCGCGGCGATCTCGGCAAGGTCTCACTCGGTTGGCGCTCGACCGTGGCCCGGGGTCCCGCCATCACAGCGCCCGGCAGCAACATCCGGATCGACTACCTACTGTGCTGCACCTCACTCCAGCAGGCGGCGGTGCGCGCTCCGCACCCACAGAATCAGAAGCTGCACGGAAGCGCCCCAGCTGGGCTCTCTGCCCTCATTGCCGGAGCTGGTATCGGTGATGAGGGCCGCGTGGGCAGGTACGACGTGAATGCGAAGGTTGATGCATATCAAGATACGGACCAAGAGTGGACGGAGAATCGCGACATCCACAACCACGACTGGGAGTGGTCCAACTTCTTCGATGACTGGATGGTCTTCCCCGGAGTTGTCTCGATCCCCACTGGGACCTTCAAGAATCTCGACGAAGTATACAGCGGGGTCGCGGACTGCCTACTTGACGGGCCCCATGTCGGACGAGGCAGCGGTGGACACTGCGTTCTGCCTACATGAAGCCGCCCTCGATGACTATGCTTGGTACTGCTTCAACTCGCTTGTGTTTCGCGATTTCGTCAATCATTCTGCCGCGGAGCGTATTGGGAGCCCTCACAGGCTGCTGCCGGCGCTAGTCGATGATGATCGCATACTTCAATAGGAGTCCAGCTTCCCCCACGATCGCTCTCTCCTCGGAGCCGAGCACCGTGACCCCCACGTACGGAGTGAAGAGGGGGACTGGCAGGAAGAGCCGGACACGGCCGCCCAGGTTCAGGTGCTCTCGATCCCACTCGACGAGCGGTCCCAGGTCCAATCCGATCGGCACTTCGCCCGGGAGATAGATCCACTCGGGGCCGAAGCTCGAGCGAACGAGCCCAAGGTTGGTGTCGTACGTGGAGTCGAGATACATCCCCCAGTTGAGGGAGCCCGATCCCCAGGCTCGGAGATCGATGAGGCTTGCTTCGGCACCGACGAGAAACGAAGTGCCTCGGTCATCGCCGTCCAGGCTGGTGGCCACGCCGAGGTTGGCGCCCACGGGCAACCAGATCTCACAAGCCCAGCACTCCTCCCAATGCCCTCTGGCCCGAGCGATGCTTGGCGCTATCACCAAGAACACGAGCGTGACGAGCCCAGAATACCCGTGGCACCGAACGCGGCTCACGCTTGCTGCGCAGGGCGTCGATGAGGCCAACATGCTTCTACTCGAACTGCCCGCTGGATTCGAGGAGCTCCCCCGGGTTGAAGCCTGAGAAGGTGTCGGTAACCGTCTGCCCGTTGATAGCCGTGACTCGGATCGTGAAATCGCCAGCACCAAACCCACTGTCATCGTTGAGCGTCCCATCGGAAGCCCGCCTGAGCTCGGTGAACCCGTGATTGGCACATTGCACCTCGACGGTTGCGATGGGGAGGCGCGCGTTTCGAACCCAGAAGCTCGTCCACCACTCGTTGGCCTCGGTCTGGAACTGATAGGCGATCCTTCCCGTGTCGGGGCAGCGAGCGAACTGCCACGTCATGTCCCGCGGCCAAACGTCGCAGTCCGCGCTGCCGCTCAGAGCCCTGCAGGCTGCGGGACTGAGATCGATGTCGTTGGGATCGGTCGCGCCATAGGTGACGAGCCGGGCATTGATCTGATTCCCGTTGTCCGCGGTGATGAGGACACAGGCATCGCAGAGCCGGCCGCCGTCGATGTGCCCGGTTTCGACGCCTGCAAGGATCTCGCCTTCGGCCTCCATCACCGCCGGATCATACGGGGAACACCCATTCGTCCACACTGACTCCTCCCAGTCGACGGGACCCAGGTGATATTCGCCAGTGAAGGTCTCACCGAGTCCTGAGTCAGGGTCGACCAGCGGCGTTTCGCCACCGTCGTCCGAGTCGTCATCCCCAGCGGTTGCATCGTCCGAGCCTGAGTCCCCCGAACTCGAGTCGTCCGAACCGCAGGCCATAAGGAGGAGCGAGGCAAGTAGCCCGACCACGAGTCGTCCCAGCATGAGGCGATCCTGCCTGAAGGTGGTCATGCGTGCCAGAGCAGCGATCAGCGTATCGACAGTGAGGGCGGTGTTGAAGCGACAAACGGTTCAATGGTGGGTGAACTGGCTGTCGCTTCCGGCCGCGAAGGCTGGCTCGGCTCTGAGCGGTGAACAGGCGAAAGCAACGACCACCCTGATTGCTTAGAGAAAACCAAGAGCCTTGGGCACCGACCCGGGGGCAAATCTCGCTGGAGGCGGCGCTGGAAACGCACCGTCTGTCCTGGCTCCCTTCATCATCCAATCTCTCACGCCACCGTCGGTGCCCGAGTAATCGCGACATGCTTCGTGATTTCTTCAATCAGTCTGCGACGGAGCGTAGAATGAGCCCGCATGGGCCCTTCGCGATTGTTCCCTCGTGGTTCGCCGCTGCCACCGTGACCAGGGTCAGCAAGGGCTCACGCCTCCGGGTTCATGACCATGCTTGGGCGCACCGTGCTGGTCAACGACCCCTGGTGCCGAATCCCGGACCGGTTCGGTGGCACCCTTGGCCCCCCCCTGACGTGCCTGGCTGGGCGTCATTCCGGTCCAGCGCTTGAAGGCGCGGCAAAAAGCGCTGGGCTCCGAGTAGCCCAAACGGTACGCCATCTGTGATATCGACAACCGGGAGTTGGTGACATGGCGCTGTGCCAGGTCACGCCGGACCCCGTCGACGAGCTCGTTGAAGCTGGTGCCCTCCTCGGCCAACCGCCGTTGAAGGCTCCGTTGGCTGATGTGAAGGCGACGGGCCGTGCTGGCAAGCGTCGTATGACATGGCTCCGTAGACAACGAGGTAAGGAGCAGGTTGCCCACGCGCTGGGCGGTGGGCACCTCGCACGCCGGGCGACGCGACAGGAGCGCTTCCGCCTGACGCTCCATGAGCCGTGACAATGCCGGATCGTACGCGATGACGCGACGGCGCATCGTCTCCGCATCGAACTCGATCCGGTTGTTCGGCTCCCCGAAGGTTGGCAGAGTCCCGAACAGCTCCTGATACTCGCGGAGCTCCGTGTCCGGCAGGGCCGCATGTCGAAACCCGACCGACACGGGTCGAATCTCCCCGCCCACCAGCTGCGAGGCGACCACCACCAGCGACGCCAGGGTGAATTCGGCCGCGTGGCGAGACTGAGCCGCCCCCGAAGTGCCGTGCTCCACGCGCAAGACCTCGCCGAGCTCGACGAGGGTGAACACGGCCGTATCATGTGCAAGCGCATTGTAGCGCGCGAGCCGGACCAGTGCCTCGCGCAGGGTGCTCGCCGTGCGCACCGCGTAGTCCAGGACGTCCAGGATGCCGGGACGGAGCGCCCGCGCCACGTGTACTCCGAAATGCGCGTCGCCACTCATCGCCGCAGCGTGTTCCCATAGCCTTGATTCGAGCTCGATTCCGATGCGGGCCTCCGGATCCATCGCCACCCGCGGATCGAAGCCGGTCTGCAAACAGATCCGCTCCACGTCGAGTCCCCTGCCCCTCGCGTACTCCAGAATCATGGCCCCGATCGAGGCCGCCACCGTAGCCTGGACAGAACGGTCTTGGATCACCTGACTCCAAGCAAGTCCTGGGGATGGTGGCGCCCAATGTCAATCGATTGGCTGCCTCGTGTCACTGCGGAAAGGGCCGCGGCACCGCATAAAGCCAGAGAAAGGAGCTCGCCCATGG
>CAYRKE010000321.1:0-2902 GCA_964424695.1 uncultured Polyangiaceae bacterium
ACATAGCCCACTCCCGTTCTCGTATCGCCTGCGCCCCTCAATGAGCCCCGATCGCAGCCCCGCGATCGGGGCTGTTGTCTTTTGGGTCCTTTGGCGCTCGAGTGGCGCATCGCGGCCTGCCCCATCGGCGTGGGCGCAGACGAGTTCTTTCGTCGCACCCGAGCGGGCTGCCCGAGGGCGTTCGGCGGTACGACTACTCGTCCTGGCCGGGCAGGTTTTCGTACTTCGCCGTGTAGTTCATCCGACCGTTGACCGGATCCTCCAGATCGATCGAATAGTTGTTGGGGATGGTGACGACGAACTCCCTCGGCAGTTTTTCTGCGGTCTTCATCTCATCCTTGCCGATGAGCTCAACGGTGATGGTGTTGTCGGTCTGCTTGCCGAACTTGCACATGACCTTGTGCAGCATCGCCAGTTGGGAGCTCTTCCCCAGATCCTTCTTGGAGTAGACAAGGAACCACCACGCCCCCGCCTTCTCGTGGAAACGAAGCACTCGAAGCCCAATTCGGGCGCTGACCTTTTTCTTGCAGGTAGCGACAGCCTCCATATCACCCGCGTGTTCTTCCCGGCACCGCTCGTCAGTCTTGATTCCAATCTCGGAAGCCGCAAAGTTCGTCTCGAAGCTGAGTTTCCTGTCCGTCAGAAACTCCTGGGGCGGACGCTCGGGTTTGAACGCTTCCTCCTTCTCGGTCTTGTCCGCCCCGCTGGGCTCCTGCGGTGCTTGCGATTCGGCATCAACCGATGGCGATGACGGAGTGGCGTTGCTTGGCTCGGCGTTCTCGGTCTTCGATGGGGGCCTCTCCGTCGGGGCTGGCGGTTCTGTCGGCGACTTCTCGACGCCACCACAACTGAGGATCACGCTTCCCGCGAGGATCACGGAGAGGATTCGGACGTCTGGTCGTGCCATGAGGAACCTCCTTGCTTCCCGATGACTCTAGCTGCGTCGATGGACGGGAAGCAATGCGACCGATCCGCAATGGCGGTGAGAGCGTGGCAGCGGAACCATTCCGAAGGGTTGGGAAGCGTCGCCCCATTGACAGCTTGATGGCGAGGGGCTCGATGTTCGCCCTCGTGTCATTCGCAGCCCAGGCCCACTTCGGACACGGACAAGCTGAGATCGCCTTCGCCCGCTTCTAGTACGCTGCAGTGCGGGTACGGACGCTCGAACAGGATTCCGTCTGCTTTGCGGGGGCTTCCCAAGATCCCATGCCCCGCAGGGGCCCGCGGCGCGGGGTCCCACTCAGCTTTGGTTGAGTGGGGGCGCCGGGGGGGGGCCACCCCAAAAGGATTCCGCTCGTCGCATCACACATCCCGCTGTCCGACCTTCATGACCGCTCATTTAGCGGGACTCGCCGGGTGCGGCGCGCTTCGAGCCGTCCTGCGGGTCGCTGCGACGCTTGAACTCGAAGTGGAAAGCGCCGGGGTGGCGCGGCGGACCGAGGAAGCGTTCGATTCTGCCAGCTTTCGCGGCTTTCGTGGCCGCGTCGATCAAGGTATCGGGATGAGGCACTTGGTCCACTGCGACGTCGACCGCATAGACGTCGTCATTGCGAACGTGATTGAGGCACCCGAGCTCGCGGGCGCGCGGCAGCTGACGCACGAGTTCTTCCTGCATGCGCGATAGGTTTTCTGCCTCGCTCAGCTTGGGGTCGAAGCGATCGATCACTCGGTCTCCCGCATCGCAGTACGTATCCCGCGCACGCTGCTGGTTCTCGCGCGCAGCGTCATACATGATCCGCGTTTGTTGTTCCGGCGCGCGCTCGACGACTGCCAGATCGGCGTTCTCGGCTCCGGCTTCTGCGAGGAGTCTGCGAAGCAGCTTTCGATGCGCGGCACTGATGCCAGGGTCGGCCGACGGCGCTTTCGGCTTTGCGCCACCGTCTCTGCTGCCCGCGGCGGAACCAGAATCCTGTTCGGAGCGAGCGCTGGCCGCCGCGAAGGTGAACAGGAACAGACACGGGAAGAGGGGGGCCATGCGCATGGCGCGGAGTGTACCGAGCATCGAGGGTAGTGGCCACCCTGCAGAAATCGACAGATTCTTCCGTAACTTGGCCGGTTCGCGTGCGGCTCTGGCTCCGTCCGCGGCAATGAAGACGAGAGCCGCAGAGCTTGGGAAGACGAGAGCCTCAGAGCTTGGGAGCAGCGATCGGTGCCCGAGCTTTGCGACGCGCCCGGCGTCGACCGTTTCCGGGGAAGCGCACCATGTCTACGGCGTGAGCGACAACCTCTCGGGGAAGCAGCTCTCTTGGGAGGCTGCGACGAGACTCGCTACGATCACCATCTGTCGCGTCCTGACCGGAGCGGGGAAGCACCTGACAGATGGGTAACCTGCAGTCCTGGCAGATCCTGGGGACGCCGACGCTCTGATCAGGTGGTGTGGATTTTCTCATCCCGAGCCTCTCGTTCCAAGACTGGCACGACGGATTCCGGTGGAAGTTTCGGTTCGGTCCGCACGAGTTCGGGCGCCAAAGGAGTAGACCGATCGGGCTTTGAGGTGAACACTGAGGGCCAGAGTCGTTTCTTGGATCGATTCGCGGCGAGACTGTTTCACTGCTTACCGGTCGAAAGAGGGAAATCCAGTAATGGTAGCGAGAGTCGCAAGAGCGAAGAGAGCTCTGAGGGTGCGGGCTTGGTATTCGGCCGTTCTAGCGATGACGATGCTGGTGGGCGCATGCACCAGCGAGAGTGACGGTTCGACTGGCGCCGGGGGAACAGGAGATTCCGCGACTCCAGCGCAGGGCGTCGGTGGAAGCGGTGGTGGCGCCACAACGGCCAGTGAGGGCGCAGGGGTTACCGGGAGCATGGGAGGCGCAGCGGTTACCGGGGACACGGGAGTCGCAGCGGCTTCAGGGAGTACGGGAGGCGCAGCGGCCACAGGGAGTACGGGAGGCGCAGCGGCCAC
>CAYRKE010000321.1:3002-7892 GCA_964424695.1 uncultured Polyangiaceae bacterium
CAGGGAGTACGGGAGGCGCAGCGGCCACAGGGAGTACGGGAGGCGCAGCGGCCACCGGGAGCACGGGGGGCGTGGCAGCCACGGGGAGCACGGGAGGCGCAGCGGTCACCGGGAGCACGGGAGGCGCGGCCGCCACAGCGAGCGACGGTGGCGCCTCGGGGACGAGCGCACCCAGCATTCCGGAGTCGAGCTCCGGTGCTGGGAATCCCGGCGCGGGTGACCCCGGGACTACCCCCACCACGACGGGAGGCAGCACCAGCGTGGACCCAGCTCCCGTGGGTTCCGAGGGCGGAACACCCAGCCAGGATTCCGGTTCCGGCGGGAATGGTGCAGCCGTCTCCGGAGCGGGAGGGACGGGCGCGGAGCCCGAGCCCGGCACGGGTGACCCATCGGTCGATCCCGAGACCGACCCGGTGCCGGTGGGGAACGACGCGACCCAGCTCTACAAGAAGTACGAGGACTACTTCACCATCGGCGCAGCGGTCGATGCTGGTTCCTACCGCGACGCCCACGCAGCGATCTGGAGCGAGCACTTCAATGGCGCCGTCCTCGAAAACGAAATGAAGTGGGACTCGCTGCAGCCCTCTGAGGGAAGTTACAGTTTCGACCAGGCCAACGCCATGGTGGATGCCGCTCGCGCCAACGGCATGCTGGTTCGTGGTCACGTCCTGGTGTGGTTCGACCAGACCCCGGACTGGGTGTTTCAGGGGACCAAAGAGCAGGTACTGCAACGCATGCGAAGCCACATCACGCGCGTCATGCAAGAGTTCCAAGGAAGGGTGTACGCGTGGGACGTGGTCAATGAAGCCGTGGTCGGCTACGACAGCAACAATCAAGACGTCGGTGAGGATCTGGGCACGCTGGACCACTGGGGGTACCGCGACAGCAGCTGGTACCAGATCGCCGGGGAAGACTACGTTTTCGAGGCCTTCAGAGCCGCGAGAGCCGCCGACCCCAGCGCCAAGCTCTTCTATAACGACTTCTGGAACTATCTGGACGGAAAGCGCGAATTCATCCTGTCCTTCGTTCGAAGGCTGAAAGAGGAAGGACTCATCGACGGCGTGGGCCTGCAGTGTCACCTCAACATCAGCCCCGCTCAAGAGGTGATGACGAACCAAACCGTCTACCAAACCGTCGAGAACCTGGAAAAGGAGATCCAGGAATACGCGGCGCTGGGGCTCGACGTGCACATCACCGAGCTCGATATCTCGATCTACACCAGGGACTACGGTTCGAGCGACCAATCCCATTGGTTCACCGGCGACGCATTGACGGAAGAACTCCAAGACAAGCTCGCGGCTCGATACAGCGAGTTCTTCGAGATGTTCCGCAGAAACGCGGACAAGATCCAGAACGTGACCTTCTGGGGTATCGCTGACGACAACACCTGGCTGTCAGAGTTCTCCTCGGGTCGTCCAGACCATCCGCTCCTTTTTGACAAGCAGCTCCAGCCCAAGAAGGCGTTCGACGCCATCATGGACTTCTAGAGCGCACGTCTCCTCTGGGCTCGCTCGGAGCTCGTTTCTGGGCTCGCTCGCAATGCGACGAGCCTTCCGTGCGGGAAGAGTACCGCTTGGAAGTGAGCAATGCGTGGTCCGCGTCACCCGCAACGGTCAGAGCCCGATCGAGATTGAACCGCACCGGTGGCGTTCGGTGCACGAGCGGGAAGGAACAGCTCCTACCGGAGTCAAGTCCTCGGGCAAGACTGCGCAGAGGCCGCGGGAGCTCGACCGCGATCACGAGGCTCTGGGAGGGCAATCGCCCGCCCTAAAAGCCCGGAGTGAATCCGGGTAGCCGGACGGCCTCCCCCGAGGAAGAGTGTGCTCCACCGAGCTCTCGTCTGATTGCTGCAGGTTTCCAGGGCACTCCCGGTCGGTTCCAGGCGTGCTCAACGGCAAGTCACCAAGGCCAACCCGCGACGGCAGCTTGGATGGACGGATAGCGAGTGGAACCGTCCAGGAGCCCGTGCCCCGGATTTCTTCCTGATTTCTGACACCAAGAAAAGAGTTGGACGAATTTGGAGGGGGGCGGGGATTCTCTGGGAGCACGCCACGGAGCAGCGTGACCGGTCTGTTGGCTGAGTATCAATGCCGATTCTCCGGATCAGACCGCGAAACAGCGCGGGTGGTCCGATGGCATGCGGTGAATGCCAATGGATCCCGTGTCGTTTGGTGCGAGCGGAGCGTGAGTCCAATGACGAGTCGTACGAAGAGGGGCGTTTGCGTTGGGCAGTGGTTGGTGCTTGGGCTCCTGGGAGCGAGCGGGTGCCGCGGCCTGGTGGCCAGTGGCGGTCCCCATGACGGCGCCGCGGGAAACAGTGGGCAGTCGGGATCCCAGAGCGGCTCGGACGCTGGCAGTAGTGCGGTCCTGAGCTGCAGCGACGCGCCATCGTGGCAGTTCGATCCGATAAGCATGAAAGCGTACAGCGTCCCAGCGGAGATTGCCGCCGAGGTCGACCGCGTTCTCAGTCTCATGGGTCCGGCCGAGAAGGCGAACCAGATGATGGGGGTGGACGGCTCCACGAGGAATTGGCGCGACATCGAGCGCAGCCCGGACGTCTACGTCCCCGGCGTTGGCACGATCCGTGGGTATCGGTACCGCGACGCTGGCCGTGGCGTGAACCTCGATGCCGGGCAGGACAACCGCCCTGACAACGGTAACAACTTCGCGACGGTGTTTCCAACTCCCTCGGTGCGAGCGGCGTCCTGGGACGTGGGTCTCGAGCGGCGCGTCGGGGCGGCCGTCGGTGACGAGACGGCGGCCTCCAAAAACAACCTGTTGAAGGCGCCTACCATGAACATCATCCGCCACCCCTACTGGGGGCGGGCACAGGAAACCTACGGCGAGGACATGTATCACATCGGCCGCATGGCAACGGCCTTCACGGTGGGTGTCCAAGAATACGTGGTGGCGTGTGCCAAGCACTTTGCCGCGAACAACATCGAGAAACAGCGCATCATCCAGAATGTGGTGATGGACGAACAGACCCTGCGGGAGATCTATGGGCGCCACTTCGAGATGGTGGTCCAGGATGGCGCCGTTGGTTGCATCATCGCGTCGTACAACCTCATCAACAGCGTGAAGGCGACGCAGGGTGCACATCTCTTCAGGGACGTTCTCAAAGCCCCGGTGGCGCAGGGCGGCATGGGCTTTCAGGGGTTCGTGCTCACGGACTTGTGGTCCATGCCGGGGTATCAGACCGTCCCGGATGCCGCGACAGCCCAGGCCGTGACCACCGAGGCGGTGCTGGCCGGCACCGATGTGGAGGTTCCCTGGACGCTCCACTACTCGGAAGCCACGCTGGCCAACGTTGACCAGTCGCTCGTCGAAGACGCGGCAAGGCGGGTCTTGACGCAGAAGTACCTGTTCAAGTCGGCCCTCGACAGCGATGGCTGGAGCCTCAAGGCGCCGACTTCCACGCTGAATGGTGACTCTATTGCTCCCAATGAGGCGCACGAGTCTCTGGCCGAGGAGGTTGTGGTCAAGTCGGCGGTGCTTCTTCGCAACGGCGAGGCTGGCGCGCCGGTGTTGCCCCTCACGGGTGCGACGAATCTTGCAGTGCTCGGGGTGGATCAGGAGTTCGAGCAGATCAGCTCATCCATACCGATGAGCTGCCGGATGGACATTGATACGGGCTTCGGTCCCGTGACTAGTAGGAGCTGCTCTTTCCATTTTGCGAGGGATCCGGCCCTCGGTGATCGCGGCTCGAGTCGCGTCAACGGTGATCCCGCCCGCACCATCGGCCCGTTCGCGGGTATTTGGCAGATCGCAGGCAGCGGAAGGTCGGTGACTCATGGCAATTCCGCGGACGCTGCCGGGGGGGCCGACGCGGTCGTGGTGATCGTGGGCTACACGCCGGCCGACGAGGGTGAGGAGTACTATATCGCGACAGGGGGCGATCGAAGCTCCCTCAATCTGCCTCCAGGGCACAATGAGCTCGTTTCCAGCGTGCTGGATCTGAACAAGCCGACGGTCATCATCATCGAGTCCGGCTCGGTGGTGAACCTCCCCTGGCTCACCCACTCCAATCAGAACCAGGCCACCATCTGGGCAGGCTACCCTGGCACGCGCGGCGGCGTGGCGCTCGCCAAGCTCATTTTCGGCCAGGCGAGTTTCTCGGGCAAGATGCCCATGGCTTGGCCGACCGAGGACATGCTGCCGGTGTTCAAAGAGAGCGAGACTACGACGACCATGGGCTACTTCTTTGGCTATCGCGAGTACGACAAGCGGAAGTACGTGGACGGTGCAGCGGTCAGTCTGGTTTTCCCCTTCGGTCACGGCCTGAGCTACTCGAGCTTCAACTATTCGAACTTGTCTCTGCCCTGTCAGAGCGTGACGAAGGAGGCTGTCTTCCCTGTCACCGTCGATATCACGAACACCTCGGCCGTCGACGGCGACGAGGTTGCGATGCTGTTTGTGAAGCCGCCCCCGAAGCCAGCGGGCATCACCGGCAACCGCCCCTGGAAGGAGCTCAAGAGCTTCGCCCGCGTCTCCGTACCCGCAGGCCAGACCGTGACCGCGGAGCTTCCCGTGCGCGTTCGCGATCTGCGTCGGTGGGAAGGAAATGAGAGTGGCACGTGGGTGGTCGACAGCGGCGTCTACACGATCCTGGTGGGCAAGAACGCCGAGGACGCCGAGATTTCGCCCCTCCAAGGCACCGTGACCATCGACGGAGGGTGAGGCCGGCAAGACAACGACGCGACGACCCCGGGCATCGCCAAGCCATAGCGTTTCCATCCCAGCCACGTCGTGAATCGATTCGTACAGCGCAACCATATTGCCGTTGCGGCTCGCGGCGCCACTGAAGACGTCATCTCCCGAGACCCCCGCAATGGACAGATCACATCCATGCGCCATGATCAGGCGGGGGAGCGTGAGCGGGCGGGGGCG
>CAYRKE010000322.1:0-7828 GCA_964424695.1 uncultured Polyangiaceae bacterium
GGCCCGGTCGAACTAGCACCAGCCGCTCCGCTCGCGCCCCCTGACGCGCTCGTCGCACCAGCGCCGCCCGCGCTATCCCTGGCGCCGCTGCCGCCTGCTCCGGTACCACCGGTCGTCTTTCCGTCGCTTCCGTCCAGCCCGCCTGCGCCGCCCGTGGGTCTCCCTCCGGTGTCACCGGTTACCTTGCCGCCTGTGCCGCCCGTGGGTCTCCCTCCGGTGTCACCGGTTACCTTGCCGCCTGTGCCGCCCGTGGGTCTCCCTCCGGTGTCACCGGTTACCTTGCCGCCTGTGCCGGCGGTTGCAGACTCTCCCCCCGAGTGACTCGATACGTCACCTGCGGCACCTGCCGCGTCACCGCCGGATCCATTCTCTCCGTGACGATCGCCCGACTTGCCACCGCAAGCAGCGAACACCAAGACGGAACCGGCAACCAACCCAACAACCCTACGGCAACGCATAGGGCAGAAGCTTAACACGTCGGCTGCCCGTGCGTGTCCAGTCGATGAACGCACCGGCGGCGCTCCTCTTGGCCATGTTCCGAGGTATCCATCCGGTGCTGCCCCCCCCCCGCAGTGTCCCAATGTTCGCCGTAGGCCCCAGAGCGACAAATCGGATTCTCTCCGCTCCCCACAGCCGGTTCCGAACGATGACGTCAATGGTTCTTCGCGGTAGCCGAGACTTGGGTGGCTCTCTAGCCTCCGATTGTCGTCTCCAGAGCAGTCGAACCCCCTCTCGGTGCCAGCGAAGGACGGTCTGTGGCTTCACCAGCAGAATTGCCTGACTCCAGTGGCGCAATCTGCCTTCCAAGCGGACGAAGAAGCCCCTTTCCCAGGGCCGAAACCTCGCCTGCTTGACCTTGCGGGAAGCGACCATCAGCTGTTGGCGAATGAGCAGGTTTTCTGCCAGAAGCTCCTCTCTCGACCGGAAAGAGTCCTGGACGAGGCCCCAAAAGCATCGGCAGCGGTCGAAGGCCTTCCGTCACCGTTCTCTTCGCCCAGACTGCGAGTTGTGCACGTGGCAGCTCGCACTCTGGCCTTCAGGACATCAGTGGCATCCCTCGCAATCTCGCCGACTTCTGGTACGACCGCAGGCTCTTGTGTTTCGCGATTTCTTCAATCATTCTGAGGCGGAGCGCATGGCGAGCCAGCACAGGGAGGTCTCCGCAGTCCCGATCGGTCGCTCGCCATCAATGGTTAGCGTCTCGGATGGTCCACTCGTCTCGATGCGTGGGCACTGTCGAGCAGCGGCACGCCCAAGGCCCGCGCTCAGTGCTTGGATTCGCATCCGTCGCGGGGTTTGGGCAGGGGCGACGAAGCACGATCGGTGGCACAGAGCGGCACAGCTTGACGGAGGGTCGGAGCAAGTCCCACCCATCTTCCGCGAGCATTATTGGTGCTGGGGGCGGCGTGCTAGAGTGGCACGGGATTCGCAGCATCACCCTCACCAGCTCTCCAGCATACCTCTCGCATGCTCGCCCCAACCGCGCTCGATACCTGGCTCGCTCCACGCGTGCTCCGCAGCCCCCTCGCCCACGCCGCGGTCTTGGGACTCCTCCATGCCTTGGTCGATGCTTCGACCGTCACCGCGGTATTTCGCGCGACCCGCCTCCTCGACATGTCTCGACTGACGGCCTTCTGGCTCGTACTGAGCTACGACCTGGTGGCCTTCGGGCTTCAACCCCTCGTGGGATGGATCAGCGATCGCACACGACTGCCCAGAGCGCTGCTCCTACTCGGGCTGGTCATGTCGATGCTGGCGCTCGCGACCCACTCGAGCGAACCGTTTGCCACCATGGTGTTTGCTGGGATCGGGAACGCCATGTTCCACGTCGGCGCTGGGGTTCTGGTCCTAGAGCACGGTCTGGAAAAGACGGCCCCAGCTGGTGTGTTCGTGGGACCAGGAGCACTGGGATTGGGCTTCGGGCTTTGGTATGGCCGCGATCCGTCGGCGGGGCCGATCTGGCCGTTGGCGCTGCTGCTCGTGGTGGCGTCGGTGCTGACCTGGGCACTGCCCCTCATCGCGCGAGATGGGCAGTCGAATCCCCAGACAGGACAGCTCGATCCAACGAAGACCCCAGTGGGGTCCGTGAGCACCCCGGGGATGCGCAGCCCTCGTGCTCCAGGCGACGTCGCGTCACGGCTGCTCCTTTTCGCGGTTGTCCTGCTGCTGGTTTCGGTATCGGTGCGGGCGCTCGTGGGTGGGGCAGCGACACGGGGCTGTCCCAAGACGCTCCTACTCGTCCTCGGCGCGCCAATCGCTGCCTGCATGGGCAAGATGCTCGGCGGCTTCATAGCCGATCGGATCGGCTGGATACAGTCGACGAGTCTGGCCCTCATCGTGGCCGCACCGCTCATCGTCTTCGGCGCCGGGCTAACCCCCCTGCTCCTGGTTGGGGTGCTCCTGTTCCAAACCACGATGCCGGTGACGCTGATTGCCGTTGCCCGGGCACTGCCCCAAGCTCGCGGGGTTGCCTTCGGCTTGCCTTGCTTGGCCCTCGTTCTGGGGTCGCTACCCGGCATGTTTCACGGTACCGAGGGACTACTGCGGCGGCCGCTCCTTCTCGTGTGGGGAGTCCTGGCCCTCGTTTCCGTCGTCACCGGCTTGTGGCTGCTCGGGCGGCTCGGACGACATGGCTTGGGTGGGGGTGCACCGAACCGCCTTTCGGACTCCTACCGAGTGGCCCCCTCGCCTTTACTCACGTCAGCGCGGCCACCAGCCGCACCGGTTGAACCCATTTGACTTCTCTTCCTGCCTTACCAACAAAGAAGAGACGGAGAAACGATCATGAAACGAACAGCTGTCGGTCTACTCACGGCCTGTCTCGCTATCCTCGGAGCGGCTCGCAGCGCCCAGGCCGACGTGGCGCCACCGGATGACTATGTCGAAACGTGTACCGTGGAGGAGCAGCAGGGGGCGGGTGAGACCTGCGTTACCTGTCAGGTAAGCTACGAGGACTTCGAAGCCTGCGCCACCACCTACGAACCACAGGGCTACACCAAGCGCTGCAAGACCGCAGGAGCCTCGTTCTATTCCGAGGTGTATTGCCGCACGGGATCGGAGTCGGGGAGTGGTGGCAGCACGGGCTCTGCGGGAAACGCGGGGACTACCGGAGGCTCGACGACTCAGGGTGTCGCTGGTGAGGCGGGGGTGCAGGAGACGCCTTGGACGGCGGATGATAGCGACGACTCGGGCTCTGACGGTGGCTGCTCCCTCGCCCACAAGCCAGCCGGAGCCGCTGGATTGCTCCTGGGCCTCTTCGCGGTTGGTTTTGGGCTTCGACGGAGGCGCTGAGGCCCGAGGTACCTTGAGGTACTCCCCGTTTGGTAGACACGGAGCGGGACCACCCTCGATGAGGCAGGATTGGTGCCCGGCAATACCCGATGCGAACCTCACCCTACTGGCAGCTGTGGCTCTTCGCGTTCGCCGCGACCGTACTCATCGAGGCCCCCTTCGTCCTGTTCCTCCTGCGCCGCAGTGAGCCGAATCTTTTCCGGCGCTGCGTGCTGCTCGTGGTTGCCAATCTGGTGACTCACCCACTGGTATGGTTCTTCTTCCCTGAGTTGCCGCTCACTCGCCGTACAAGCCTGCTCCTCTCGGAGGGCTGGGCGTTCGGCGCAGAGATCCTCATCTACGCCACGCTCGTCGCACCCCGGGCGTCATCCGCCCGCTCGCTGATTGGGCGAGCCGCCCTGACGAGCGTGGTGGCGAACGGCACCTCGTGGGGACTGGGGACGGTGGCCCTTCGCGCGCTGCGCGCCCTGCTCGGTTAGGTCTCGAGGAGCTCCTGCCTCCCGAGCACGTAGCGGCCGGCGACCGACTGGGTCCCGTCGCCGTCCTGGAGGCGCGGGGCGAGCTGCGCCGTGAGGCCGAGCTCGGAGCTGGGGCGGCTGCTGCAGTGGTGGCAGGGGCTGGTGCGGGGGCGGCCCTCTGCCCGAACCACGCTGGGCACTGGCTTCCGCGGTGCGCATCTTCAGCGCGTCCGATCTGTGCAATTCAGAGCGTCACTCCTTTCTGTCGCCGGCGAAGTGTCTCAGGAACGCTCAGCTCGACAGGCAGGTGCGGGACGAGCTCGCCTGCGTGCAGTGCGCTTCGTGGCAGCCTGGGAAGAACTCGAAGCCTCAGGCGGCGGGGGGCCCGTCGTTCCTTCGCCTCACGTGCGCGACGCTGATGCACGAGAACGGAGCGGACCGGGATCTGCTTGCCGGTTGGCTCCTTCGAGAGAGGCGCGCCCCTGCTACAGGGAATGGAGGCGGGCCGCGGCGGCGTTCGATGCCCGGGTTGGGGAGATGACGATTGCGGAGACTTGGTGCTAGAATCTGCGTGTCCTATCTTGTGGAGGGAATATGTCGCGCCTGGAATTCGGCATTGCGCTCGTGGGGGCACTGGTCTGCATGAACTGTGCCTCAAGCGACGACGAAACCGCGAAAGATGGAGTCTCTGCTGGGAATTCGGGTTCGGGCGGCAGCGCACTCTCGTCGAACGACCTTGAATCACCGAGAGGCGGCACAGGTGGGGCATATGATGGATCCGGAGGGACTCCAGCATCTGGCGGAGCGGGGGGCGACCAGGGAGGGAACGACGGCAGCGGTGGCAGCCAGAGTGAGCGTGGCACCCAGAGTGAGGGGGGCAGCCTGGCCGCTGGCGCTGGTGGGGCCGCTGCGGAAAGCCGTATCTGGCTCGACTCGAGCATCGAGCTTCTGGCCATCCACCGCTCGACGTACTCCCTTCAGGATGGCTCGGTTCGCGAGTCCTCGTCTTGCTCCCGTTACCGACGGGACCAGATGACCAGCACAGAGCTGGAGATGCTGGCAAGCATGGGGCTCGAACAGGTCGAGCTCAGGTCCACCGTGGACGGCTGTGGGTCGTCTTTCCTGGTGGTGGTCGATGCTGACGGGTCGTACGAGACCTACCAGAGTAGTTCCACCAGCTGCGGTGCGACGGACGGAGCGACCGCACTCATCGTCCGGATGCCTGCCGGCTTCACCGAAGCACCGAGCGAGGACTGCACCAGCTGCTCCCTCGATGATGGCTGTCCGTCGGGGACGTGCATGGTCGGATACTGCGGGGGCGGCTCCTGAGGGATTTGAGCCCTCTTGAGCAGCGGCGGCGCGAGACCGCTCTTGACCCAGTGGTCTACTTCGCTCCGGCCCGGTTTTCACCGTCCGATTGTCCTTCCATGCTTGTTCGAAGACCGGCGAGGCGTCGTCGATGTCGACACACGCGCTCGCCCCGTTGCCGGAGTTGGCCCGTGCCTCCCGAAGATTGTTGCTGAGTGAAGGGTACCGCAGTGATTGGCCCAGGATGATAGGCTGCCGATTCCCGCCAAGCACTCAGGGGCTCTCGTTCCATGCATTCCCGCTGTCATCCACTTCAGGCCTCGATCGCTGAACATCGATGCGGTGACCCGGCGCATCCTCAGTGCCGCGTTCCCCGTGGGTTCTGCGGGCTCGTTTCGGCTCGCGGCATTGCTCGCGCGGCCGGGTGGGTCGCCTCGACGGGACTAGAATCGCAGGCTCACCGTTGGGTTCGAGCGCCGTTCTGGCGATTCACGGGGTGCGCACTGCTGGTCAGCGTTGCCTGCTCCACGAGGTCGCCGTCACACCAGAAACCCAGCGCCTCGGCAGTTCCCGCGGGGGCGGCATCCGGAAGCGCTGGGCCACCTGGCTTCGGCGCTCCAGGCACCTGAGGCGCGCACGGAGGGCGTCGAAGTCCCTCGAGGTGTCGTCGACGGAAGGAGGGAGAAGGGGCACGCGGTGAGCCTCCGGAGAGGCAAAGGATGTCGGGAGAATCCTTGGGGGACGTGCCGAAGGGCGAGGCGTTGACGCACAGACGGGAAGACGAGTAGCTTGTGCGGATGGGTACTTGCGATTCTCTGCATCTCTCCGCGCAACGAAGGCGCGATTGCCTGGTGTCAGCCGCCGGGAACTCGGAGGGGACATGAGTCCGGTACAGATGGGCAGAGTCGAAGAGGCCTTGCGTTTGGCGATTGCCTTCGTGGAGGCTTTCAACTTGCATGACACAGCGGCGATCGGCGCCCTGCTCTCGGAAGACTGTACGTTCGAGACCGCTGGGCCGGCGCCACTTGGGTTGCGCCACGAGGGGCGGGTTGCTGTGACTCAGGCAATCGGCGAATTCTTCCGTTCGATTCCTGAGCTCAAGATGAGCATCGAGGATGTGTACGGTCTAGGTAGCCGCGCCGTATTGCGCTGGCGCCTCACGGGCATCCCAGCGCAACCAGAAGGACGGCGCGGAGTGGACCTGCTTGCGGCCAAAGACGGCCGCCTCACAGAAATCCTTGCCTACGCGAAAGGGTAGCTTTCGCAGAGCTTGCGCCAACACGTATCGGCACTTGATGCGTGCGAGGTGACCACGATCCGCCCTGGCTGGGCGCGAGACGACCAACCCGTCGGCGAGGGCGGAGTCGGCAGAGCGCTCGGTGCACTTCGACTCCGACGAGCGCTGAACACGTCGGCTCGTGACTCGCGAGGGCGGGTTCGCCTGTCGACCGACACGGCTGCAGTCGCCGTGACGTCGTTTTCGCGGACGTGGACTCGCAACGTGAGGCTCGCCCCGTCCTGCTCCACCAGTTTCAGGCACAGCTCGATGGCCGGAGCCGGGTGTCGTGGGTCTCGATGTCGTCGTCGAAACCGCCGATCGGTCCTCCCTCGTCAGTGAGGCCCGCCGATGCGTGCTTCCGGGTCTTCGGCCCCAAGGGGACGCCCGTCACGCCGGTACTCGACGTGGGCAGCACCGGACGCGGGATCCACGACCTCGACGCTGGTGAGCTCGCGTCCCGCCGCGGGTGCGGTGCGGTTCCGCTCGCCGCCTTGCGGCTGGGCCTGGGCCACCTCGCTCGCTCCCGCACGTCGTCCAGTGCCGTCCCGCGTGAGCTTCAGCTGTCACCCACCAGAAGCCGCACGCTCGGGGCAATGGAGGGAAGTATCGACCAGCAAGGGTGAAGAGCGTGTCCCCCTGGGCGACGACGTGGAGCCGGTTGTCCGAGTGCTCCTGGTACCCGTAGGGCTCGCGCTCGGTCAGAGAGTAGCCTGACGTGCAGACCAACCCGCGAGGCCCGCTCCGAGGCGGCCGACCTCGCGCACAGTCCGCTTCTGGCTACACTGCCGGTCGAAGGATGCAGTGGGTGAAAGCGTTATGACAACGAGACTGACCCTTGTGCACTGGGCTTTCGTCGCGGCGGCAGGCATCGTCGGCGGCGTCGTGTTCGGGGTGCTTGGGCTCATCGCGGGCGCCACGTTCGGCGGCAACTTCTGCAACACCTGCGAGTTCAACGGGCTCAGGGGCTACGAGGCCACGGGTCAGCTCGGCTTCCTGGTTGGCGCTGGCGCTGGCGCCCTGCTGTTCGCCTGGGCTGTTGCCTCCCTGCTGCGGAAGCGAAGGGCCGGACGCGGTGCAGCTGACCAAGACTGACCTCCCGCACCGCACTCACGTTGCCACCCGTAGCCCCTCGCTCTTCACCCGTGCGTCGAGGATCTCCTCGAACGCAACCGTCGCCGTGTACACGAGGACCGTCCCGTCCACCGACAGTTGCTTGTACTGGAACTCGACGCTGCTGATGATGGCGTCTGAGCTCCCGAAGCAGCTGGCGCACAGCGCGGGTGAGAGCCGACTCTCGGGCGACCGCCGGTCGAAGGGAACGGTAGGCAGCGGGGAGCGTGACGAGCTCACTGGCAATGGGTGCGTCTGTCTCGTCGAGGTTCTGAACAGCGACATCAACGACCGCGGGCTCGTGGGGCGGGGTTCGCAGTTCAGCGAAGCTCGTGCCCGCTTGGTCCCAGACCGCGCCGACCGCTGCCGCTTCTCCGCCGAA
>CAYRKE010000323.1:0-7760 GCA_964424695.1 uncultured Polyangiaceae bacterium
GGGGCCGAGCGCGGCGGAGTTGACGCATTGGCGCGGTTCGAGCCATGTATATGGGATGAGGGTACTTACTCTGCCTATTCGTGCTGGTGCTTTCGCTGGCGCGCTGGCCCCGTGGTTGTTGACGACCGTTGTCGAGGCGGACACCTTCTACGTCTCCCCGAGCGGAGCTGGAGAGGCGTGTACCCAAGGGGAGCCGTGCGCTCTCAGCACCGGGGCGGCCCTTGCGGTGGCTGGCGACACGGTGATCCTGAAGGACGGCACCTATTATGAGCCGCTCCGTCCGGAGAACTCCGGGACGGCAGACGCATGGATCACCTTCCAGGCTGACGAATGCGCACTACCCATCATCGAAGGTCCCGGCGAGGCCATTGGCGAGGACCGTCCGAGCGGGGTCGCTTCGGACACGGGAACCTATCTCCGGTTCGTTGGGCTTGTCTCGCGATACTGGGATAGCGGGTTCACCAACGGTTGGACGGGCGAGGGGACCACCAACTCCAACGGTCACTTTGAGTACATCAACTGCATTGGCGACGGCAACGGTCGCACCGGCATGGTGCTGTACAGCGCGCCGAACATCGTGATGCGGGAGTCCATCTCGGCGCACAATGGTGGCAGCCCCACGGACTCGTGGTCCAGTGGTGTGCAGCTCTATGCCGTGCAGGGCACGCCCGAGGACAACATCATCGAGCGGGTCGTGTCCTTCGAGAACACCGATGCTCAGGAGAACACCGACGGAAGCGGCTTCATCGTCGATGAGGAAACCCAGGGAGCGACCTTTATCAACAGTATTGCCTTCCGTAATGGTGGGTCCTGTGTCCGCCTGACGAGTAGCTACAACACACGGATGATCAACCTCAGCTGTTACCACAACGGCATGAATCCCAACGCATACTCGCCGACAAATCCCGGGGAGTTGTACTTTAATGACCAGGAAACGAGAGATACGTCCATCGTCATCAATGCCCTAGCCGCTGCAAGTGGGTCGACGGCGGATCCGCAGGTGTTCATGCATCCACCGGACTCGGGGCTGTCCAACAACCTTACCGTGGATAGCGGGCCCACGCCGTTCTACTCGGATCCAGAGGGGACCAATCCAGACTTCCGTCCCCCGGCGTCTGCAGCGCCGCAGGTGGAGAACCAGGGGACGACGGACCGCGCCCCGGACGTGGATATTGGCTTCGACCCCAAGTGCATCGTCAAACGCACCCCCGACGTTCCCTTCCGGCAAAGCTGGTGGTCTTATGCGATCGACTATGACTACATCCGCAGCATTGGTGGAGTGGCAAAGTGCTTCCATCCAAAGCCGCGGACCGGGGGCGTGGACATAGGGGCGTACGAGCTGAGTGGAGAGGCCCACGCCTTTAGCCAACCGGGAAGCTGTGTTCCGAGTGTTGAGCCAGCCACTGGCGGTACGGGTTCCGGTGGAGCTTCGGCCAGCGGTGGCGATGTCGGAACCGGTGGCTCTGGGGGCAACGGCACTTCGTCGGGTGGCGGCACTCCGGCAACCGGCGGGATGTCGGCAATCGGCGGCAGTCCCGCCTCGGGCGGCGCGATAGGGGCCAGCGGTGGTTCCGCAACCGGCGGCAGCGTTGGAGCGGGCGGCATTGCGGCAGGTGGTGGCAACATCGGAGCGGGCGGCAACGCGGCGACGGGAGGCGGCGTCGACACGGGAGGTGCCAGCGGGTTAGTCGCAACGGGTGGTACGACCATGGGCACTCCGACGGGTGGTACTGGTGGTGGGCCGAGTTCAGTAGGAGGCAGTACCGGTGCGGAGACCGCGATCGGAGGCTCCTCTGGCGGGGCTGCAGCGATCGTCAACGGTACGGGCGGCGGTGTGGGGCTGGCGGTGGGCGGGATGGGAGAAGGCTCAGCGGGGCCGGGGAGCGAGTCGCGCAGCAGTGGGAGTGACGGTTGCGGTTGCCGCGTCGCCGGGCAGGGGACCGAGCGAGTACCGGGTGGGGGTGTTGGGCTCGCGCTTCTCGGGCTCGTGCTTCTCGGGCGCCGGGGAGCCTCCCAGGCGCCAGGCAACCGTGGTCAGGAGCCCCTGTTCGCCCGTCGGGGCGACCCCTCCCGGACCCGGAGTGTATCTTGGGTTGGGGCCGTCCGCCGCACCAACTCCTGGAAGAGGTCCTGTCGTGGGTGAGGATGCTGCCCGGATTCCAGGTGCTCCGCGCCCTCAGTGAGAGGTGCCCCGCTTGTCCCGGGGCACCCACTCGACTGACGACCGCACTCCGAGCGTTACGGGGTGGTGCTCGTGCGCGGGAACGGTGTGGGCCGACCCGGGAGCCCGATATCCAGACCGAATACGCGACCGGAGTCTCGATCGGCGATGTAGAGGGTGTTCGAGTCCCAGCCACCGAGACCGGAACCGAAGCTCACGTTGGGGATCCAGCCGCTCGGTAGCGTGATCAACTCGACTGCCGCTGAGCCATCCGGAGTGACTCGGTACACCTTGCCCGTTCGATATTCTGCCAGGTAGACGTAGCCGCAAGCGTCGACGCCAATGCCGTCCAGGCCGCCGCGGTCGGCGCTGAATGCGACGCAGTCCAGTTCGCCCCCAGTGCTGAACTCGCAGGAGCCTGCCGAGCCGTAGCCATCCGTGCAGGAGTCTCCTTGCGAAGCGGTGACGCAGGGATTGGGGCCAGCGCAGATGAGCTCCCCCCACTCGTCAGCCTCGCAGACGCCGGCTTCACCGCCGGAGGCTTGCTCACACGGATCACCCTCGGCCAGGCCGTCACAGGGCTGTGCGGGGTCGCAAGAGAGCCAGCCATCCCAGTCATGGCAGACGCCAGGCGTCTGGTCGTAGATATCCACACAGGCATCGCCTTCGAGCCTGCCTTCACAGGGCTCGAGAACTCGGCAATAGATGCCACTTTCGTAGTAGTAGTCCGCCGTGCAGACGCCGGGGACCGCGATTGCTGCATCCGTGCCGGTTTCGTCGTCCCATATCCAGGCCCTGGCCTCGCAGGCATCGCCCTCCACCAGGTTGTCGCAGGGCTCGGTGGCGCGGCAGTACAAGTCAGTTTCTCCCTCATCCTGACAGAAACCTGGCGCCCCCTCGGGATAGTCCCAGCTTGGCAGGGTTGTGCAGGCGTCCCCGGCTATCCGGTTGTCGCACGGCTGAGTGGCGCGGCAAGTGAGGTTGGAGGCCTCGTCTTCAGTGCAGAACCCTGGCAGCCCATCGGGATACGCCGAGTGAGGGCTGGTGGTGCAGGCATCTCCGGCTATCCGGTTGTCGCAGGGCAGGATTTCCCGGCAATATAGGTTGGACTCTTCGTCTTCCGTGCACAAACCGGGTACCACTTCCCCGTAGTACCCCGTGGACGACGCGGTGACACAGGCATCGCCGATCACCGCGTTGGCGCAGGGCTCGGGAGCGCAGTAGAGGTTCCCAGACCAGTCCTGAGCGGGAGTGCATGTTCCTGTGCCACCGTCCGGCAGCTCGCAGGGGTCTCCTTCGAATAGCTCGCCGCAGGTATTCACCACCTCGCACATCATGCCGCCAAGCCCGTCACTTGCGCACAGACCGGGACTCCCGGAGGTGGCGGTGCAGGTGTCTCCCTCGGCAAGGCCTGCGCACGGGCCCGGACGCTGGCAGAGCAGTCCTGCGCTGGTCGCGGTACAGGACCCGCCGCTCATGTAGGGCAGCTCGCACGACGCCCCTTCTTCCAGGCCATCGCAGGCCTCCCATGCGTCGTCCCCACGGGCGCCCGGGGTCCGCGCGAACTGAACGGCTGGGCCCCAGGTCGTAGCACCAGTCCGAGAAATGGCATACACGATGCCCGCGCCAAAGCTACCGCAGTAGAGCGTCTGATAGTCGGGTGAGAACGCGATGCCGTTGGGTGCGTAGAGCCCCGTGGCGATGATCTCGAAATCGCCAGTCTCCGGATCCACGCGACGGATGCGTCCGGCGTTCATCTCACTCACATAGACCACTCCGTCGAGGTCTACGTCCACCCCATTCGGATACTCGAGCCCCGAAAGCAGCGTCGTGACGGCTCCGTTTGGCTCGATTCTCAGGAGCGAGCTGACGCTGTCAGAGACGATGAGGGAGCCATTGGGCAGGAAGGCCGTGCCCGCAGCACTGCTCGTCAGGTTGGGTACCCAGATTTCGCTCGTGCCGTCGTGAGCTTGGCGAATCAAGTTGCCCCGGCTATCGACGCTCACCAGGTTGCCCTGATCATCGAAGGCGAAGTCCTCGGCCGAGGTGAATCCCTGGATAGTCTCGAAAGCGTTGAGGGCTGGCGGAGGCGTGCTGCAATCCAGAGCCTCCGCGGTGCCCGCAGTGCCCGCAGTGCCCGCCGTGTCGGCGGTGCCGCCATTCGGGGAGCCGGCACCCGCATCGCCGACGATTCCACCATTTCCTGCGGAGCCACCTTCTGAGGCGCCGCCAACGGCGCTCGAGCCCGCTTCTCCTCCGACCGGACCCTCGCCACCTGCACCGCTCGACGACGCGGAGCCACCGCCGCCGGACTGGCCATTGCCAGCGGCTCCGCCCGTGACTTCCTCCCCTCCCGCGCCAGCGCTCGAAGGCTCGCCAGCGCTCGCGCCGCCACTGGATTCTTCTTCGGAAGCTCCTCCGCTCGATGTGTCGTCTTGGCTTGTGCCGCCAGTGTGGGACCCGCCATCGGAGGCGCCCCCGCTCGAAGACTCGTCCCCGGCTTCACCCCCACGGGTGTCGCCATCCCTCCCGGCCGCGGCCCCGGTGCCGCCGTTCTCCGTTGCCGCGGCAGAACGGCCGCCGGTCGCGGCAGTGCTGCCCACCCCATCCTTGTCACCACAAGCCGTGACAACGGGAATCGAGAACAGCGGGAAGAACACCGCCACATTCATCAAGCGCCATACAGAACTACCCTTCGAGATCTTCATAATGATCCGCTCCTAGGCCCGCCGGACCGCGCGGCGCGCGTTGGGCAGGCCCTCCTATCCTCATCACATCAGCACTATCGGTGGCGAGCACCCGCCCGGTTCGGCTCGCGGGGGGCCTCCATCAAGCATTCACGCACCGGACCAGTGTAGCGCGATCGCGCCTGCTTGAGCGAGCAGCAACGCCGGATCTGCGTCACCCCCAAGGGGAGTCATGCTCGCGCGGGCGAGCCGGGATGCGACCGAGCGTTCCAACATGGAGGCAGGTCTGCAGCTTTGCACTTCTGCGCCGGTCAGCCATGTTTGCGCAGAAGACTCGTACCTCAGTGGACGACGGGTCCTCCGCGGTCCGCCACTTCGGTTGGCAGTCGCTCACTTGTCCGACACTCCTATCGGGAGCTGCAGGGATCCATACCTGGAGCAAGCTTGACGCTCTGCGAGAGCCCTGCTACCCGAGACTCCAAAGAGGTTCTCTTCACCATGCTGCGACGCGAGTGTTGGCTCGAGGTTCTCGGGGGGCTTCTTCTTGCCGTGACGGCTTGTTCGGACTCGGGCTCGTCCAAGGGAGGCCAGCCATCGGATGGGGGACGAGGCGGTGAAGCAGGCGTCCCCCGCGACTCTGGGCCTGCAAGCGGACGGGGAGGAGGGGGGGGCAGGGGGGAAGATGCTCGGTCCTCAAGCGGACGGGGAGCAGAAGGAGGCAACCCCGATGAAGTCCAGCCCGCGAACGGGCACGGAGGAGACGGCGGCAACCCCGAAGAGGTTCAGCCTACGAGCGGCGAGGGGGGCGGAGGAGGCAGGCGCGACGACACTCGATCCACGGGCGGCGCGGACGCGGGTGAAGCAGGCGCTGCCGGCGACGGCCCCGGTCTGGTTGGCGGTGCCGGTCCTGGAGTTGGAGGAGGCGCGCCGTCCGGTGGTGGCGCAACTGCGGGTGGCGCTCCGCCAACGGGCGGGCAAGCCCCATCGGCCGGCGGCGTACAGGAAGGTGGCCGG
The DNA here is from genome assembly GCA_964424695.1 of uncultured Polyangiaceae bacterium. Classification (GTDB taxonomy): domain Bacteria; phylum Myxococcota_A; class Polyangia; order Polyangiales; family Polyangiaceae; genus JAEWRL01. The sequence goes on from CAYRKE010000323.1 coordinate 5,863, forward strand.
GGAGGCGCCTCGGGCGAGGGTGGCGCCGAAACGGGCAGCGCTGGGTCAGCCGGTGGCACGCCCGTCGTGGAGCCGCCGCTGCCCGAGCCAGGCAGCGTGACGCTTGGCGGACCGTGCCCGCTCGATGAGCTCACGGGCGTGTTCAAGCTCGAGTCGAGCGTGCAAGATCAGTACACCCTGTTCGACGCAACGGTGAAGAACGGCCTTGAGGCCGCGCAGAAGCCCGAAGTCGTGCTGGACGACGGTGACTGTCAGCTCCTCCGGCGTAGGCACCTCGTTTGCGATCCACCGTGCCCTTCGAGGCAGAGCTGCGGTCTCGACGAGACGTGTGAGCCGATGCCCCTTGGGCAGGACCTTGGAACCGTGTACGTCGCAGGGTTAGACGAAGTGCTCGCGCTCGAGCCGCTCGTGCCGGGCTACAAGTACTTTGCGTCCGAGCTTCCACAGTCTCCGCTCGACACCGGGAGTCTCGTGCGCGTGCGAACCACCACCGGGTATCTCGGAGAAGTCCAACTGTTCGGGTTCGGCGTCGCGCCCCTTGTGATCCCGAGCAGCGCCATGACTTGGCTCCTCAGGGAGCACGAACCTCTTGAGATTCGCTGGAACCCGCCTTCGGACTCGAGCCAGGCGCGCATCAACCTCCAGCTTACCGTCGACCAGCATGGATTCACCCCGGTTCGCCTTTCCTGCGACGTTCCAGACACGGGCAGCGCGATCATCTCGGAGGCGCTCGTCGACGCTGTCCTTGCAGCCGGAATCTCGGGCTTCCCCAACGGCAGCATGACACGTCTCACCGTCGATTCCACGACGAGCCCAGACGGATGCGTCGAGTTTCGGTCGAGCTCTATCAGCATCGTGAACGTGCGGGTTTCGGGTCATACACCTTGCGTCACGCAGTCGGATTGCCCGTCCGGCACGACCTGCGACACAGTGATGCAGCAGTGTGGGTAGGGGGCTAGCGCAACCACACTAAGAAAACCGTGTCGGCGCGGGTGAGCTACAGATGCGAGCCCACGACGAGCGCTGTGCTTGTGGCGATCGGGGCCCGGAGCTTGCGCTGTTCGACCGCTGTCGCCTGATGACGTTGCAGGTAGCCCAGCAGTCGGACGTCCAAGCCGAAATAGAGCCGTCGAGTGAGGGGCACAGTGGGCATGGCCAGCAGGTGCGCAGACGGTGCCAGCGAGTTGCGAGCTGGCGCGGAACCTTGAGACTCGAACGTCTGGTGGACGAGGCGGGCTCCCAGCCCTGCTCCGATGGTGAGGCTCCACCCGGGACTGTCCCATGTGTGGTCGACGCTCGCGCCAAGCTCGTAATCGTAGTTGCGAGTCAGAACCGACTCGTTCTTCCACTGGCTCAGGCAGAATCCGAGACGAGCGGCGAGCCCCCACGAGGCGAAGTCCGCTCGGTAGCCGCCCACGGCGCCGGGGCAGAACGACAAAGTCTCGGCCGCCCTGGCCCTTGACCTCGTATTGGAAGGTGGGGTGTTGGGTACCAGCGAACGTTCTGCTCGTGGAAGCGATCGTGGCGTTGTACGCGTGTTGGTAGGTCTCCTCGAGCACCACGGTACCATCACCATTGCGGTCCGCGGCGCCCAGCAAGCCCGACACGAACGCATGGGTGAAGAACGAACCGCGGATCTCATCCGATTCCTGGGCGTCTTCGGTGGCGGCTGCTGCAGTGAGGAGCGCCATTCCCTCGCCACCCAGCTCTGCCTGAGCGATCTCGAAGGGTGCCACGACGCGCCCGCCCTTCGTCCGGGTCAGTTCGCCTGCCCTACAAGCGTCCACGACCAGCAAGCGAAACTTGGCTGCGGAGCCACGCACCAGCTGCGCGAGCTCTCGGAGCTCTAGCTCCGTGTCGCCCAATCGGAGCATTTTGCCGTCTGCGTGCCCGGAATA
>CAYRKE010000324.1:0-4249 GCA_964424695.1 uncultured Polyangiaceae bacterium
AGGTCGGGCAGTAGCGTTCTGCCTGGCTTCGGCATCGCCGGGTTGGGCAGCGTTTCTGTCTGCGTTAGTTCGGTTTGCCACTGGCTGCACGCACGGCGGATTTGTTGCGTGCGGCGAGCTGATCGGTGATCTGCTTTCCGGACCTTGGTCGGATGCCTGAGCGGAATCCTTTGTCGATTCCTGATTAGCACCCCATGTTTGGTCCCTCTCTCTGAATTGACCCAATGTGCTGTGGGCTGGTGTCTGCAGTTGCATTGGGCCTAAACACGCGTTGCTTCACCTGGGGTTAACCAAGGTGGGCCTTGGTCACGATGCTCCCGCAGATGGGTTGCGTCGCGACTTGTGTTGAGTGTGGCCCAGCAGGGTACTCAGCGATGAAGACACAGCTTTTGGGCGCATCGGTGCTGTTCACGGCATCATGGGTAGTGGCTTGTTCTGACGACGGCGGAGATGAGCCAGCCGGGAGTACGGGGGGGACGGTCGCGTTGGCCGCGGGCGGTGCATCCTCCACGACAGGCACGGGCGGCACATCGACCAGTTCGGCAACCGGCGGCGCGGAGCCCGGTCGATTGGGCGGCACTGGTGCAGGCGGCCCGGGAGGTGTGGGCGCCACTGGTGGCAGTCTTGCGTCGGGGGGACGGTCGAGCAGTGGTGGCGGCGCCATGACGGGTGGGGCGTCCGCTACGGGCGGGACGTCGTCTCGCCCAACTGGCGGAGCACCGGGCGCGACAGGCGGAGCCACGAGCACGACCGGAGGGCGCGGTGGTGGGATCGAGGGCACGGGAACCGGCGGAGCCACGAGCACGACCGGAGGGCGCGGCGGTGGGATTGGGGGCACGGAAACCGGCGGAGCCACGAGTACGACCGGAGGGCGCGGCGGTGGGATCGGGGGCGCAGGGACTGGCGGAACGGAACCAGGGTCGGGCGGAGCGACGGTGGACACCGGTGGGACGGATCTGGGCACAGGCGGCTCGGACACAGGCGCCAACGCGGCCTTCACGGTCACGGCCACGCTCAGTACTGCCATCAAGACCGTTGCGGTCGTAGAGTGGTCGATCGACCAGAACATCACCAAGGCGAGCATCGAGTTCGGGCGTGAGCAGGGGTCGTATGAGTACACAGCCCCGGTGGATCTCGAGGCGCCGTCCTACCGCACGCCGCTGCTCGGCATGAAGCCGAACACGGACTACTACTTCCGGATCGTCGCCGAGGGACCAGGGGGCAGGTATACCAGTGATGTTCAGACCATTAAGACGGACTTCCTGCCCAACGCGATCCCTCAAGTGAGTGTTACCGACACTAACGCTTCGGCCCTCTTTGGGGGCTTCACTGTGAACTGTACCGGAGTTGGGTCCGGGTTCGGTACAGATGCGGGCGACACGTGGGTTTTCGTCATGGACAAGGATGGCGAGATCGTCTGGGCCTACGATTTCACCGATACGCCGGCTTCGGGCTGCTCACGCGCACGGATGTCCTATGACGGCAGGCACATGTGGGTGGGCAACTTCAGCAACATGCAGGGCGTCGGCGCGCTGGTGCGAATCACCATGGATGGCATGAGCGAGCTACAGTCCTATAGCTTCCCGGGGCGCCATCACGATTTCACGGTTCTGCCCAACAACCACGTACTGTTCTATGAGCAGGAGAACGGTGGTCAGTACCTCGAAGACATGAAGGAGGGCGAAGACATCATCAAGGAGCTCGACCCCGAGACAGGGGCTGCCACTGAGCTCTACCGTGAGAGGACCAACTTCGCGACGCAGATCGACGAGTCGGGCGCCCATACCAACCAGATTCGCTACGTGCCCTTCATGAATGCGATCAGCTTTTCGATGCGCCACACCAGCACGATCGGCGTCATCAGTTATCCGGACGCTCAGCTAATCACTGTCTTCGGCGGGCCGATCAGTGACTACCCCATCGAGTGGAGCACTCAGCACGGGCATCAGCTGTTGGAGGATTCCCTGCTCATCTTCAACAACGAGGGATCCAACGGCGGTTCGAGTGTCATCGAATTCTCATATGATATTCAGTCCAAGACCGCGGCCAAGATCTTTGACTATAGTAGTGGCAATAGCTCCATGGCATTCGGTGACGTGCAGCGCCTGTCGAACGGTAACACCTTTATCACCTATTCGAGTACCGGCGTGTTCCACGAAATCAGCAGTAGTGGAGCGCTGCTGCGCGAGATGACCACAGATCCCGTCGGCTACTCCGAGCACCGCCGGACACTCTATGGGCCGCCGCCACCGTTTGCGGATTGAACAGAGCCAACTTTACAGATATCGGATGGTGGTTTCGGAGTGAGCTGCAGCGCAAGCGGGAATATCGGATGATGTGTTTGTCAAGAGAATGGCGTGTGTCGGGGGTCCTGTCCCTCGCGTTGGTGCTGTCGCTGGGATCGGCTTGCGGTTCCGATGACGAGTCGGGCGCCGGCAGCGGCTCAGGCGGTAGTGGCGTTGGGATTGGAACCGGTGGTGCCACGGCTTCACCGGGGGCTGGCGGTGCCAGCGACACACTGGGGACTGGGGGATCCTCGGACGTGGGCGGAGAGGGCGTCGTCGTGTCTTGTGACACCGTCATTGCCGATGGGAACATCGTCATCACGGATCCGACCAACTACACCTTCAGCAACGACATGACGGTGGGAGTTCCGGTGTTGAAGGGCGCAACCGATCTGCGCTTCGACTGGAGCGGGGTGACGGTCGATCTCTTCGGTCACCCATTGAATCCGGCAACCGATATCGAGATGGTTCTGCTGACGCTGTGGCGGATGACCCCAGCCGAGCTCGAGGCCAACCTCGAGGACGACAATCTGCCGACCAGCAAGAACAAGGGGGTCGTCAACATCTATCCTGCCGACGGGGTCACCGCCGAGCACTTGATGAACTTCGGTCTCAACGGAGCGCCACTCTCCGAGGCCGATCGTGCGACTCTCTGGTCCAAGTTCGATACGTCCGTAGCCGATTATGCGTACCCAGCGGCGGAGTATACCTTCATGGTTACCGTGAGCAGTAGCCAGGCGTTTGGGAAGAAATCGAGGATGCTCAGCTTCTTTACCCTCGATCCGAACGGGATGCAGACGGAGCTCATGCTCACTTCGGAGTCCACGGCTGTCGATATCGATGTCAATTTGCGCAGCGCCGTGCCCATCGCGGTGCCCATGAACAATCCGAACCTCACCATCGATTGGAGCCAGATGACCCTGACTGCCATGGGCAACGAGTTCTCGCCGGTGCAGATCAACGAGGCTATCGTCGGGCACTATCCTGATCTGACGCTTGCGCAGATCGAGGAACAGTTCCTCGATCTCGAGACCCTTCCAGGGCGGCGATGGACGACCGAGGTGGAGTCCGGCGTGACCATGAACCTCGGGACGCTCCTCGATGCCAACGGCGCAGCCTTTCCCGGTGTCGACTCGGCACAGGGGGTGTGGCTCGTTGCCCTCCGCTGTACTCAGAACTGCAACAATCCGGCGCCTTGGTCCATCACCATTCTGCAGCCCTGCTGAGTCTACCTGGCGGGTTCATCTTCGCTGCAGCCCCAGCGGTGTACTCCCCTCTGGCCCGGTCTTCGCAGTTCATTCTTCCTTCGCGTCACGCCTTTGGCGATGCGCGGCGGTACCCTTCCCGCTCCGCACAGCCGCTCTCAACCACGCCTGCTCTGGCCAAAGCGAGGCGACCCTCGTGCCCAGGTGCGACGGACGAGCACGCCGCGGCAGCTGCGACACTCAATACGGGAGCTGTCAGCTCGGCAGTGAGCGTTCCCAGAATCGTCAGCAGCACAGCGATCACGTTTGGGCTTACGGCCGCCATCCTGGCGTCTTGGCGCTCCCGCAAGCGGCGGCGTTACGAAACCGTGATCAACTAGCGGTCGACTCTGGAATCTAGTCTGTGGCGAGCAGCCCCACATGTCCCGTCGCTGCCACCTATCACGCTGAGTTTTTCGGAGGTCCCATGAAGTCCACGGTAGCGCAATTGGCGTCACTATTCGCTCTGGTCGGAATCTTCTCCTGCAGTACCGACGACGCGAACCAAGAATCGCAGGCGACCGGCGGCGCCGCTGCAGCTTCCGCAACTGGCGGCGCTTCTACCGGCGGGGCTGCAGGCACGGGGGGAGCCACCGCGGGACCGACCGGCGGGGTGATGCAGACCGGCGGCGCGCTTGCGACCGGCGGCGTGCCAGGCACCGGCGGAGTCGGCACGACAGGCGGGGTTGGCGCCACCGGCGGGGTCGGCACCACGGGCGG
>CAYRKE010000324.1:4349-7735 GCA_964424695.1 uncultured Polyangiaceae bacterium
GAGTCGGCACGACAGGCGGGGTTGGCGCCACCGGCGGGGTCGGCACCACGGGCGGAGTCGGCACCACGGGCGGAGTCGGCACCACGGGCGGAGTCGGGGCCACGGGCGGTGGGGGTGGAGTCGGGCTGACGGGCGGTGCTGGCGCGGGAGGTGATTCTGCTGGCGGAGCGGGTGCCGGTGGTGGAACCAGCGCCTTCGAATGCGTCCTGCCCGACTTTCCCGATGCCGGGAGTCTGACCGATTTGGGGATCAAGCTCCCCGATCCATTCACGTTCTACGATGGAACGCCGGTTACCACGAAGGAGCAGTGGGAGTGCCGCCGCAAGGAGATCCTGGCAATGGCAGCCAAGTACCTGTACGGCCCAATCCCAGGCGACTGCGATGAGGTGTCAGGGTCCGTCAACGGAGGCAACATTTCAATCAGCTGTACCGTTGGTGGCGACACGCAGAACTTCTCGGCCAGTATCAGTGGATCTGGCGAGGCGATTGCTCTCGACTTGTCTATGGGAATCCTTCCTTCGCCCCACAAATCCCTGTCACTGGGGAATGGCAATGATGCCAAGATCAAGACTCTCTATGGGCTGTCGGAGCTCAACCCCAACATCGCCAACGCTTGGATGGTCAATCGGGTCATGGATGTCTTGGAGCAGAACCCAGACAGCGGACACGATCCGACGAAACTGGTGGTTTCGGGGTGTTCCGGATGCGGGAAGGGTGCATTCTTCGTTGGAGTCTTCAGCCGCATACCGCTCACCGTGATTGTGGAATCGGGTGGTGGCGGCGGCACCAGCTGGCGGATGACGGAGTGGTTCTCGCACGGTGAGGGCAAGTCGCGTTGGAATTGTTCAGATCGACCTCAGGGTATCGACGTCCTGGAAAACGACGGAATCTGTGGACCGTGGGTGACCAGCGCGGCCTCGTCGTTCCGAGCCAACCCCGCGACCGTCAACAACTTGCCGTTCGACCAGCATTTGCTCTTGGCAACGATCGCTCCCCGGTACTTGGTGCACTTCACCAACAGCAACTTCACCTATTGTTGGCTGGCAGGAACCAGCGAAGCGCTCGCTGGCTGGGCAGCACATTCGGTCTACACTGCCCTCGGCGTTCCAGAAAACCATTCCTTTGCGGTCTACGACGGAGGGCACTGCTCCACGGGCGACACCGGCATCGCTGCCGCCATGTTCGACCGAGTAATCGAAGGCAACACGAGTGCGGACACGGGCAATATCAATATCAACGATAGCTACATGCAGGTACCGCAGAGCGAATGGGAAGACCTCTTCATTGACTGGGATATGGACACGGTCCTAGAGTAGCATCGCGCTCTTCGCGGGCTCCGCGAGCCCCTCAGATTGTTCGTGAAGTCCACCACATGGATGACGAACGGCCGGAGCCCGCGAGCGGATGCGAGAGCCCACCAAGTCGCGTTCTGGGCGCCACGGTGCCTCTTCCGTTGGCCCGTCCTGCCGTAGGAATCTGGCCCAGCGGGGCGGCTGATCCGAGCTCAAGAGACAGAGCGACGTGGGGGCTCTTGTCAGGGCTTACGCGTCAAACATGGAGCGGTTTCGATCACTCACGCGAGGAGGTTGCATTGGATCAATGGGCATGATCTCGTCGCGGCCGAGCAGCGACGAGATCATGCCGTATGGTACGAGCAGAAGACAAGCTAGAGCCGGACTCGATCCTCGAGTACTTCGCGCGAATTCCGGACCCGAGGAAAGCGCGGAGGCGGGCGCATCCTCTGGAGAACATTCTGGTCATTGCGCTATTGGCGGTACTCTGCGGGGCGGACTCGTTCGTCGCCATGGAGCTGTTCGGAAAGGCAAAGCGAGACCTGCTGAAGACGATCCTGGACCTCAAGGCCGGTATCCCTTCGCATGACACGTTTGGTCGAGTGTTCGCCGCACTTCGACCCGAGGCGCTCGGGGAGGCTTTCCGCCAGTGGACGGAGTCTCTGGTCACTTCGACCCGCGGAGAGGTCATCGCTATTGACGGCAAGACCCTTCGACGCTCCTTCCGTGACGCGAACGACAAGGCGTTCGTGCACATGGTCAGCGCGTGGGCAACCCACAACGAGGTGGTACTCGGACAGCTGAAGACGGAGGACAAGTCGAACGAGATTACAGCGATTCCGAAGCTCCTGAAGCTGCTTCACCTCAGGAGCGCGATAGTCACCATCGTCATTCCCCCAAGTCACTGCGCATTGCGGCCGTGCGCCCTCGAATCGTGCTCAGCACTGATTGGTAAGCCGCTTCGAACTCTTCGTTGGGAAGGATGTCCGAGCGATTGCAGCAGACGTTCTTGCGAGAGTCCTGATACACGTGGGGTTTGACCTGTTCGTAGTAGCGCACGGCAGCTTCCTCGATGTTCATGCCCTCGTACAGGGTGCAGTGCTCCCACGAGCGCAATGCCGAATCCCAAGCGTGACACATTCCCTTCTCAAAATGGGACACGCAGACTCTAGCATGACGTCTCCGTCATCGTCATCTTCCCGACCCGGGAGTCGAACGCCGCCTTGGCTTGCTTCCATTGCTTGTCGGCAGGGGCACGCCTCCCTCGAAAGAGCGCAACCGACGAGCGGGCCCCGGTCCGCTCCGTTCTCGTGCATCAGCGTCGCGCACGTGCATCAGCGTCGCGCACGCGCGTCGGAGGAACGACGGCCTCCCCCGCCGCCTACGGCTTCGAGTTCTTCCCGGTCTGCCGCGGCGCGCACGGCACGCAGGCAAGCTCGTCCCGCACCTACCTCTCGAGCTGAGCGTTCCTGAGACGCTTCGCTGGCGACAGAAAGTAGTGACGCTCTGGATTGCACAGATCGGACGCGCTGAAGAAGCGCACCGTGGAAACCAGTGCCCAGCATGGTTCGGGTAGAGGACCGCCCGCTGGTACGTGCGCGCTCTCCGTCGCGCAGCGCCGCTGGCTCAGGCGCTGCGCGGAGCCTGGCGTCGCGACAACGCGCCGCTCCTCGGATGGATCGAGCTCCATCGCGGGATCCCGAGGGCGAGCCGTGCGGGCGATTCGGTGTCGCTGCCTCACATGGCGGGCTTGGCACAGGCTCGAAGAGTCGCGAGGTGAGCTCCGGCGCGGGCGGTCCGCATCCGGGGTACCTGCCATGGGCAACGAGTTCTCGCCGGTGCAGATCAACGAGGCAATCGTCGGGCACTATCCTGATCTGACGCTTGCGCAGATCGAGGAACAGTTTCTCGATCTCGAGACCCTTCCAGGGCGGCGATGGACGACCAAGGTGGAGTCCGGCGTGACCATGAACCTCGGGACGCTTCTCGATGCCAACGGCGCAGCCTTCCCCGGGGTCGACTCGGCACGGGGGGTGTGGCCAGGGCAATCGCATCTAAATTCCAGCGAGGGCACCGGCACCAGCAGCAGCGGCC
>CAYRKE010000325.1:0-7708 GCA_964424695.1 uncultured Polyangiaceae bacterium
GGCCGCAGCATCCGCGGATGCATCGTTGGCCGCTGCGGTGCGTGCTCGCGTGCTCTAGTACGCTCCGCGCGCTCCTCGCGGCCGGCCTTCGCCTGCGCAGCGCTAGAGCCTCAATCTCGAGCTGTTTGGAATGACGAACAACCTGTCTGTCTTGGACCGGGTCACGTTCCCAGGTTGCCCGAATCTGGCCTCCGCCTGGGCAGGACGCCGAGCCAGAGGCCCTTTGTGGCGCGAGGCGGACCCCACGGCATACCGGTACGTCGGAGGGGAAACGAGCGTCAGCCCTGCACTGAAGCTCGGTGCGCAGGACACTCCCGAGCCAGCTTCTTCGGCACCAGCGCTCACGCTTCGCGACGAAGCCACACCGCAACCTCGACGTGCTCGGTCCCCGGAAACATGTCAAATGCCGTCACCGACTCTACCGTGAAGGCGGCGTCTGCAAGTGCACGCAGATCCGATGACAGAGACGTCGGACTGCAGGAACAGAGCAGAACGTGACTCCGCGCCAATGCGGCGAAGTCAGCCGAACTGCCCTTGAGACCCGCACGAGGCGGGTCCAGCACCACGAGATCGTATGAGCGTCCAAGGCGAACAGCCATCTCGGCCCAACCGTGGGCGTCCCCGGGGAGCACCCTCAGGTGGTTCAACCCCTGCGCCGCCGCCGACCGCTGCGCCGCGCAAACGGCCCGAACGTCGCGTTCGACCGCCGCTCCGTCGAGCCCTGCAGTCGCGAGGGGCAACGCGAAGTTCCCTGCCCCGGAAAACAGGTCAACGAAGCTCGCGAGCTTCCGTCGACACGCTCCCAAAACAGCATGCTCCAACAGAAGCTCGTTGACCGCAGGGTTGATCTGCATGAACGTACCCAGCGGAACGTCCCACCAAAGCCCGCGCAGCGGATATCGTTGAACCACTGCCGCATGCACGTCGCCGAAGCTGCCAGCCACTTCGACCCACCAGCCACAACTGCCAAGTGCGGCAATGGCTTCGTGTGCCCGGGCTGAGACCGCACATCCGGCATCGCGACGCACGAAGTATGCAGAAGGCCGCCCGTCGAGGCCAGGCATGCGCACTTCGACGTGGGCAAATTCGCCGAACGCGCCTTCGGATTCAGCCATTATTGCGCGAAGGTCGACAATCGCTCGTCGAAGCGATGGCGCGAGCGCCGGGCATTCGAAGCTCTTTGCGTCATTGAAAAACCCAAGCTCACCGCACTGCGCGATCCGCATTCTGACTCGGTTGCGGTACGCGAGCATGGTGGGCGACTTCACCCACGTAATCCCAAACGTGGCGCGGCAGTCAGGACGCCAAAAGCTGCTCTCATCGAATGCCTGCTCGAGCGCGCGCCGCACGCGGCTCAGTTTCAGTTCGGCCTGTGCCGCCAGCGATCGCGTGATGTGGGGACATCCGCCACAAGCGCCCGCAACACGACACGAGGGCGTGCTCCCTAGAAGTTCATCTGTGGAGGCGGGTACAAAACACATGCGTCAGAACAACGTAGGATAGCGCGCTGACCTGGCGGTGGTGACGTGCCTCTGGCGATCCCATGAAGCTCCCCGCGGGACACGAGCGACAACCGGACACCTCATGGACTGGCTGGCAGCCGCCCGCTGGCTCCAGGACGCGCTGCCAACCTGCGCCGCGACGACCTTCCACATCGTGACACTCATCGCTGACCAGCTGGGTGGGAGGACCCCTCGTGTCATCGTGCGCTGGCGCCTTTTTTGCTTGTTCCACAACGACAAGCAACCCGTTTGTCGTTCCAGGGCAACCCGCTCGCAACATCGTCAGTGCGACGAAAGCCGGATGGTAGGCCCAAGTCTGCGATTTGGACTCGCTCGCGTGTCAAGCGACGATTGCGGAACGTCAAGCTGGTGATACGGTGCGCGCTACGAAAAACCTCGGTGGGTTCACATGACAGTGATCACGTTCGGCACCTTCGACTTGCTCCACGTCGGACACGTACGCCTGTTGGAGCGCGCAGCACGGCTCGGTGACCGGTTGATTGTCGGAGTATCCTCGGACGCCCTCAACTTCCGGAAAAAGAGCAAGATGCCGGTGTTCTGCCAGGAGGATCGCATGGAAATCGTGAATGCGCTCCGCTGCGTGGACGAAGTCTTCTTGGAAGAGTCTCTCGAACAGAAGCGTGAGTATGTTCTGCGCTATCAGGCCAGGATCTTGGTCATGGGCGACGACTGGAAGGGGCGGTTCGACGAACTGGACGACGTGTGCACGGTAGAGTACTTGCCAAGAACCGAGGGCATCTCTACTACCGAAATCGTGGCCACTGTGAGCTCGTCCACCTGACATTGAAACGCACTGTTCGAGCTTCCCGTCCCGAGTACCGGTTGCTCCGCCGCTTCCCTCGACACTGAGAGGGTTCAGCCCCGGGAGGCGGACGAGAAGGGTTGGATGACTCCCCGGGGGGCGCAGCCAAATGGCTGGTGACACGGACAGTCACCGCAGGCCCGCCGAGTCCGTCCAAGCAGGCCCCCCCCAAGCATCGATCGGTTCGCCAGCTCCGATCCCGACTCGCCGTGCCGGGAAATTGGCGGACACGGCTTCGCCTCCTCAACGGGATCCTTGGGCACCGGGGAAACCGGCATTATGGCACAATGGTCGAAGCCTGTCCCCATGCGCGCATTACGCCACGCCGCCCTCTGCATCACTGTGTCGTTGCTCACGAGCTCGGCAACCCTGGGCGTCTCGCGTTGGCTGCGCCGAGCCCCTCCACCACCGGCTACGGGAGTTGTCAGGCCGACGCACGCCGCCGCGATGCCCACCACCGACGCATGTCAACGGCGACGCGCTGCACTCCTCGCTGACACGCCGTTGCCCGGCACTGCGACCCTCGGGAGCGTTCGCGCCGAACTCGTGGCACGAGCCAAGGCAGAGCCGGTTCTGTTCTTGGAGCCCCCGCGCTCCCCGGAGCTCCCCCCAGACTTGGCGATGTGGCGTCGGCGACTGCATCGAACCGGCGTTCCTTGGCAGGTTCTCAATGAAGTCTTCTCGCGCTACCTGCGCTATCCGGGCAAACTCAGACAGCTTCTGCTGACCGATGGCTACCTCTACGCCGAAAAGCCCGATTTGGCCGCGCTTCTTGCCGGTGGGCTTGGGCTCAGTCAGCTCTTCTCCGAGCCCGAAGTCAGCGTAACCCGAGGACATCGCACCTGGCGCGCCGTACGCAGGAACAATGACTATGTCTGGACCGACGGCCCCGAAGCGGGGAAGCCGGCTCGGATCTGGCTATTCGACCGGATGGCACTCCCCGGAGAGGTGCTCGGCCCCTCCCGCCACATCAGCCTCGGGACACTTCGAGATCGCCTCGGAGCGACGCGGATCGAGGTCGAACATATGACGAGTCGAGCCGTCGTTGCCTCGTTGGTGTACGGGGAGCGCCAAGTACCGGCCGTACTATCGATCGCCAATGGCCAGCTCGAGCTCGAGTGCGAAGCCGTCCCGCCCGGAGCTCGCCCTGAAGTTGAAGCAGCCCGAACGCGGGAAATGCGCCAAGGGAGAGTCCTTGATCGGCTCCTGGCCGCAATCGCAGAACAGGTCGGTGAGGCTTTGCCCTTCGATGAACCCAGGACTGAAGACGGGCAGCAAGACGGAAGGCTGCGCCAGGAATGGCGGACCGCCTATCTCCAAGGGAGTTCCCGCTTCGAGTTCAACGGCGACTGGTACCCGGTCTTTCGCCTCGATGGCGTGCCTCGCGTGCCCCAGGTTTGCGTCGACTTCATCACGGACACTTGGGAACGCATGGCGGGCACGCGATGGGGCAAGCGCGACGAGACGCGTCAGCGCCGCGTGGGAAGGCTAGACTTCGACGCGCTCAACATCGAGAATCGACGCAGCGTCGACAGCTTCATCTCCTTCGCCGTCGCGCACCCCCACTGGTTCGATGTGATGACGATTCCCGAGTCTGAGCGTGTCCCCTTCGCGAACCGTGGAGCGTTCTTCCGACAGCTCTTCCAGCGACGCGGCGACTTCCGCCCAGGCGACGTGGTGGCTATCCTCGGGCCACGCGACGACGGTCTGCTCCACTACCATTCGTTCTTCATCGTGGCGTCCGATCCGTTCACCTCAATGCCCACTCTCGTTGCAGCCAATGCGGGGCAACCCCGCATTCGCACCTGGGAAGGGGAAATGCAGAACGCGCCGCGCCGCGGTATCGTGGCCCGGGTTCGGCCCCGCCTCGAGTGGTTGGAGGCCATCGCCGGAATCGATGCCTCATCAGCATCCGAATGACGGATCGGGCGGAGGTCCTGCGGGATCGCGGTAATCGCCGTTGATGGACCAATCACGCAGAGCTATCAGAGTCCGTATGGAGAAGCTTCGCCGCGCGTCGAATCAACCCCTGGGAGCCAGGCTCGCCACTGCCAAGTACCGACTGCGCGCCGGGCTGGGTCTCACGCGTCCGGTAGAGGTACATGTCTACCGCGGCTTCGACAACGGGAAGGTAGCCTTTCTCACCGGGCGGGTTCTTGAGCGCAAGCGTATTCCTCCTGCCAAGCCCGATGACAGCCGCTGGCTGAATCTTCGCCGCTCACTGTCCTGGCTGGAGTCCGACGAGGTCCCCTTTGCCACGGTTCAGATCGAGTACGCGGGGCGAACCGTACTAGCGCACGCGGATGATGAGGGATACTTCACCGCAACGCTTCCAACGGAAGATGGCCCAACGTCGGCGTGGGCCGAGGCGCGGGTGAGCCTCGTCAGCCAGGCCGGGCAGGGTCCGAGCCGCAACCTGATCCATGAACGGCTCTCCGAGGAATCCATGGAACCGCTCGAACGGGTCTCTCCGCCACGCGAGCCAGAACCTGCTTGCCCCCGCAACTGCGCGGATTTCTCTGGAGAGATTGTGCTCTTGGGCAACCGAGGCGATCTCGGAATCATCAGCGATATCGACGACACCTTGCTCGTCACCGATGTCACGAGCAAGGTGCGCATGCTCTATCTCACCCTTTTTCGCAACCCCCTCACGCGTCAGCCACCGCCGGGAACTGTCGCACTCTATCGGCTGCTCAGCGCTAGCGGCGGCAACCCGTCGCCCAATCGACCCTGTTTCTATGTCTCCAAAAGCCCATGGAATCTCTATCACATGCTGGTCGAGTATATGGACGTTCAGGGTCTACCCAAAGGTCCCCTACTCCTCCGGGATCTGGATCTCCCAGGTGTCCATCGAGGCCCCAGAGCCGATCACAAGGGCACATCGATCCGTCAGCTCCTCGGAGCGTTCCCGCAGATGCGCTTCGTCTTGCTCGGTGATAGCGGGGAGCGTGATCCAGCCCTCTTTCTGGAACTGATGCGCGAATACCCACAACGATTCGTCGTCGGGTATGTGCGACGCGCCCGCGGCACTGCCCGGCACCTGCGGCGGACCGCCGCGGCACTCGCGCAGGCGCAGGCAGAAGGGCTGCCGCTGGTGTTCGCCGAGAACTCGGAGGAGATCGTTCGGGACGCCCGAGACAGAGGCCTCATCGGCGATCCTGCATCCCCCCCGTAGAGGAGGCGTGCCCCGTGCAGCGAGCCAGACACCTACCAGGCTCGCCGGGCACCTGGCGCCCCCTACCCTAGAAGACGAGGTTGACGTGACCAGCCCACGGTTCGATCGAAGCGAGACTCGAGGAAGCTTGCACACCGTGGCCAATGACACCGCTCATGAGATTGGTCAGCGATCCGCGAAACGTCGAGCGGCAGTACTCGAAGGTGGTTGCCCAGTGTCCAGCCGATCGCGGGCTCCTCGGACACCCGGAGATCCGCCAGACGCTGACGGAGAACTGGGCAAACGCGAATCGCGGTGGGCTCGCCGCCTGGGCCACCAAGAGGAACGCCCGGTCAGTATCTTGGGCGACATGACCGGCTTCGAGTCCGGTACTCGGCATTCTGACCCACCATTCTTCCCATAGACGCGGGGCACTGACTTCTGGCAGCCCGGGGGGGGGTTGAGCTCTGACGACTCCGGGGACCGCGCGACCTCTGCGTCCCGATTTAGCGACGCGACTTTCTGTCCGTTTGCAGGGCAGACATGGTCGAAGACCGGATTTTCAGCCCATCTGCTGCCCAGGTCACCGTTGGCTTCGTCGATGGGTCGAGCCAAACGGGGCAAGTCGCTCGATTCACGCCAGGCGCGCCATACGTGACGGTCATGCTGTCCGAGGAGAACCCTCCACGACGCGCCTTTCCCACGGAAAGGGTGGCATACGTCGGATTCCATCGAAGCCCTGGAGACCCCCCGCCTCGACCCGCGGGAGACCGACAAACCTTCAAGTTCCACATCGCAGGCAACAAGACGTTCCTGGTCGAGAGCGCAGGCGGCGAGTCCCCAAAGGAGATCGGTTTCTACACGAAGCCAGTCGACCCCAGTTCGCCGTTCCGCGAGTGCTTCTTCTACGGCCACGGCATCAATGCCAAGGAGCTCAACGAGCCGATAGGGTCCATACTTGTTCGCGAGGGCAAGATTGGCGCTGCGCAGCTCCAGCAAGGCCTCACCGCGCAGAAGAGCGATGCCCGCATCCCCATCGGCCAGATCCTGCTTGCCCACAAGAAAGTGGATGCCGCTGGCCTCGAACAGGCTACCGAACTGCAGAAACGGAAGGGAACGCGACTTGGCGAGGTACTGATCGAAGCTGGGCTTGCAACCGCGGAGGATATCGAGGCGGCGCTGGCCGAGCAGCGCAAGGGCCGTGGCAGACGTATTGGCCAGATACTCGTCGACATGGATCTCATCACCGAAGTCGACTTGGCGATGACGCTGGCCAAGAAGTTCCACCTTCCCTTCCTCGACCTCGACGCCTGCAACATCAATCTCGCGGCGGTCGGAGAACTCCCCAAGGACTTCGTCGAGAAGCACCGCGTGCTTGCCATCGAAGCCGATGCCCGATCGGTCACCCTCGCGCTGGCTGATCCACTCGCAGTCGACACCATCGACCTTGTGCGGATGCGCGTCAAGAGGCAGGTCACCGAAGTTGTCGTCACACCGAGCCAGCTCGACAAGTACATCCTAAGCTGTCTGGACCAGTTCGAGTCCAGCAGAGCCGAGAGCGAGATGGACACCATCCTCAAGGTGCTGGCAAACGACGACGGGCAGCTCGGGGTCGAGCTCGAAACCGCCGAAGTCTCTCAGGTCAAGGACTCGGACAACGCGATCATCAAGCTTGCCAACCAGATCATCATCGACGCCTATCGCCGCGGCGCGTCCGATATTCACATCGAGCCGAATGGCAAAGAACGCAGCACCATCGTCCGCTTCCGCATCGACGGGGACTGCGTGTCATACCAGGAGATCCCCGCGACGTTCCGCCATCCCCTGGTTGCCCGCTTCAAGATCATGTCGCAGCTCGACATCTCGGAACGCAGGAAGCCCCAGGACGGCAAGATCCGCTTCAAGCTCGTAGACAGGCAGATCGAGCTTCGAGTTGCCACGATTCCCACCGTCAACAACAACGAGGACATCGTGCTGCGGATCCTGGCGGCGTCGAAGCCGATTCCGCTTCAGAGTCTGGGCCTCTCGGAACGAAACCTGCGCGTCCTCGATGGTCTCATCAAACAGCCCTACGGGCTTATTCTCTGCGTTGGCCCAACAGGTTCGGGCAAAACCACGACGCTACATTCGGCACTCGGTGCCATCAACACCGTCGACACCAAGATCTGGACGGCAGAAGACCCGGTCGAGATCACGCAGCCTGGGCTGCGACAGGTCCAAGTGAATGCT
>CAYRKE010000326.1:0-7696 GCA_964424695.1 uncultured Polyangiaceae bacterium
AGAGGATGCGGTCCTTGTACTCCGCGGCGCACACGGCCTTGTATTCCGAGAAACAGGGGCCGAAATCGATTCCGGCGATGCGCTCCAGAAACTTGGCTTTGGCGTAGGCGTAGAGCTCGAAATCGTAGTGATACACGTCTTCGATGAGGGAAACCGTCTTGGGCGGAAGATCCCAGGTCATTGTGCGCCCCTGGTTGCGGTTGTCGCGCTTCCACGGTCTGACAGAGCCGAGGCCGCACAGATGGGCGTTGATGAAGATGGACTCCTCGAAGAATTCGGCGATTCCGAACCACGCGACGTCGCGCTCGATGGCTTCTTTGGCCCGCTCGTAAACCTCAGCGTTGGTCAGAGTGCTACGCTTCAGTCCCCCTTCCGGCCGGAAACCGATCCCGAATTGCGCTATTTGCGAATGTGCTATGCCGCGAGTCTGTTCAATGTAACGTTCGATCGATACCGTTTCTTCTCCGGCTTTTATCCGCTTGTTAGTAATCCACCTGTGACACGACACCACACGCGGTAGCGGATGCCGGAACTGCGTGATGAGCGCGTGACGGTCCGGAATCAGATTGAACGCTCCATACAGGTAGTGGCCAACCACGAAGCTATGGCCCTTGGGGGGGGTCGCAAGAAAGGACAACGCCTCCGACACCGTCTTGATGTCCCGGTGGTAGACGGAATGGACTTCTGCGCTCCGGTTCGCGGTCGCATAAGCCGCGCGCATGACATCCGACATAACCAATGACCCGCTCTTGTTGACGCCGTGAAAGACGACACAGCGCTCCCGCAGGTCACCAAGTTTCTCAGCATGCTGAAGTTGGACCGGGTAGTCCATCATCACTCCAGCTCCGCGGAAGCGGCAGAGGGAACCGCACGCGGCCTGTCGCTCTTCCTCGCCACCATCCGAATCACGACAGGGTCGTCATCCCCCCACACGGCAAGCCCCTTGCACTCAATGGCCGACTCGATGAGAAACCCCAACGTACTGAGGCGCGCGGCAAGTTCTTCAAGAACGATGAATCGGCGGTAGTGGCCAGCAATGCGCTCGGTCGAGCTGATAATCTCGCCTTGACGCATGAGCGGATCGTTGACCGAGCGGCACTCGATCAGAAGCCTTCCGCCTTCACGAAGCAGTGAGTGTGCCCTGGTAAGCGTATCGACCTCTTCGGCTTCGGTCATGGCATGGAGCACGAAGCGAGAGTACACCACGTCAAAGGGCGGAAGCCGAAGCGTCTGGACGAGCCCAACCGTCCCGGTCAGAAAAACGGCCGGGAGAGTGGCATGCTCGCGCTGACAGAACGCGATGGCCGCAGCAGACGGGTCGACCCCAACCACCTCGTATCCTCGGCTCGAGAAGAATGCAGCGTCGCGCCCTGTGCCGCATCCCATCTCGAGCAGGCGGCAGGGACGGCGGATGAGTTCCGATGCAGCAAACTCTGCGAAGGAAGTCGGTGACGTCGGATGAGATGCTTCGGTGTAGTAGCGGTCCCAGTGTGCAGACTTGCCGTGGTCGAGCGCATGCGCGCCAAGTCGGTGTAGATAGAAGTTGACGACCTGTTCGGCGGCTATGTCTGAGGTAACGTCCCCGTAGTTCATCACGCGCAGATCCGGCGCTGTGGGTTCGTCATACAGGTCCTTTGTCTCACCGATCTTCGAAAGGACGTTCTTGGTCTGCCGATCGCGCCGGACTCGCTCCTCCACGGGGACATCCAAGTAGATCTGGAAGACGTTCGGGATATTCGCTTTGGCCCAAGCGCGCACCCCCTCATATAGCGCTACCGCCGAGAGCACCACCGTGCAATCCTGAGCCGCAAGGTAGCTGCAGATCCGGAAGTATGCCCGCGCAAGCTCCTCGCGATCGGAGCGCCCGTACTCCCATCGGTGCCCCAACATGCCGCGGATGTCGTCCCCATCTAGGTGTAGCGCCACCCGATCCTTCCGCCGAAGGATCGCGGCAACCTTGCGGCCGACAGTGGTCTTCCCCGCGCCCGAACGCCCCGTGAGCCACAGAACGCCGGGAATTGGGTGCGATACGCAAGATGATATCCGTGGAGCAGTCATGAGGCAGGAACGCTAGCTCCAGCTCGCGTGCTCTGTCAATGTCGTGATGGCGAGCTTGGGCCTTGGCGCGAAAGGCATGGAGAGTGAGGGGGCCGCGGCGGAGGCGGCTGAACGTGTTCTCTGACTGGCTGGAGGCTTCTTGTCCAGTGGCAACTGAGACTCCTGGACGGGGAGAATCGCGCTCGCTGATTTGGACGAGCAGATTGCTTCATGTTGTCTGTCCCGGATGGCTTCAGGATGCTGGCGGTGAAGACCCTGGCAAGGTTGTGCTCGCAGATGGCGGTCACGTCGGCACGGGGCCTGAGTCGAGACTTGCTTGGATGGACACCGAGGCCTCGCGCGGTGCTGCGAATGGTGGACGCGGCTGGTGAGCAGGCACGCACTCTCCTCGAACAAAAGGCACCACCTGAGGAGGGCGGCACAGTGCTTGCTGTTGCGGTCGATGGCAAGAGTGCCCCTGCGATCTCGAGCAAGGAGTATGCACCGCACGCTCGGTCATGCCTCTGGTCTGAGCTCACCGCTGCGCCCGCCAGAAACACCGCGGTGCGCGAGACAGAACGTATCGGATCTTCCATCATGGTCAAGGAAGGCGAATGCTGGAACGCAGCGAGCGCCCACGTTGGTGGTTCTGTGCGAGTAGCAAGTCCGCCGCTTGCCGCTCTGCCAGCCGCCGTGGGCCTGGACCAGAACCCCCACACCTTCCGCTCCGAATACGGGATCGGCCCAGCCTTGCTCAGCCCCCCCCGCCAGGACGTCCTGGGACTCCCAGGCCTCGGCGGTGACGTCGGAGCGGTGTCAGGCCCGCGTTCTTGACGCCGAACGTGCCCCCTCCAGCCTGCGTCCGCTCGGAGTGTAATCCGCGGAGAGGGCGCAGGACCCACGGCAGAGCCCGCGTGATGGTACAATGGCGAGCCCTCGTGGAACTCCGCCCTGGTGCCGTCCTAGCCAACAAGCTTGCCCTACTGCATCCGCTTGGCCAGGGGGGCATGGGGGTGGTTTGGGCGGCTCACCACCTGGCGTTGGACACGGACGTCGCGGTCAAGTTCATCCGTCCCGAGCGCGTCGCTGCCGATCCAACCCTGGTGGCCCGCTTCGAGCGCGAGGCACGCGCCACGGCGCGGATCGCGCACCCACATGTCGTCAGGATCATGGACTACGGCACTGTGGACGAGGTCGTGCCGTACATCGTCATGGAGCTCCTTCCGGGCTTCTCTCTTGCGGAACTGCTTGAGCAGGGCGGCCGGCTCAGCTTCGCGACTGCCAAGGTGCTGCTCCAACAGGTGGGGAGCGCCCTCGAGTGCGCTCACGAGAGCGGCATCGTGCACCGCGACATCAAGCCGCACAACCTGTTCATCACCGCGGGCGGCGGTGACTCTCCCCTTTTCGTGAGGGTGCTCGACTTTGGCGTTGCCAAGATGCTGAAGCCCGCCCACGTGCACAACACGAGCGCCACACTTACCGAGGCCGGCGTCGTCGTTGGTTCTGCCGCCTACATGAGCCCCGAGCAGCTCGAGGCCAGTCGCCATGTGGACCTACGCTCCGATCTATGGTCCCTCGCCGTTATCCTCTACGAGGTTCTGACCGGGACCCTTCCGTTTCAGGGGTCCTCCTTCGTGTCGATCGGGGCCGCCGTCCTTCGGGGCGAGTTCGCGCTGCCCTCCGAGAGACGACCGGATCTACCAAAGGGGACGGACGAGTGGTTCAGTAGGGCTCTCTCCGTCGATCCGAACGGACGATTTCAGACGGTTCGCGAAATGCTCGATGCCTTTCCGGGATCCGAGCCAGCGACGAAGTTAGTGCTTTCCACGGAGTCGAGCCATCGCGAACCGTCTGGGGAGACCTCCGATTCTCTTCAGGTGTCTCGAACCCTGGAGCACCCACCGATCGCGCGACCCACAAGGCGCTCGTGGTTCCGAGGAGAGCCACCGGGGCGGCGCCTCCTGCTCTTGGGAGCTGTTGCTGGGGTTACGGCCGTGGTTGGTGTGGGCCTGTCCCGTTGGGCGCGAACCGCAGTCCTGGTGGATTGCCCCCCGGGCATGACGTTGGTTCGTGGCGGTACGTTTGGGCTCGGCTCGATCGCCGACGCCGATACTCCCAGTGACGAAACCACGGCCGAGGGCAGGGAGCTACGGGTGACCCTGTCGGCCTTCTGCATCGACACCACTGAGGTGACCGTCGAAGCCTATCGACAATGCACATCGTGCAAGAAGGCCCCCATGACCGTTGAGTACGAGGGGCTCACCCCCAAGGGGCGCGATATCGAAAGTGGGTTCTGCAACGGTAGCGATTTTCCCAGCCATCCCATGAACTGCGTCGACTGGTACGCCGCCCAGTCATACTGTGCGGCCGTCGGCAAGCGCTTGCCGACGGAGGCGGAATGGGAGCTCGCGGCGCGGGGAACGACTGGCCGACGGTACCCTTGGGGAGAGACGCAGCCCTCCGGCAAATACCTGAACGCGTGCGACACCGAGTGCAGTCGCGTACTGACGGAGCGCCTCTACAACGCGGGTCGTGGGCCCTGGCCCAAGATGTTCGACGAGACAGACTGGGCAGCATCAACCGCTCCGGTGGGACACTATCCGGCGGGCGCGACGCCAGAAGGTGTGCTGGATCTTGCCGGCAACGTCTGGGAATGGACGGACAGCCCATACTGCCCGTATCCCTACGACGGACCGGATGGATGCGGGGATTTCCGTCGGGTCCTGCGCGGAGGCGGCTGGGATACCACCGACTCTCAGAACGCAAGGTCTGCGCGTCGGTATCCGAGCGTTCCAACCGCTCGGGGCAAGAGCGTAGGTTTCCGCTGCGCGAAGACCCTCTGAGGGCCTCGAAGTCTGCGGGCACTACCCACCGCTGTTTCGTTTGCGGAACCTGAGGAGTCTCCCGCGCGAGACGCCCAGACTTTCTGCGGCGGCCGTGACGTTGCCACCCGCCGCCTCGAGGGCGGCCTCCACTACCGCTGAGGTGAGTGCCGGCTTGTGCTGCTCGCTGCGCCCGAGCACTTCATCGAGCGACCACAGTCGTAGGCCAGGTTCCGGGTCCACTCGGCGGACGGCCGCCAGCGCGGCATCCAACCCTCGCACGTTGTTTGGCCAGGGTTCGAGCAACAGCCGTTCGACCGCTTCGACTTCCAGGCGCTCCGTTGGTAGCGATCCTCCGGCCCTCCTTGCGAGCTCTTGGGCGACCGAAAGGATGTCTTCGGCGCGGTCGCGAAGGGCGGGGATACGAATCCGCGCCATGGCTAGGCGAGCGTACAGATCGCGGCGAAATATTCCTGCCTCTACCATGTCGTCCAGACTTCGGTTCGTTGCCGCGATGAGTGCCACGTCTACCCGGACCGAGCGCTGGGCTCCAACGGGCAGCACCTCGCGGTTCTCTAACAGTCGCAGGAGCTTGGCTTGCAGTTCCAGATCGATCTCGCCGATCTCGTCCAGGAAGACCGTTCCCCCGTCGTGCGCAACGATGATGCCGGGATTGGCGGTCTTCGCTCCCGAGAACGATCCCGCGACATGACCGAACAGCTGCGACTCGAAGACACTGCGCGCCACGCCCGCGACGTTGACCGCAGCGAACCGCTCCGCGCGTCCGAGAGCGGTGGCGATGGCGTGGGCCACCAGCTCTTTACCGACGCCGGTTTCCCCCTCCACCAGGATCGTCCCAGGCCGGTTGCGATCCAGACCCATCACGAAGTTCACCAGCGCCCGCAACCCGAACGGGCCCACCAGCCCTTCGAGAGATGGACCAGGGATGAGCGCGCCGTCGAGCTCTCGTCGGTAGACGAAGAGCGTGCGTCCAATTCGCAAGACCGCCCCGTCCTCGAGAGGGGTAAGATCGTGCGGCGACAACCTCGAGCCGTTGACCCAGGTTCCATTACGAGATCCAGCGTCCCTAACCTGCGTGGACCCGCCTTGTCGCTCGAGCCGCAAGTGAGCGCTCGAGACCTCCGAGTCCACGAGGCCGTGTTGCGCCAGCCATCCGCGTCCAATGCTCACCCCCGAGGATGGCAGCTCGATGGCGACCGGCCGAGGAAACGCGCAGACCAGCGCGGGCCGGCGCCTCCCCTCGAGCGGCTGAACCGGCCCGCAATGCTCGCTCGTTTCTGCGGATTCCTTCACCATGGTCCACGGATAGGTTGCCACGACGAAGCCTGTGACGGGTAGGGGTCATGCGCCGGCCTTGCCGGGCTGCTACCCCGCGCCTCGCCGTCTGTGGACATCTTGCCGCGCTCAAACGGCTTGGAAACGGCGAAGTCGGCTTACGTTGCCGGTTCCGGAGCTGTCCGCTAGATAGATGGGCCGTCGGAGTCGCACATCGGGTCACCGTCGGCGCAGGGAGGTTGGCGGGAATGCCCTGTGGTGACATGGACCGTCGCCGGACCGGCACCGGCGGGGTTTCCTGTGATGCTCGAGGCGGCGAGGCTGTCTCGGAGTCCATCGAGTGCGCGCTCGTAGCGGGCAAGCGTGGACGAGTCTCCGCTCGGGCGAGCCTTGATTGCGGCCGCGGCAGCGAGTGCGGCGGCGACGTTGCCTCCCCGATGGCGCGCGGCCAGAGCCGTCAGATCGGAGAATCGTTGGTCGAGTGTCGCGCGCCGCCTCGCGGTGTCCAGGCGGCGTTGGGCATCGCCGAGGGCCGCCGCATAGGCAGCGACCTTCGAGGGTTCCAGACCTTTCACCGCTCCGAGCCCGACCTCCCGCGCGTTCGTGTCGCCGATTGAACGGCGGAGAGCGACGGCTTCCTCGAGCGCCGTCCGGACGTCGGAATCGAGCGGCCGAGCCCCGAGCACCTCGTGCCATCGATCGAGCGCATCGAGATGGCGCCTCTGCGCCTCATCCCACTTCTGGACCGCGTCGGTCTTCTCCTGACTGAGCCGCGTCAGGTCCTGCTCGAGTCGTTCATTCTTGCGTGCAGCTCCGTACAGACCCAGCGCTGCCAGGCTGCACGTGAGACCCAGAGCTGCCGCGAGTGCCCAATGGGTCCGTTGAAGCCCCTTCTCGGCACGGACGCGGAGCATGGCGAGTTCGTGGGTGCGCTGGGCGTTCGCCGCTTCAAGTCGAGTCTTGGCTTCCGCTTCGATGCGCGCCACCTCCACGACTGCCCGAGCACGCGCTTCAGTCAGCGCCGAGGTTTCTGCCGTCTCGCGTTCACGTTGTCGGCGCGCCTCCGACTCGGCGATGGCGCGGCGTTCTTCAGCTCGCTGACGCTCCGCGTCTGCCTTGCGTTCCTCGGCGGCACGTGCCTCGCGAGCCCGAGCACGGCGCTGCTCTTCGTCTCTCTGGCGGTCCCTTTCCAGTCTGGCAAGCTCGGCAAGGGAGAAAGAAACGGAGGTCTCGGTTGTCTCGCGGGGCATCGTCTGCATGGCTCACTCCTTGACTGGAACTCGAGCATTGCAGGCGGTGTTCCATCTCCAAGAAGGTCGAATGTCCCGAAAAACCACCGATCGGGCGGCGAGGCGTCGTGATCGCGATCGCGAGCGCGAGCGAGGTGGGTGATCGCGATCAGATGCCCACGCCGCGCCGGTTCTTCGCGCCAACTTCGGGTCAGCGTCTCAGAGTCTTCAATGTCCCGATTGACAGGCCTGGCGTGGGGCGCTCGTGCAATGTAGCGTTGGCGCCATCCAGCATGGCTACTTCGAGTAACT
>CAYRKE010000327.1:0-2187 GCA_964424695.1 uncultured Polyangiaceae bacterium
GATGCGCCACTTGATGCCACTCCTTCCACTGTCCGAGATTTGTGACCGCTGATTTGGTCCGAACGCGCTTCCCGCACGAGGCGACGCGGAGGTATAGTCCGCGACTTCCGGAAGCAGAGTGATGGAGATCTGGCAGGCACTGGTTCTTGGTTTGGTGGAAGGGATCACGGAATACCTCCCAGTGAGCTCGACGGGGCACCTGTTGGTCGCTCAGCGCTTGCTCGGAATCGCCCCGTCCGAAGCGTCCAACGCATATGCCATCGCGATCCAGGCGGGTGCAATCGCGGCGGTGCTCGGACTCTACCGTGCCCGAGTTGCGCAGATGGCGCGCGGGATCCTCGGTAAGGACGCCACGGGGCTTCGGATCCTCACCTCACTGGTAATCGCGTTTCTCCCGGCCGCGCTCTTGGGCGTGGCGTTCGATGACCTGATCGAATCCTATCTCTTCGGTCCTTGGCCGGTCATCGCCGCGTGGGTCCTCGGAGGGCTGGTGATTCTCGGAGTCTCCGGACGCTTGAAGCCCGCCAGCGGGAGTGCACTCGAGGCACTTGGCGGACGTGCCGCATTTCTCATCGGCATGGCTCAGTGCGTGGCGATGTGGCCAGGAATCAGTCGAAGTCTGGCCACCATTCTCGGGGGGCTTGCCGTTGGACTCACCATGGCCGCCGCGGTCGAATTCGCATTCCTCCTCGGGCTCGTGACGCTCGGCGCCGCAACTGCCTACAAGGCGCTGGGAAGCGGAGCGGTGATGCTCCAAGCATATGGGGTAGTTCCGCTGGTCGTCGGGTTCGTCACAGCTTGGCTCTTCGCCGTCATCGCCGTGCGGTGGATGGTCACGTGGCTGGAGCGGCGAGGGCTAGCGGTGTTCGGATGGTGGCGCCTGCTCGTTGCGACAGCAACCGCGGCGCTCGTATTGCTTGGGTACTGAAGGTCCAACGCCCTCATCATCCCGCCGCCCGAGCCCCAGGGAGGGGTCTTTTGGGGGCATTTCATTTACGCCGACCTTGCGAGGGGGCGTTACACCCACATCAAAGAAGCGCCGAGATGTCCTCATTAGGCGAAGTGACGACACGAGGGGCCTGGAACGAGTCGCGGTTGTCATGGTAGGTTGATTGTCCGGAATGCTCGACGGACGAAGTGTCGTTGTGCCGCACTAACCCATGAACGAAGGCAAGCAGTCAGGGCACGAACCCTCATTCCAGTGGAGGATGATGTCATGAAAGGCCAGCTAAGCAGTATCCGCGGCATGGGTGTGGGGTTCGTCGTTCTGGCTTTCTGCGGGCAGGCAGCTGCTCAGCCAGGCCCAGGGCAGGCCGCCGCCACACCGCCGGACACGCCAGCCGCCACTGCTACGCCCACCGGAGAGCATGCGGAGGACGCAGCGACCAGCACCGCGGAGGGGGAGAGCCCGGCGCCACCAGACCAGTCGGCCGCACAGGCCACAGAACCGGCCCCGAGTGTGCAACCTGATCGCGCTAACGCTGGCGAGGCCACCACCGAGTCGACTCCACCGACAGCCGTCGATACAGCAGCAGCCTCACCCCAGGAACCGGACTCAAAGGGTTGTCGGGGCCATGAGTACTCAGGACCGCCGACGCTGCTTGGCGGGGGAGTCAGCGTGGGTGGCTACGGCGGCGTTGTTGTCGCGTACTCCCGATTTGATGGTGACGACGGTGTCCTCGTGGGAGGTGAAGGTGCCCTCCTCCTGGGTCACCGCTTCTCGATCGGCGGTGCGGGGTACGGTTGGGTGTCTGAGCATGAGTCGGTCGAGATGGACGGGATCGCTCACCATATGGAGGTCGGATATGGAGGCCTCGTGCTTCGCTACGCCTTCCTCACCAACCAGCTCGTCTACCTGAGCGCAGGCGCGCTCATTGGCGGTGGAGCCGTTGTCATGGTCCCGGACGACACCGATCGCTGGGATGACGACGTCGATGAAGATGACACCGATCGATTCTTCGTGGTCGAGCCCCAACTGTCTGCCCACGCCAATGTGACTCGATGGATGCGGGTTGGGCTTCAGGCTGGCTACCGAATGACCGCCGGAATCTCGAAATTCGGGCGCGAAGACAGCAGCATGCATGGTCCCGTGGTGGGAGGAACCCTGCAGTTCGGGTGGCTGTAGAGAGACGCTGAACAGCCCGCGTCCGCGCCCCACCCAGAAGCCGCGTGCCGCTTCTGAGAGTT
>CAYRKE010000327.1:2287-7671 GCA_964424695.1 uncultured Polyangiaceae bacterium
TGTGCACCCCGACCCGCAACGTGCCAGACTGGCTGCATCGCCGGGGTCGAACATGGCATGTCTCAGCTCCTCCCTCCGCCACGCTTCCAACCACCTGTCGTCGTCCTCTGCCCGTGCCTGCGCAGAACGGCCCTGCAAACCGATGCACCGCCGTCACGCTCCGAGAGTATCCCAACGTTCGATTGCCGTGCCCCTGCTGTTCATCGCCAGCCTACTCGGCGCCGCGTGCGACGATAAGGAATCCAGACCCGATGCATCTGAGCCGAGTGCCGGGGGTTCTGCAGGAAGAGCAGGCGGAACAGCGGCAGCTGGGCTCGCCGGGACGATCGGCACAGCTGGATCGACGCCGCTGACAACGGGCGGCGCAGGAGCCACCGCTGGCAGCAGTGGCTCGAACTCCATTGCTGGTCGAGGCGGAGGGCCGCCGGGCACGGGGGGAGCGGCGGCCGGAGAAGGTGGACGAACCGCCTCATCAGCCGGAGCTGGGGCAGTCGGAGGGTCCGAAGCGACTAGCTCGGGCGGATCTGCCGCTGCGTTGGCCACGGGCGAGGCGTGCTCAGACAGCACGCAATGCGCCATTGATGATCTCTGCACCACCCTACCCGGCGCAGCGGTTTCGACATGTCGGCCCCGCTGCACCTACGCCGAAGTAGGGAATAGGGCTAACTGCGCCGAGGGCGAGATCTGCGCATTCGATGTAACCGGCGTTCGGACAGTCTGCCAACAGCGCTGTTCCATGGGAGAATCGGGCACCGAAGGGTGCGATCCACCGGACGGCTGCAGGCTCGCCCCCGACCCCGAGCTCACAGGAGGCACTGCGGTCGAAGGGCTTTGCGTTCGCGTGGGCGATCAGCCGCGCGGCGCTCTCTGCCAGTCCGGCGATTGTGCGGAAGGCCTGGAGTGCGTCACCCCCCTCGGCAGCCCGGGATACTGTGCTCGCTACTGCACTCCAGACGCAACCGATGAAGACCCGACGGCCTGCAGCGACCGAGAGAGCTGTGTCCAGGGTAGTGATGGTCGCGCGGGATGCGTTCGCGACTGCTCCCCCTTTGATGACGGCGAGTGCGACGACAACGAAGCATGCGTTCCCGTAAGCGGCTCCGATTCACTATCCGGGCGGTGTGCTCGCGAGGGCTCGCTTGGCCAGGGAGAGGCGTGCTCACCAGGCGAATGCCAAGCAGGGTTGCTGTGTTCGCCCACGCCCTCGCCATTCGCAGGCGCAGAGTCCACCTGCGAGCCAATCTGCGAGGTCGGCAACTCTGAGGCCTGCGGCTCCGGCTCGTGCATCCAAGCGACCACCGAGGACCCGGGAATTGGGACCTGCAGAGAATCTTGCGACATCCTCCAAGCCGATCCGGCATGCGGGAACGGCGGGTGGTGCGCGCCCGTGGCGGACGTGCCTGGTCTTGGCGTATGCGTCTCAGAGCAGGGAGAGGGCAGCGCTGGCGACGCCTGCTACTCGGGTAGTGAGTGCGGGGGAGGCCTGTACTGTGAGTGTCGCTTCGGCGCGGATACGGGATGTGCTGGGGAGGCTCAGTGCCGCCCGATATGTGTCCCCGGAGCAGCCTCAGCTGCGACCGGCGGCTGTCCAGAGGGGCAGATTTGCGCCCTCGAGGCGGATCAGGGCATCGTCTACGCATTCGGTACGTGCCGGGACGCGTGTGACCTCTCGAACGGCGCAGACTGCCGCGACAGCACGGAATTGTGCGCAGCCTCAGCGTCAATCGGCGAGACCGCCGGAGTGTGCCTGGATGTCCCGGAGCACGGCATGCCAATCGGGGACCCCTGCACGGCGCCCGAACACACCGTCCATGAACCCTGCGCAACCATGGGGATCTGCGAATACGCGCCCAACACTCTCTCACTCGTCTGCACCGCCATCTGCCGCAGCTCCGAGGGTTTCGTGGGCGAGTCGGGCCACCCGGATTGCGCGAATCCCGATGCGGTATGCCAGGAAATCAGGCCCGGTCTGGCGTACGGGTATTGTGGCGAAGCCTGAGCACTAGACGAGACTGCAGACTCACGTTCGCGCTCCAAGGCTCGGCAAGCGACGCCGTTCTCTGACACAACAGCGACACGTCCGCGCCGGAGCCTTGCCGCGGCGGCCGGTCCAGGCGACTCGCAAGCGTTCGCGGCCCCAGAACGACCCGTCCCGAGCAATGCCCAAGGGGGACCCAAGCATGGTGCCCCCCCGGGGCGCAGGGCAGATCGCCGCCGGTCTCCCGCGCAAAGCGTGAACGGATACGGCTACTCGTTGTCGAGACAGCTGTAGCTCACATCCCAGGTGTTTAGCTCGGGGATCTGGTCGTTGCCCCAGAGCATACTGCCGGGATTCAGAGTCACTCTGAGCTCGAGGAACGCGTTCCTGAGCTGCTGCATCTCCCAAACGGGCGATTCCTCAAGCGCAAACCGCGGCAGCACGACCGGGCAGTCGGCGCGATACGTGAAGGCATCGCAGATCTGAGTGTCGTGACCAGCACTGTCGTCGACGCTGGACGCAGTACCGACCGCGTGGAACGCCGCTTCGGCAAGCTCCTCCTCGGTCTGCGCTAGACGCACCTCGAAGGTGATGTTCGAGTCGTTGGGGGTGCTGCTGTCCCAGGAGAGGAGATCCCACTGAGGAGCGGTGCCCTCATCCGCGCAAATCCCCTGATAGATCTCCGTGAACGTCGTGGAGACATAGGGAGTCCCTCGGCATGTTCCGACCGCCTCGAGAAGCGTATCGGGCGCCCCGACGACTGCGGCGCAGGTGTCGGGGCAGAGAACGAGGTTCGAACCATCGACGTAGTAAGCGAAGGGGTCACTGGCGCAGCCAGTTGCGTCCACGAGCTCCCCTACCTGGCGAGTCACTCCGTTGGGTTGCTCCCAGCGAAGTGCCGAGACATCGGCGGCATCGACGTCGGTGAAGGCCACACCGCACGTTGCCGTATCGACGCTACTCGCCACCGTGTCGGCCAGGACACACAGGCACGGAACCTCAGGATCGTACGCGGTCCAGTTCTCGATGACATTGCATTCGGTCGTTCCATCGGGAGGGATCGCCACGACATTGGCAGCTTGCGCGAGCAAGCCTCGAGCGCAGGTTTGTTCGAGACAGTCACCGGCAGGGACGGGTCTCGTCGTGAAACAAGATCCAACGTAATCACTGTTCGTCGTGTCAGCGACCGGGATCGAGGCGCTCATCTCGACCGAGGGATCGAAGAGAGCGAGCTCCACTCCGGCTGGAGCCTCTTCCGTGCCATGGTTGCAGACGACCAGATTGTTCGCACAGGGCATGCCAAGGGCAAGATCGAAGCCCGAGCGTCCACCACCCAGGGTGCAGTCCTCGTCCAACTCGCCGAGCTCCCAGGGAGAGCATTCGCCAGCCTCGCGCGGCGGTGGCCTGGGCGTCATGACGTATCCGGTGTTGCACAAGGGTTCCACAGCAGCCTCGCACAGGGTTGCTGCGTAACCCGAATCCACCTCGTTCGCGGCAGGTTCGAACTGGATCCCGTTGGCGTACATCACACCGAAGAGGTGCGTATTGGGCGCAACGTAGACGCGCGAATTGGGTACGACGAAGACTCCTGGAACTACCCGACAGGGCCCGCCCTGCACGTCAATTCGGGCAGCAGTGGCAGGACTACCTGTTCCCGTCCCGTACACGAACCAGCGAAGATCCGTGAAGGATTCTGGGGTGGTAATCAGGACATATGACCCCAGGTCCAGGGTATTGCAGACGTGAATGTCGATCCCGCCACTTCCGAAGTCCAGCTCCAGAGTGGAGTCAGCAAACATTTGCAGGGTCTGGAAGACGTAGCGCCCTTCTCGGAGACGGAGCGTGCCGTTCTGAAATGTGGCGGCGTAGGCGGCGTTCGGGTTGGCCGACTCGGCATTGGGCGGCAGAGTCCCATCTGCCAGCACGACGCTCTGGCTGGAGGAGCACTCCGCGGGAGTTTCTGCCGCCACGGACAAGGCGGGAACGGATACCCCGTCGGTATACGTCGTGTGGGTACCCGTGAAGCCCGCAGCGCCGGGTCCGCTTGGCGGCGATGGACTGTTGACGTCGTTCGTCAGCCTCGCCCCCGAAACCGTCATCGTCACTGTCCCCCCCGCGTACACGGGCAGCGGCGACGGAATGTCCGGTCTTTCGAAGAGCGCGGCAGTAGAGTTCGTGAGCGAGATGTTGCCCGCAACCTCGGCGCGCCCCGTAATGCTCGCGTTGTCTATGGTCAGGTTCCCTCCGACGCGGAGCAGCGCTGGATTGAGGGTTGCTCTCGTGAGATTCATGTTGCCCGCACACCCGATCCGCCCTGAGGCGACGCCGCCCTGCATGATCGTGAAGTCCGTCTCGGAGTACGCCACGTAGTCGCAGAGGTCGGCAACGACCTGCAGGCTCGGAATCCCACCTGGAAGCTGCACCGGATCGCACTCGCCGATGTCTGCGGCGAGGTCGACACACGTCTCGTCCCAGGCAGTCTCGCAGCAACCAGAATCCTGCGCGCACACGGCTGACACGCACGCATCATTGCAGGTGAGCGGCCCGCCGGGGTCGCAGATGTGGTGCTCGCAGGGGACCGGTTCGTTGCAGAAGGCGTCGCACACGGAGCGCACCATGTCGACGCAGGCGGCGTCCCACGACGTGTCGCAACAAGTCGGCGCCGCGCTGCAGATCGCGTCCACACACGGGTCAGTCGAACGGCATCCCCCAAGCGCGCCGCCGGTCTCGCACTTGTCATGGGCGCAAGCAGCGTCGGTCACGGGAACCTCGCACCGATAGTTATACTGGCAGTCGTTGCCCCAGTAGCAGCCACTCTGTTCGGGCGCGTCAGAGGGAAGACCGCCGATCAGGCCCTCGGGGGGATCTCCTTCCGGCACCCGCGGCGCGGGATCCGGTACTTCCGCATAATGCCAACACCTCGGGTTGCATGGGTTCTCGTCGATGTCGCACTTGACCGGATCGCTGATGGCGAGCCAACTAGAACTGTCCGGGACAGCCCACGCAGCAGGCGCGAATCGAGTCACCACCTCTCCGTCCTGGCAGTCGCTCCATCCTTCCTCCGTGCAGGTTTCAACCCCCTCGTAACAGGTGAGCTCATGCTCGCGAACCGCGAGTGTCAAGTAGCACTCACGCTCAGCGCCGAGCTCACAGGAGTCCACCACGCTCGTGTAGCCGTCGGACGGTTGGGCCTGACCACCCCCTGCCGGTGCGGGCCGTTCAGCGCGGTTCGAGCAGGCCGCAAGAGCCAATAGGAGCCCCACCGCGACATGGACAGCACCTCCAACCAGCAAACCCCTGGAACGTCGCCCTCCTCTGCGTGCTTCAACGGTCATGCTCGTTCTCCGCTGCTGGCTCGCAACCAACAGCCCTCTCGCCAAAAAACCTCGGCCTGCCACGGTTCCCC
>CAYRKE010000328.1:0-6064 GCA_964424695.1 uncultured Polyangiaceae bacterium
ACCTCGATGGGGGCAGCCCAAACCGTTCGAGAATCGCGCTCGCTGATTTAGCTGGATTGGGGCTCGTGAACGGATCACCATTCCTTGAGAGCCGCGATGACCTGCTCCGTGTGACCGTCGACCTTCACGTTGCGAAACACGCGCCGAATGCGCCTGTCCTCATCCAGCACGAACGTGGTCCGGATCACGCCAATGGACTTCTTTCCGTAGAGGGTCTTCTCGCCGAGGACCCCGCACCGCTTGGCATAAGCCCGTCCCTCATCCACCAAGAGGGGAAACGACAGGGAGTGCTTATCAGCGAACTTGCGATGCTTCTCGGCCGAATCGGAACTGATCCCCACCACCCCCGCTCCGAGCCGACGAAGACGCGTGAGGCCTTCCTGAAAGCTGCACGCCTCCCGAGTGCATCCGGGCGTATCGTCCTTCGGGTAGAAGTAGACGACCAATCGCTTTGCGCGCAGGCTCGAGAGCTTGACCGGGGTTCCGTCCTGGTCGAGGAGTTCGACGTCTGGCATGAGATCCCCCTCGGTGAGCGTGGCCTGGCTGGTGTTCTTCGCTGCCATAAGGCTCCTCGAATGCGTGACGCTTCGTGTTCGGCGGTCGCCCTCTCATGCGTCCGCGCGCCCCGGACGTCAATCGCGGCGGTCACTGGAGCGCCCCAGACCAGGGCTGGCGACTTCGGCGCCACCATCGGCCAGACGCAGGTTGGTTCAACATTTCGTCGAATAGCAGCCAAACGGCCGAACGAAACCACCTTTGGGTCGAACCGTAGCGTGGCGAGCGCGATCGAGTGCGCCGTAGTTGCGGTAGTTGTGGAGAGCCTCCGTGGGCGAACTCGGGCGGATGTGCCACCAACACTCTGTCGGTGAGGCCCACCTCGAGCTCCCGCCCTCCGGAGGTTCCACGGAGCGACAATGCCACTCATTGACGACGCGGCGACCTTTTGGGTACCTTGCGGCGTCCCGGGGCTGCCTCTGCCGGGCTGCCCTGGACCGAGACGGATTGCGTGACGTACTGGACTGTGTCCTCGACCACCTCGCCATCGCCAGCGTCGACGGTGCAGCCGCCGCTCGCGCGCGCGACCCACCTGCGTTGGGTTTGCCCGACTTGCGTCGACACCTTGCTCACGCCACGCCAGATCTTCGGGCGGGATCCGCAGTGTGATGTCGTTCTGTCCGGTGCCGAAGTCTCGAGGAAGCACCTTCAAGTCCAGATTGACGGTCCCGTGGTGGCGGTGCGGGACCTCGGCAGCCAAAACGGCGTGTTCTTGAACGGTGTTCGGTGCGAAACTGCGCCCCTCCGCCCCGGAGACGTGCTGCGTTGCGGCGAATGGGTCGGAATCGCGGTTGCTGCACAGGGAGCGCTCGCGAATTTCGGTGAGCTGGCGCCCGGCTGGTTCGGGGGAGCCGCTCTCGCGCGCCTCGTGGAGACGGCGCGCCTGCTTCCTGCCGGCGCTCCAGTGGTCGTCCAGGGAGAAACGGGAACCGGCAAAGAGGGGATGGCTCATGCGCTCCACAGTTGGAGCGGTCGTCAAGGGCGACTGATCCCCGTCAACTGCGCGACGCTCCCCCTGCACCTGGCGGAAAGCGAGCTCTTCGGACATCGGCGAGGCGCCTTCACTGGCGCTGAACGAGCGGGAGAAGGGTATTTTCGGGCCGCCACGGGCGGAACACTCTTCCTCGATGAGGTGATCGAGCTTCCGCTCGCCCTGCAGCCCAAGCTACTTCGGGCCGTGGAGCTGGGCGAAGTAACGCCAGTCGGCGATACGCAGGCGAGCCACGTCGACGTGCGCATCATCGCCGCCGCCCAGGAGCCGCTATCGCGCGCCGTGGAGCAGGGGCGATTTCGAGCCGATCTCCAGGCCAGGCTCGAAGCCTTCACCCTCGAGCTCCCGCCCTTGCGGGCACGCCGCGAGGACATCATCCCCCTGCTGCGTCAATTCCTCGGCGCCATGCGCGAAGGAAGCTCGATGAGTTTCGATGCGCGCGCAATTGAGGCACTGTGCCTCTACTCCTGGCCACGCAACGTCCGCGAGCTGAAGCAAGTGGCACAGCAGTTCGCGGTTCTGGGAGCAACCGAAACCGTCGGGAGACGTCAGCTCCCGCGGCATCTCATCGAGGAGGTGGGTTCCCGCGAGCCCCATGGGGCAGAGCGAGGCACATGTCCGCCAGGGGAATCTCAACCGCCAGTTCGGAGCTGGCGCCGCACCGACGACCACTCGGAGTTCCTAGCCCTCGTCGAAGCCCTCCGGACCAACGACTGCAACGTCGCACGCGCTGCACGCAGCATTGGCCTGTCGCGCGGGAGGGCGTACCGCCTGATCGCCGCTCATCCCGAGTTCTCGGTGGACTCACTCCGGAAGCGGGACTGAGGAAGGATGGAGGAGGAGAGTCCTGCTCAGAGCGAGGAACGCCATGCCTCTGACACGGCTCGGCTCGAAAGCGCCCAGAGAGTCCTGTCGTGGATTGGCACGACGCTCGCCGACAAGTACCACATCGATCGCCTGATTGGCTCAGGTGGAATGGGTAGCGTCTACTTGGCCCACCACACGGGGATTGGGCGGCAGGTGGCAGTGAAGATGCTGCACCCCGAGTACGGTGCCCACCCGTCGGTGCTCAAGCGGTTCGAAAACGAGGCCAAGGCCATCGGTCGTTTGGCACACCCAAACCTCGTCGCGGTCACGGACTTCGGATGGGCGGGCACTGAGACACCCTACATCGTGATGGAGTATCTGGAAGGGGCGGACTGCGCCACCTTACTCCGGCGTCACGGGCCGCTACCGGTGGCGCGAACGGCAGAGCTCCTCTTCCAAGCCAGCCTGGGTTTGGCAGTCGCGCACCGCGCGGAGATTGTTCACCGAGACATCAAGCCGGAGAACCTCTTCGTGACGAGCGCCGGAGACGGAAACGATCTAGTCAAGGTCTTGGATTTCGGCATCGCCAAGCTCCGGGCCACTGCAGGAACGACGGCAACAACGGCTGGCGCCACGATTGGAACCTACTTCTACATGTCGCCGGAGCAAGTGCGCGACTCCGCACGCGTCGATGCTCGAACCGATGTATGGTCCATGGGCGTCGTACTCTACGAGCTCTTGAGTGGTCGCAGACCATTCACCGGCGAAGAGGCGTTGGAGGTTGCCTACCACGTCGTGCACGCGACACCGAAGTCGCTCGAAGCGCTGAGGCCGGATCTGCCGGCTGAGCTCATCCGAGTGGTCGAGAAGGCCATGGCCAAGGACGCCGCTGAGCGCTTCGCGACCATCGATGCCCTGGGAGACGCCCTCGCCCCCTTCACGGGCCGAAACACCTTGCCACCTCGTGCCAACCCGAGGCCGGCCCCGAAAGCCTCGAGCGAATCCAGTCGCAGCGTGAACTTGGCACTCGATCCCACCAAGCCCGCGCTCACGACTTCCCATGCAGGAGTCGCGATATCTAGCCCGATACGGGCCGCCTCGCGTGGTGCGCCTCCCCGCAGGCTCGTACTGCTCGCGGCCGGGAGCGCAGCGTTGGCGGTCGCGGTGGCCGCGTTCGTGTATGCGCTGGGGGGCCCGAGTAGCACCGGTCTCGATGCCGGCGAGGAGCCAAAAACAGACGCCGGACGCGTGCCCCTGCACGATGGGGCGCGGACCCGCGCGTCCGCAGCGCCGGTGCCCCGCCACATGGCCCAAGCGGAGCAAGATGGAGGCGTAGTCGAGCCCGTGGCACTGGGCGCGCCGCCCCCCTCACCGTCCATCGCGGTCTCAGCGTCACCGCCACGCGCTCGAGCACTGCCCTCCCAGGGCGAGCACGCCCCGCGGCCTGCCGCGAAGCGCGCCCCCGAGCCGGTGTCGAGCATCGGGCGTCCCCGCGCCTCCAAGCCCCCCACCGCAGAAGAGCTCTTCGATTCCCTCTACTGACTCCCGCCATCACCATGCCCAACCGAGGACCAGCTACTCTCCCATTTCTTGCCTGCTGCGTGGCCGGGTCACTCTGGAGCTCATTCGCGCAAGCCCAGTCCGACCGCGCCGCCGGGCCCGAGCTCTTCCGCCAAGGTCGAGCACTGGTCAGTGCAGGCGACTACCCGAACGCGTGCCCCAAGTTCGAGGAGTCGTACCGCGTCAGTCAGGGGCTCGGCGCACTCTTTCACTTGGCGGACTGCTGGGAGCACCTCGGTCGGACCGCGAGCGCTTGGACCGCCTATCTCGAGTTGGCGGAGAGGTCACGGCTCGCAGCACAGTTCGACCGGGAGCAGGTAGCTCGAGACCGTGCCGCCGCGCTCGAGCCAAAGCTGTCTCGCCTCGCGATCGAGGTCTCTCAGCCAACACAGAAGCTCGAGATCACCCGAGACGGAACCCGCGTCGCCGCCGCCCAATGGGGGCTGGCGGTCCCGGTGGATCCCGGGGTTCACCAGGTCACGGCCGCGGCGCCTGGCTACGTCTCGTGGCGCCAGGCCGTCGAGGTGGGAAACCTCGAGGGAACCGTGACGCTGAAGGTTCCGGTCCTCGATCGAGAGCCGGCGGTAGAAGCGTCCCCGCTCGTGGCGCCGCCAGTCGCACCGATGGCCGCGCCCAACCGGCGCACGACGGTCACCGCACGAAGCGCCTCGACCCCGGCCACGACGCCGGCGGCTGACAGCATCACCCGCGACTTCCGCGTGCTGGGCTGGGTGCTGGGCGGACTCGGGGTCGCGGGGATTGCCGTGGGCAGCGTGTATGGCCTGCGGCTCGCCGACGAGAACGACAAAGCCGACGGGATCTGTCCCACTGGCAGTGACTGCACCGATTCGGAAATCCGAAGCTATGAGGCAGCCATATCCCGCGCCCAGGATTCCCAGACGCTTTCGATCCTGGGATTTTCGCTGGGCGGCGCCGCCGTCGGGGCGAGCGGCGTCATGTTCTGGCTGAGCTACGAGTCGGGCGCAGGCGGTTCTGGCGCAGCGGGTCACGCGGCAAGCGCTGGTCCAGCGCTTGCATTCGGCGCAAGCGGAGAATGGTGAAGATGCACGCGAAGGATACGTCCACAAGAAGCTTGTACTGGTTGATGCTCGGGGCAGCCTTCGGGTGCGGGGTCCATGAACGCTCCCTCACTCGCGCCGAGGAGGCAGGGGGCGGGGGCTCTGCTGGCACTGCCGGCATTGCTGGGGCAAGCGGGCAGAACGAGTCGGCAGGAGCCCCGGGCGACGCAGGAAGCAGCGGGGGCGACAGCGGCGGCATCAGCGGAAACGCGGCAGGCACTGGAAGCGGGGCACCAAGCCTCGGGGGTTCGTCGGGCACGAGCGGCGCAACGAATGTCAGCGGCGCTTCCGGGTCCGCAAACGCCGAAGAGGGAAACAGCGACCCAGGGCAGGTCACGGGAAGGCTTGGAGATTCGGTGACCTACGTCAAGGCGCCCAACAGCGAAGCCGGGGATCACAACGGCCACAGCATCGCCCTGTGGGGCGACTACCTCGCCGTAGGCGCTCCCGAGGAGTCGAGAGAAACACCCGAGCTCGAGGGCTCGACCGACGACAATTCGGCGCCTGCGGCCGGGGCCGTCTTCGTCTACCGAAAGCTCGCAGACGGAGCTTGGAGGCAGGAGGCCTACCTCAAGGCCCCCCACCCCGATGCAGACGACCAGTTCGGTTACTCAGTCGCACTCCAGGGAAATACCCTTGTCGTTGGAGCGCCTGGCGAGGCCAGCGGATCCGACACCGTCAACGAGGGGGAAGCGGAAGACGACGCCCCCCTCGCAGGCGCGGCCTACGTCTTCGTTCGCGAAAACGGCGGCTGGGCACTCCAAGCCTACCTCAAGGCGCCGAACAGCGAGGCGGGAGACGCCTTCGGCGCCGCGGTCGGGATTGGCGGCGACCTGGTGGTAGTTGGCGCGCCGCTCGAAGACAGCAACGCCATCGAGGTCAACGGCGATCAGACCGACAACTCCCTGGTCGACTCTGGCGCGGCCTACCTCTTCACCCGAACAGGCGGCGCGTGGGACCCCGTGGGGTACTTGAAGTCCCCGCTGACAGTTGCTGGCGACCAGTTCGGCAACAGCGTTGCCGCTACCGAATGGTTCGCTGCCGTCGGATGCAGCCGTGAATCCGAGGCTGC
>CAYRKE010000328.1:6164-7626 GCA_964424695.1 uncultured Polyangiaceae bacterium
TGAAGGCCTCCAATGCCGGGCCCGGAGATCTCTTTGGGTCAGCCGTGGCCATCGGAGCCAACGTACTCGCCGTCGGAGCACCCGCCGAATCGAGCGCCAGCGGCGGGCTCGGCAGTGACGCCACCGATGATTCCCTGTCGAACGCGGGTGCCGCCTACCGATTCGTGCGCTCTCCGGCGGGCTGGAGCGAAGACACCTATGTCAAGCCCCCCTACCCGGACAGCGGCGACTTCTTTGGCTGCGCCGTCGCCATCTCTACGTCGGATCTGGCGGTCGGCGCCTGGGGCGAAGGGGGCAGCGCTCGCGGCATCGGTGGTGACGCCAGCAACGACGAGGCTGACGATTCGGGCGCGACCTTCGTCTGGGCTTCAGCGACTCCAGAATGCTCGCCGAAGCCTACGGCTGACCAGTGCGACAGCTGCTCGGCATCGCGCTGCTGTCGCGAGTTCGCGAGTTGGACCGCGAATGCAGACCGCGGGAACCTCGCTCTCTGCCTCGAGTCGTGCACCACGGGGCAGTGCCGGGACGAGTGCCGAGCGAACCACCCCGTTGGCGTGGCTATTCAAGCCGAATTCGACGAATGCCAGGCCGAGAACTGCTCGGTCGAATGCGGAGCTCTGGGAGAGGCGATCCGCCAGTACGCCCTCGTCTACTGCAACAAGTTCAGCGAGTGTTCTCCATGGGTCCTCAACACAGCGATTGGAAACGAGGAGGAGTGCATCGAGCGTACCGAGGACTACTATACCTGGATGGCCCGGGTTCCCGGGATTGCGTTCGATGCTTTGGACATGCTGGACTGCTCCGACGCATGGTCGGCCCGACGCTGCGAAGACTACTCTGCTGGCGATCCCGCAGAATGCATTGTTCCGGGGACGATCGAAAACGGGGAGCCGTGTGTGGTTGGGGCTCAATGCACCTCCACCTACTGCGCCAACGATCACTGGGATTGCGGGTACTGTACGGATCCTCCCAACGAGGGTGATCCTTGCCCCAATACGGAGACCATGGACTGCGGTCCCCTACTCTGGTGCGGAAACGCATATACGTGTGAGCGTCGGCGTGACGTGGGGGATTCGTGTAACGGGACGTATCCCTGCCGCAATGAGCTTTCCTGCTACAACGGGACGTGTGTAGCGGCACCATCGGAAGTGGGCACGGCGTGTAAGTACGCGGAAGGGCTCGAGTGTGCCTGGACCCAAGGGTTCATCTGCTCGGAGGAGACAAACCGGTGCCTGACGTTGGACGCCGCTCCGATGCCGCTAGAAGGAGAGGAATGCACTCCGCTCGTAGGCTGTCGCTGGCCAGCTCGCTGCTCCACGAGCGGAACATGCGAGCTTCCGGATTCGGAGCTGGTGTGTGAGTAGCCGGGCAGCCTGAACGGTCGTAGCTCCCCAGAACCTGTCGAGCGATCGGGGCCGCCCCACTGAGTTCGGACAGGTTCGGACAATTCCGAACCTGTCCT
>CAYRKE010000329.1:0-2493 GCA_964424695.1 uncultured Polyangiaceae bacterium
GTTCACTCCCGTAACTAGTACTACATGCCCCATGTGCTTCGCTTGCGCAGAAGGGAACTAGAAACAGGAAACTAGCAACGCGAACGCAAACCAGAAATGGGGACCGAGCGCGAAGACCAGCACAGTCTCCACACTCGTGCGCCCATTCAGCCCAGAAATCCCGATGCGACGCCTCCAGGGCCGGTTGTTCCGCGGGTGATGTGCCCCCAAACCGAAGAGCCGGGCTGCTCTGCATTTCTGGTTCGCGTTCCCGGTTTCCTGTCCCCAATTTCTAGTTATTCTCGAACGAACTGCCCCTGTCGTGCCGATCGCGCCTATCTGGGGCAGTAGTATTAACCGACGGCGTGCAAGCACCATCACCTCTCGCACGCCGATGGCGCGGATTGGCGCTACTTTCCGGCGAGCGACGGTGTCGGCCCCTGCCAGAGCTGACGCTCTCGCGGGCGCACGGAAGGCCACCGGAAAGAGGACGTGCCTGGGGCGCAGCAATCAGCCGTCGGTGATCTCACACGCTCCTTCCGGGCAGTTGCCGATGTTGCAGGTTGCACCCGCCTCGCAGGTTATGCTGCACCCGCCTCCCGAGCAACTGAGGATGTTGCAGGTTGCTCCGGCGGGGCAGGTCATCTCACAGGCTCCACCATCGCAGTTGCCGATTTCGCATGTCCTGCCCTGCGAACACTCGATGGTGCACGCTCCGCTCGCGCAGTCTTCCACGGAACAGCCAGATCCGTTGGCGCAGATCATGTTGCAGCTGCCTCCGCCGCAGTCGCCGATTCTGCATTCGGATGCAGGTACGCAGACAGTCGTGCAAGCGCCATCGGGGCACTCCAGGTCGCATGTAGAAAGCTCCTGGCAGGTAGCGGTGCAGCCTCCGCCGCACTCCATGTTGCAACTTGCCGCAGCTGCGCAGAGGTACTGGCACCCGACGCTGCACTCCAGATCGCACGTGGCGCCGTCGCATTCGCCGCTGCATGCCCCGTTAGGGCAGGAAACGCCGCAGGCTGACCCGGTCTCGCAGGCAACGCTGCAGCCGTCGCCCGTGTCTGCGGTGCACGCCAGATCGCAGGTGGCAGACTCCGTACAGGTGCAGTCGTCATTGGGACACGCATTGACCGAGCCGCCCGAGCCATCGGACGTGCCACCGGTGCCGGAGCTCCCCGTGATGCCGCCCGAGCCATCGGATGTGCCACCCGTGCCGGTCGCACCACCGGTGCCGGAGCTCCCCGTGATGCCGCCCGAGCCATCGGATGTGCCACCCGTGCCGGTCGCACCACCGGTGCCGGAGCTCCCCGTGATGCCGCCCGAGGCGTCGGGTGCGCCACCACCGCTGGAGCTCCCAGGGACGCCACCAGAACCATCGGCGCCTGGGTTGGTGCCGCCAGTCCCAGTGATGCCGCCACTGTTCTGGCTCGCGGTACCCGAACCCCCTGCCGAGTCCGGAACGCCTCCTGAATCGCCCTCCCGATTGCCGGCAGCACCGGGGGTGCCTCCTGAAGCGGGGCTGGCCCCACCACTACCGGGAGGAGCCCCTCCGGTGAATCCCAGCCTTCCGCCTGTTTGGCCGCTGGGCGCCGCCGAGGTGCCGCCCGTGGACGCTTCAGTCTCGGCGGACGAGCCACCTCCAGCCGCAGAGTGGGTTTCGCCAGCCGAGCTGGCCTCCGCGGCAGAGTCCGCTCGGCCACCGGAGGCGGCCCCATCCACGCTGCTCTCGGTGTCACTCGTTGCGCCGGAGCTGCCGCCATCTTCGCGCGGAGGCGCACCCGCTGCAGCATCGTCTTTCTTCGAGCCGCCGTCATCACAGGCAGCCGTGAGTACGGCAAGTAGACACCATAGGACGTGACGCATCGTTGAGGGAGATTTCGACATGGCTATTCGTTTTGCAGGTCAAGGCAGCGAGGCGCTCGGCCATGCATCATCAGGGTTGCATGTTGGCGCGCCAGAGCACCGATCAGTCCACCAGCCTTGCCGCGCGTTCGCGGAGCCGCCCCGACCTTGCGGCGAGGCGCGACTCCGCTCGCGGTATGCTGGGTCTTGCTCACTGCTCGGTGCTCTCTCGAGAGCACGATGGCGGCCGGCCTACTCGGCCTCGACCGAGACGACACTTGGCAGGTAGGGCGCCGCACTGGTGAGGGCGCAGTAGCCGAAGGTCGCTGCTCTGCCCGGCAGAATGAGATCGTTGTACTCAGCGGCGCTGATGGTGACCACGCCGGGCGAGGGGTCGTCCGAGGCGCCATCCCAGATATTCTGGATGGTGGCGTTGGGCACGTTGACGTCAACAGCCCATGAAGAGACCTCGGCGTCGCTCGTGTTGCTGACAACGAACGCCGCACAGTACCCCGAGCCCCAGTCCGACTGCATCGACAGGGTGACCGTCAGGGGATTGGGATCGTCGCCAGTGCCGCCGGTCCCAGTGCCGCCAGTCTCAGTGCCGCCGGTCCCAGTGCCGCCGGTCCCAGTGCCGCCGGTCCCAGTGCCGCCGGTCCCAGTGCCGCC
>CAYRKE010000329.1:2593-7589 GCA_964424695.1 uncultured Polyangiaceae bacterium
CGGTGCCGCCGGTCTCGGTGCCGCCGGTCTCGGTGCCGCCGGTCTCGGTGCCGCCGGTCTCGGTGCCGCCGGTCTCGGTGCCCCCTGTACCAGCATTCACCGCGCCAGCAGTACCTGTGCCAGCGCCACCCGTTCCGCCCGTGCCGACATCATCCCCACCCTCGACGGCCAGGGAGACCAGGGATGGCAGCGGATTATCTCCGGCCTTGGTGCCGCAGAATCCGAAATCCGTCGTGGCGCCGCCTCGGATCACCGAATTGTAGTCATAGGGCGTGACGGTCGTCAGAGTACCGCTCTTTGACGCTTGGCCTTTCCAGACACCCCCGATAGTTCCGTCGTTCGCATCTATCACGACTGTCCACGAGGTGATGTTCGCGCTTCCCGTGTTCTCGAGCTCAACCCGGGCGCAGTATCCCGTCGGCCACTCGTCGTTGATGACGAGCCGAGCATCACCCGCGCCCGAAAGGAGCGCGGCCCGGCTTCTGGCCGTACCGGCGTCGGGGTCGGTGTCACTGCACGACGAGAAGACGAACAACACACCCAATAAGCACAAAGATTCCAAACGTCGCATCGTTAACCCTCCTGAGGTAACCGAGCCTCGCAGGCTAGGGAAATCGCGCGCCAACATCAACCTGGGGCTGCCCCGTCCGGCGCCAGAATCGAGTTTTCATAAGAAAATTAACGGACGCCGATGCCGCTTTCGGCCGCGGTCTGGAGGCGAGCCAGGCGAGCTTTCGATGCCCCGAAGGGACTCTGGCACGCGCGGGCCGAAACGATATCGCGTGTGGGACGCCGCGGCTCGAAACGATATCGCGTGTGGGACGCCGCGGCTCGAGTCAGCAGATCCCCAAGCGCCGCAGCCGTCGGCGTGGTCGAGAGCCCGTCACGAGATCCCCAAGCGTCGCAATCGCCGGTGCAATCCCTCGAGCGTGTTCAGCGTGTGCACGTGCGTGCCGTTCGGTTTGACGAAGGTGAGCAGCGCACCATCTTCGAACTCCGTGACGAGTACGCGATCCAGTGTGGACGGAGTTTGG
The DNA here is from genome assembly GCA_964424695.1 of uncultured Polyangiaceae bacterium. Taxonomy (GTDB): domain Bacteria; phylum Myxococcota_A; class Polyangia; order Polyangiales; family Polyangiaceae; genus JAEWRL01. The sequence goes on from CAYRKE010000329.1 coordinate 3,628, forward strand.
TACTCCACGGTTTTGAGCTTGGTACCGAGGATTTGCTCCGGTGACAGGTCCGACCCCTGCCCGCGCAGGACGAATCGACCCGGGCAGTCGGGAATCGGGCGAAAAGGCCACCGCATCATCAGCTCGTCGAAGAGGCGCACTGGGGTGATCAGTATGGCACTCGCTCGGAGGGGTTGTCTGGGGGCGACGCGCGGTTTTGGACTCTGGCGCCAATGATCCAGGGTACCCAGAACCGTGCCGGTCCCCAATTCTGGTTCCTGGGCCGTTCGACCCAGGGAGAGCGAAGTTCTTGCTCCCTTTTCTTCGGGTAGAGCGACTGCCTAGAGACGCGGGTCCGTATACCCGGAAGGGAAGTGCGATGAGAGCAAGCAACCGTTCCAGGAGACTTCTGTCGGTCACGTTGTTGGGCATCGGAGCGTGGGGCTGTGGCAGCTCGAGTGAGAGCAACGACAGTTCGGGGGGAACGACGGACCTATCCTCGGTATCGGGCGGATCTGGCTCGGACGTCGGTGGCGGGGGGCTGGCAGGGGACGATCGCTCCAGCTCGCTGCCGACCGGCACCGGAGGGGTGACCGGCACCGGCGGAGGCCAGGCTTCGGGGGGCATTGGTGACATGGCGGGCAGCGACGCGACCGGCGGCGCCCCACCAGCCGTCGGTGGCGGCACGCCGGGCGCGACGACGACTGGCGGCACCCCAGCGACGGGCGGCGCCGCGCCAACGTTCGGCGGGGCATCGAGCGGAGGAAGCCACGCAACGGGCGGCGCTCCGCCAGCGACGGGAGGCGTCACCACAACCGACGGTGGGAGTGCGTCGGGCGGTGACTCGACGGTGGGTCCCGGGACGGGTGGGGTCAGCTCTGGGATTGGAGGGGCCAGTGCGGGCACCGGGGGCGGCGGAACCGGTGATACCGAAGCCGGCGGTGCGGGGACCGGGGGAGCGAGCGCCGACGGTGGAGCCCCGCCCAACGGTGACGAGTGCACCGTTGGCGTTTGGACAGCCGCGGATCCCTCCGTGGCGGGTCCGTTCACCACGGTGACCGAGGAGGAAGTCGGTCCGGAGGCGGGCGACGCGGAAGAGGATGGCAGCGTGCCCAGGTTCACGATGTTCCGCCCCGAGGACATGGATGAGAGTGGGCTTTGTCATCCGGTCATCACCTGGGGCAATGGGACCGGTGCCACGCCGAGCATGTACGGAGCGCTGCTCCGCCACTTCGCCTCTCATGGGTTCGTCGTGATCGCCTCGAACAGCACCAACGTTTCCCGAGGGGATCCGAAACCGATGGTCGTAGGGGTCACCTGGGTGCTGGAACAGAACGAAGACCCTTCCAGCGCGATCTATCATCGCATCGACACCTCGCACATCGGGGCAACCGGTCACTCGCAGGGCGCCATGGCCACCAGTGCAGCGGCTGGGGATGAGCACATCACGACCTCGGTGCCGATCGAAGGCGCTTCAGTTCAGAGAGACCTGCACGGCCCCGCTATGCTGTTCTGTGGCGGCCTTGACGATCTCGTCGGGTGCGATGGGGCGCAGCGCGCGTTCGACTCCATCACCACTCTGCCAGCCATGTACGCGAACTACCTTACGGTCGACCATGGGAGCTGGATGAGTTTCGGTGGGACACGCAGCGACGTCGAGACGGCCATCACCGCGTGGATGCGCGTGCATCTGATGGCGGATGACTCGCTTCGGTCGTGGTTCTACGGTGCCACGTGCTCGCTCTGTACCGACAGCGCCTGGGAAATCCAGCGAAAGAACATGGACCAATAGGTACTGGCTGGCGTGTGCTCGAGGCGGCGTTACGCCCGCTTGGGGCGCGGTTGGCGGGCGCGGCAGGCGTTACGCCCGCTTGGGGCGCGGTTGGCGGGCGCGGCGGGCGTTACGCTCTTTGGGGGCGGGTTCGGTGGACGAGGCGTAGTGGATCATCGCTGCCATCCCGGCCAGGGCCGTGGTGTCGCTTGGCATGCTCGACGATGAGGGCATGCGCCTCCTGCCAATACTGGGTGTTGAGCTGGTCGGTCTCCCGAATGAGAGCTCGTGCAAACCGCGTTCGCAGGGATTCGTAGTCGGCGCCCGCCTCGACCGCTCCGAGCCGCCCGAACACCCGTCGTGTATAGGCATCGATCACGAAGGTCGGGAGCGAGTAGGCGTAGAGCAGAATGCTGTCTGCAGTCTCCGGGCCGACGCCGCGTACAGCGAGCAGTATAGGACGCGCTCTGGTGACTACCAACGCCGAAGGAGGCTCGCGTGATAGGTGGGGATCCTGCTGCTGGAACCATTCTGCGGCTGCCAGCAGGTAGCGCGCTTTCTGGTTGTAGTAGCCCGCAGGGCGGATGAGTGGGGCGAGCTGGTCGGGCTCGAGCTCTTGGACGGCATCTGGCGTGTCGAGCCCTGCTGCCGAGAGCGCTGTGAGGGCCTGCTCGACGTTGCGCCAGGCAGTGTTCTGGGTGAGGAGGGCGCCCGCCACAATCTCCCAGCGGCCCTGACGAGTTCGTGGGTGGCCAAAGAGCCCGGGGTGATAGCCGCGCTGCCAACGCGGATCTTCTCCCGGGGGTGATAGCGCGCATTCGCAGCGAACGGGCCACCACCCCTGGGGACCATACTCCTGGAGCATCCAGTCGATGGAGCTCCGAATGAGCTCCTGCTGAGCACGGAGCGCGGCGGAGCTACGCTGGGACGAGGCCCGCGCCGATTTCCGCCGCGACTCGGACGACATCGACTATTCGACGGGCTTGCCTTCTTCGACGATCCCTATCTTGGCGCGGTAGACGGTCTTGCCGAGCTTCGGATCGTCGATCTCGATGGTGTTTGCGTCTGGCACCTTGATCACCAGTTTGTCCGGCACCGGTGCGGGCTTGGGGCCGACGTCCTTGCCTTCGGGGATGATGGTGAGGGAGTCCTTGGTTTCCTCTCCGAAGGTGAAGGCCACCTTGTGCAGCAACTTGAGCTCGCTGCCGCGGCGATCATGGGTCGTCCACCACCACTTGCCGTCCTTCTCTTTGAACTGGAGGACGAGCACCCCGAGTTTCTCCTGGATCTTACGCCGGCAGTCCGCGAACTTCTTGTTGTCTTCTCCGGCGGACTTCCGGCACTTTTCCTCGGTCGTGGTGCCGACTTCGGAAGCTACGAAGTCGAAAACGAAGGCGACTGATTCGGAGGTTACGATGGATCGAACCTGAGGCTCGTTCGAGGCGCTCTCTTCCTTCGCCGGCTCCGCTTCCGCCTTCGTTTCGGTGGCCTTATCAGCGTCAGCCGCCTTCTTGTCGGTGGCGGAGTCCGCAGCCGCGCTGTCATCGGGCGACTTGGCGTCCGTCGCGCCGCCGCCGCAGGCGACTAGCAGCAGGGCAAACAGGGGAGAAAACGTCATCCGAGTCAAGGTATTCATGCGATTGCTCCGCGGACCACTTGCGGCACGGCGACACCTTGATCGCTCTGCCGGTCCAGTGCCCGACCATACACCGAGAAGGGCGTTCTGCCAGCCGTCAGATGTGCGAAGAGGGCTGGGACCGGAGACGAACGAGGACTCACGACGGAGGGGGCATCGGGAGCCCTCTGGGCTTCTGGGCGGGCGCTCTCAGGCGGCAACTCTCTGGGCGTGGCTCGGGGCGCCACGCGAGAAGCCGCACCAAGTGGAGCCAGTTCAAGAGCCCTGACTCTCCGAGCGCGGCTCGGAGCGGGATTCGGCGAGCGGTTCGGCAGACGGGGGCGGTCCCGCGGGGTGGCAGGCGGGAACGGTTGGCCAACGGTTCTATCGTCGGGCAATCGGCGGCGACCCTCGGTCGCATCGCAACCCGGGCCGGCACCTCCATTGGAAACCTTCACAAGTACTCCCCCAAGTCCTCGTCAGCCCCCTCGCCTTCCGACCCAGTTTCCGCCTCCCGGTTTGGTCCGCCGCTTCACGCCAATCAACGCTCCCCTCATCCGAGCGCCACCTGCCGGTGGATCACGGTGGAGTGTGCGC
>CAYRKE010000330.1:0-7540 GCA_964424695.1 uncultured Polyangiaceae bacterium
GCGGCGAAGGTTGACCAATCGAATGGCGCCCGAAGCCTCAGCAGCGCTACACGTTGAATCGGAAATGCATGACGTCGCCGTCCCGTACGACGTAGTCCTTGCCCTCGATGCTCATCTTCCCGGCCTCGCGACATCTGGCTTCCGTCTTCAGCTCGACCAAGTCCTCCCACCAGATCACCTCGGCCTTGATGAACCCCCGTTGGAAGTCCGTGTGAATCACGCCAGCTGCTTCGGGCGCGGTGGCGCCGCGCCTCACCGTCCAAGCTCGGCATTCCTTGGGTCCCGCGGTGAGAAAGGTGATGAGACCGAGAAGCTCGTATCCATTGCGGATGACCCGATGAAGTCCAGGTTCACTGAGGCCAGCGCTGAGTAGAAAGTCCGGACGATCCGCCGGGTCGAGCTCGGCGATCTGGGCCTCGAGGGCGGCACAGATGGGCACTACCGAAACACCGCGCGATTCACCCAACTTGACGAGCGCCTGGTAGTGCGCGCAGCCTGCGAGGTTCGCGAGCGAACCTTCGTCGACATTGGCGACGAAGAAGCAAGGCTTGGCGGTCAGAAGCTGGAGCTCCTCGAGGATCGGCGCCTCCTTCTCGTCGACGGCGAAGGTTCGAGCTGGCTGCCCCGCGTCGAGATGCGGGACCAACCGATCCATGACGCTCGCCGCCAGGAGTTCCTTGGGATCGCCCCCCTTGGACTGTCGTTGGGCGCGGTCGAGCCGCTTGGCAGCTGTGTCGAGATCTTTGAGGCAAAGCTCGGTCTCGATGGTTTCGACGTCAGACACAGGATCAATCCGATTGGCAACGTGAGTGATGTTGTCGTCGTCAAAGCAGCGCACCACCTGGGCAATCGCATCCACTTCGCGGATGTGCGCCAGGAACTGATTCCCGAGACCTTCACCCTTTGACGCGCCGCGAACTAGCCCGGCTATGTCGACGAATCGGATGGTCGTTGGCGTGGTCTTCTCGGGCCGACAGAGATCCGCAAGGGCCGTGAGACGGTGGTCGGGAACCGGAACGATACCGACGTTGGGTTCGATGGTGCAGAAGGGGAAGTTCTGCGCCTCGGCCTTGGCCGACGACAGCGCGTTGAAGAGAGTGCTTTTCCCGACGTTGGGGAGACCGACGATGCCGCAAGAGAAACCCATGGTGGGCCGGGGGTAGCGCAGGGAAATCGCCGCGCAACACGAACCTCCCCCGGTGGCCACGATCTTCCCGTTCGGCCACGCAATCGGCCTGCTGTCCCCGTCCGGTCGGATTCGCCCCTGACCGGCGCAATCCTGACTCTCGCTCGTGTGCGCCGCCTCGATCCGGCGCCGGGCACGCCGTATCGGCGGTGCCCAGCGGAATCGCCTGTTCGATGCGGCCAAGTCGGCTGGTGACGAAGATGCAAGCGCAGACGGGCCTCGACGCTACTCCCGCGCTCCGGTCTACCCGCCTCCTACTCGCAGGTCACGCAGCGGAACTCCCGCAGATTCGCCAAATCCCTGGGGGACCGCTCACTTGTCCACTCAGCGGCGGACTTCGCACCTTTGGGGATCGTTGCTTGGCCAGCCGCCTCAAGCTCCAGGTGAGTGGGGAGCCTTGCTCGCCGGGACCGACAGAATGCGTCTGCCTGTTTCCAAGTGACACATCGAATGGGCTCATCCGTTGGATCAGTGCCCGAGGCGCAAAACTTGGGAGCCCCACGACCCTTGGTTCGTGCCTTTGGACTCACCGTGGGTGGCTTGCCGCACGCTGAGCACGCGGCATAGTCGCGCTCACTCACCTCTCTCTCATCAATACAGCACACGCGCGCCGGGGCGCCTGCATCCAGCACAGGACCCGCCGACGCTGCTGGTAGGGCATTGGTCGACGACAAGCTGAGACGCCACGAACCCGGAGGGCATTGCGCCGGAAGCTGCACAGCGGTGGTCGAGGCCGTTGGCATTGACGCCGCCAGAGGCGCCGATGGACTGGCGCCGCTGGCTCCCTTGGACGTGAACCCGGCGGCCAGCTGCCTCACGTCACGCGCCATGGCGGTGATGATCCGACGCGTCTCTTCGGCTCCGGGAAGGCTCGTCGCACTATACACCGCGGTGCCCGCACCGAGCGCCACCAGCATCACGAGCAAGATCCCAAAAATGTTGTCCTCGGAAGACGACGCTGGGGAAGGTTGCAGGGTCGATACTGCTGCGCCCTGGGTTGCTGGACCTTCGCTCACTCGCGGTGCGGGAAGCGCGCTTGGCGCACCAGAGGGAGCAGACAGCCGCTCGACGGCTTGGAAAGGAGGAGCCACCGAATCGCTTGCTTCCGGTTTGGCAACCTGTCCCACAGCAACGAGAGTACTTCGGAGAAAGTCGCCGGCATTCGCAAAGCGATCTTGTGGATGAACAGCCAGAGCCCTCGAGAATACCGCTTCGAGCTGGGGCGAGATTCGCGCCCCGAGAGACCGTGGAGTGGGTCGTTTGTCGGGGTTCCCCGACGCAAACCCGAGCTGGACGAGGTCCTCTCCCTCCAGTGCGGCTCTGCCGGCAAACATCTCGCTGGCGACGAGCGCGACCGCATAGACGTCCGTCCAAGGCCCCGTAGCCCCGTAGCTGCGAGCAAACTGCTCGGGTGCCCCATACTGCGGGGTGAAGGAGGTCACGGCCAGGCCGGTCCTTGCGAGCGCAGCGCTGAGCGTCGACTGATCAGACACCATCTTGGCCACCCCGAAGTCGAGAAGCTTGCAAGGCGTGTCGGGAGAGCGAGCGGCACTGCCCAGTATGAAGATGTTGGCCGGCTTGATATCTCGGTGCGCGACCCCGCTTCGGTGAGCCACCTCGAGCGGCGCCAGCACCCTTCTCAGGAAGCCAACTACCTCGCTCTCGCTCCACGGAAGCCCCTGGAGTTGATCCTGCTCCAGGATCGCCTCGAGCGTCGACCCCTCAAGCCACTCGAGTACCATGTAGGGCACCCACTGCCCATCGGGAGTGGTGTAGAAACCGATGTCGCGGGCCTGAACGATTCCCGGAGTCTGCACGGACAGCTCGGTGAGCAATGCGCCCTCTTGCACGAACTGCTGCTGGAGCGATTCGCGGTATTCGACGGGTGCCCGTGAGAGACCATTGAAGAACTTGACGGCAACGGGTTTCTCCCAAATCACATGCTGTGCGCGGTAGACCACAGCGAAACCGCCCTCGCCTACGAGGCGTTCGATTCGGTACTTCTCCTCTACCAGCTCTCCGATGATGCCCAGTGGATCATGAACGGCCATTCGGAACACTCCGTACGGACGTCTATGGTCTCCCGAACGCGCAGAAAGATCAATCGGCGCACTCGTTGGGGCCGCGCCGCCGCTGTCTCTGGTGCCCCTCCTTCCACCGTCCTCCGGCCCCGGCGAAACCCGATCCAGGAGGGCCAATGATTCCCACCGCGGCCGTCCAAGACTGGTAAGAAACCAACGAGGGCGCATGCTGCGGGTATCACACGCGGATCCGCGCGGGAAGACACTCGATTCCGCGCAGGACGAGTCGGTGGTGAGGCGCCCGGAAGCGCCGAGATCCTGGGAGAATTCCTCGGTTATCCGGGGGGTACGCGGAGTACCGTCGACCGATTCCTCCACGCCTCCCGTGGCAACCGAGTGAGATTGCGATAGGTTGCCGCGTCCCAAGCCGCAAAAGAGCATGTCATACCAGAGACTCCGCGAACACTTTGGTCGCATCGGGCAACTGAGCGAGATCGAAGCCATCGTCGAGTGGGATCAGGCGGTCAACATGCCAGAAGGGGCGGGTTCGAGTCGCGCGGAGGCAATGGCGGGGCTGGCTCGCGTCAAGCACGAACTGTTGAGGGATCTCCGAATTGGCGAGTGGCTGGATGCGGCGGAGCACGACGAAGGGCTCGGGGAGTGGGAAAAAGCCAATCTCCACGAGATGGGTCGCACGCACCGCCGTGCCGTTGGGGTTCCAAGCGACTTGGTCGAGGCCAGCTCAGGTACGGACTGGAGCGTCGCCTCATCGAGGGAGGCCTCCGCACGCGGGATCTGCCGGAAGCCTGGGACGATGGCATGCAACAGCTCTTTCACCTAACGTCGGCAGGCAACGACCGAGATGGCTGCATGCAAGACGTGCACTGGCCAATGGGAGCGTTCGGCTATTTCCCGCTCTACACGCTCGGTGCCTTGGTGGCGGCTCAGTTGTTCGCCGCCGCCGAGCGCGCTACGCCCGATCTCCTCTTGGAGCTGAAACAGGGCAGTTTCGTCTCCCTCAACAGATGGCTGGAAGAACACGTCTGGCGATGGGGAAGCCGCTATTCGACCGACGAACTGGTCCACCGCGCCACGGGAGAGCACATCGACGCCCGACATTTCGTCGAGCACCTCCGGAGACGATACCTTCCCGGGTAGCGCGGCTGACGCGGGGCCTCTGGTGCGGTCGCTCAGGGAAGGCCTGGGAGCCGGGGCCACCACCACTGGCAGAGCCAATCGCTCCGCCGCCTCCCGAAACAGAGACCATGCCGGGGATCGCACTACCACTATCGCTACATGCAGCGACGGCGAGAACGGACGGGGGCGCCTCAGACGGGACCCAGCGCAGACCTCGCTGGGCATGAAAGCAGCTCCGAACCGTCGTGGAAGACGGCAGGACGAACCGGCCCCATGACCGCGGCCCTCCTCGCTTGAATGGAAAGGTGCCCCATTGGCATTTCTCCTGTCACACCCGCTGGTTCCGTGCGCTCCAATCAGTCAATCCCCACTGAATCCCACGGAGCGTCCGATGAATACGACCCAATCTGTTACCGATTCTGCCACTCAGACTGACCTCTCCGATGCGGACCTGGTCCGAGCAGCTGTCTCGGGCGACCGCCCGGCACTCGAGCAGCTCATCCGCAGACACCAAGGGTTCATCTACGGCCTGTCGCAGCGAATGCTCTACTCGCCCGAGGACGCGGCTGATGCGACCCAGGAGATCCTCGTGCGTATCGTCACCAATCTCTCGGCATTTCGCGGGGAGGCGGCGTTTCGAACCTGGGCCTATCGAATCGCGGTTCGGCACCTGGTAGCGATGAGGAAGGGGCGAGTCGAGAGCGCGGTCCATGATTTCCAGTGCTTCGGGCAGTGCCTGGACGCGATGCCGGACACGGACCTGCCAGCTGCGGGCACCCTTCCCGTCGACGTCCAGCTCGTCGTCGAGGAAGCCAAGGCGGGATGCCTCATGGCAATGCTCTTGTGCCTGGATCGGGAGCACCGCATGGCCTTCGTTCTGGGGGAGATCTTCGAAGCAAGCGACACGGTGATTGCCGACGTGCTCGAAATCTCGGCCGACAATGCGCGACAGCGCCTCACTCGCGCTCGCCACCAACTCCGGGAGTTTCTCACCGGACGTTGCACGTTGGTGCACCCGTCCGGATCCTGCCGCTGTGCCAAGAAGACGGCATCGTTCATCCGGCAGGGTATCGTCGACCCAGCACACCTACGCTTCACGGCCATCCATCTCAATGAGGCACGAGCCGCGTCGGCCCTCGGCGCGCGCGCTCTCGAGGGCTACGTCGAAGAGGCCTACGCGGCGCTCCTTCGAAGCCAAGCTTTGGAGGAGACGGCCGATTTCGCCGAAATCCTGCGGGGGCTGTTTCAACGCCCCGAAGTCCGCCGGACGCTCGCCGTGGAGAACTAGATGGAGAATCTACCAGAATCAGAATCAGGAGGACTCGGGATGGACACACGGAACGGAACAACGGAGCGCGAGATATGGACGTGGGTGCAAGCTTTGAACCGAACGTGGACGGTCGACGGACGGCCAGAGCGGTTGAGCGAGTACTTCGCTCCAGAAATGATCGCCATCACACCCAGCGATCGCCAGCGCCGAGAGGGGCGCGAGTCTTGCGTTGGCGGGTGGAGCGGCTTCGTCGAGTCGACGCAGATTCGTCGATGGGTGGAGAAGAACGAACGGATCCTGTGCCTCGCAGACGGCAACGCCGCTGTCGTCGCCTATGACTACGAGCTCGAGTGTGAGATGGGCGGTCGGATCGTGAAGATGGCCGGGAGAGACCTCATGACGCTCGAACGGAGGGGTGAGCGCTGGTGGCTCGTCGCCGACCACTTCTCCCCGTTTCCCAGGTAGCACTACTGGCGGTGACTCGTCTGGGAGGACGCCCGCCGATCTCTGCTTCGTTTCTCTGCGCTTCCGGTGCTCACGTACCCTACACCGGCTCGGAAGCCTCGCGCGGGAGCGAAAGCAGCGGAGCACTTCCATCCACTCACCGACGCGAGGCGGATGGCTGCCGGTGCCCGAGGCAGGGCAAGGACGGACACATTGGCTCGATGCGGTTCTCTGCGGCGAGCCGCCCGACCATCGATGCCCCGACGTCGGTTGACGCTTCATCGAATACGAGCTCCCGTCACCCACTTGGCTGACCAAGCGGAAGCCCGCGCCGTTCGATATCAAGTTCCTAACGATCAGACGTCGTGACACTCACTGCACGTAGAGTGCCCTGCCAATCTGGAGCGGAGCGTACGACATGAAGCCCTTGCGGATCACCATTCGGGAACGACCGAGGGTTCTGGAGCCGATCTTGACCGTGAGCGCCAACGATCCCACCGGAGCGTTGAATAGACCAGCAACGCCGGTCATGTCAGTGAACGTCGCACCCTGAGCGGAGGTAGCGGGGACGCCTTCCAGAGCATAGTAGAGCTCGGTCCCGTTCAGGTTGCCCTCGAACTCGACGGTGACGCCGATAGCGGGTTGCTGTTGGCAGTCGAAGACCATTACCACTCCAAGGCCCCGTTCGGGGTCCACTGGTGCGCCCAGCGTCACACCGAGAGCCTCAAGGGCGCCAACTGGGTTGACGTACGCCGTACCAAGCGTTTCTCCCTCTGCAATGGGCAGCGTCGGGAAAAAGAGCTGGGGCTCGATGGTCTCGCCCTCCAGAGCCAGATACCCTGTATGCTGCGCGGGCAGGGTCAAGTACGCGTTGCCTTCCGCATCAGTCTCGGATTCGTCTCTCGGCGTCTGACAAGACAAATCGAGCGTGGTGCACAGCGAAACGTGCACTCCCGGTTCTGGCAGCCAAGTCGAGACGTTGAATAGCGCGACACTTGTGTCGATCTGTTCCTGTGTCGCCTGAGCCGGAGGTACCTGGCTGCAGGCCCACTTCTCGGAAAGCTGACAGGCAGACTCGACACATGAGCCTTCGGAGTACTCTGGGCCAAGCTCCATGCAGTCCTCGTCGCTCGCGCACTGCACGCACGCATGCTCGTCGCACACGCTTCCCGCTGCCTCGTCCCCAAGCGCCACGCAGTCCTCGTTGGTCGAGCACTGCACGCACGCATGCTCGTCGCACACGCTTCCCGCTGCCTCGTCCCCGAGCGCCACGCAGTCCTCGTCACTCGCGCACTGCACGCACGCATTCGCCTCGCACACGCTTCCCGCTGCCTCGTCCCCGAGCGCCACGCAGTCCTCGGCGCTCGCGCACTGCACGCACGCATTCGCCTCGCACACGCTTCCCGCTGCCTCGTCCCCGAGCGCCACGCAGTCCTCGGCGCTCGCGCACTGCACGCACGCATTCGCCTCGCACACGCTTCC
>CAYRKE010000331.1:0-7535 GCA_964424695.1 uncultured Polyangiaceae bacterium
GCTCGAGCTAACTACGCGAAATCACACGGCCCCGATTCCGCCGAAGAGCGCGAAATCGAGCATGAGCTCGAGGGTCTCTGGCTCGTCGAACAGTTCCTGCGACCAAAGGGCACGGAGGAACCTTGCCAGGTCGGCGGGCGTCGTGACGAGCGCATGGCCACCTGAGGCGCCGGCCATCGATGGGTCGATCTCGGTGAGGTCGATCAGTTCATCGTCCACGGCTTGGTAGCCCCGGGAGCATCCGCCGCATCGGGGGTTTCCCTCCTCTGGCAGTGAAGTCTCGTCGAGATGCGCGCGCTTCAAGACGCGCTCGCGAACCGTGGCTCGCCACGGTTGACCCGTCAGGTTCTCCAGGATTGCGCCGATCAGAATGTAGTCGGCGTTCGAGTAGGCATGGGAGGAGCCCGGCGTGAACAGCGCTGGCTTGGCGACGGCTCGATCGACCAGCTCGTCCAGGGTCCATATCCGTTGCGGATCGGCTGCGACCTCTGCATCAAACGCCTCGTCAGCGAACTCGGCAAGCCCGGAAGTATGGTTGAGAAGCATCTTGAGCGTGATCGCGTCGGCATCCGGTATGCGGGTCGCGAGTGCAGCCGGCAGTAGGTCGGTCACGCTTTGGTCGAGCCGCAGTGTGCCGCTCTCGACCTCCGCAAGGGTCGCCGCCGCGACGAGTGACTTCATGATGCTTCCTGCACGAAAACGCTTGTCCACCGTGAGGGGCTCCCCTGTCTCGAGGTTCGCAATCCCGGCGGTACCAGACCAAAGGGCGTGCCCCGGAACCTCGATTGCCACGGAGACTCCAGGCGCAAGCCCCTCGGTGACTGCTTCGTCCAGGATCCCTTGAAGTTTCGCGCGCGACTCCGCCGAGATCGGTGGGTCCTCCGCCTCGTGCGAGGTCGAATCCTCAGATGAGCACGCACTCAGGACCAAAGCACCGATGATATAGCAAGCTCTTTCTAGCACTCTCAGTCTCCTCGTCAGGTTCGGAGGGTGAGTGCCCGGATGGCGGCGCGTTGTTCACGCAGCCACAATCTCTGCGGCGGGGTGCATTCGGCGCGGCGGTCGAGCGCCCTCGGTATCTCCCTGGCGCGTGCGCGCAGTCCGTGAGCGCGCAGCGCAGCGACCGACGCGTCCGCGTGGCGCGGCGTTCAGCCGGGGCGTCACCGACGACAACAACGTGTGGATCGGTTCTCAGCCGCGGTCAGGGCCGCGGTGAATACTACCTGACGGTTCGTTGCCGACTCGAGCGGTTCGCGAAGACGCTGTCGTGCCAGTGGAGCATCGAGAGGGTTCCAACCTCTCGAAGCCAGGGCTGGTCGTGGGGGCCCGGATGGACCTCGAGCGCACAAGCCAGGCTACGCGCCCGAAGCTGGCGCGCCAGCTCCTCGTTGGCGCTGCGATAGGGATCGAGCGTCGAGGTCCCAAGACGAATCGACGTATCGCCGTGCTGCGCAGCCGCTCGCGCGAGGTCATCGGCATAACGTTCGGCTGCCCCGGCTCCAATGGCCCCCTGTACCATCCCCACGCTCCCGAACAGTCCAGGCTTCCTCAGAAAGACCTCGAGCGCCACGAAGCCGCCGAGGGAACAGCCGTCGATGGCTGTGGCGAGCCGGTTCCGGCTCACGGTGATGGCTTCGCGAACGGCGCTCAGTAGCACCGAGTCGATCCAATCGGCGTAGCGGTCGAGCGCGAGCTTCGTCGAGGGTTGCCGGTAGACATTGGGCGTTATCGGACAGACGAGGGCCATTCCCGAAAAGGGCTGGCCCTCGAGGGCGCCATTGAGCGCCGCGATGTGCGTGTCGGTGAGGTACCCTGCCCTGGTCAGCGTTCTGGCAACCGGCGGGCGCAGGAGCCGTTCGTAGGCGCCCACCAGCCCATACCGCTCACTCCAGGCGATAAGCCCTGCCTGTTCACTCTTCGTCTCGCCCAGACCATGCAGGAGAACCAGCAGGGGTAGTGGCCCCGTCGAGCTCTGACGACGCGGTAGCAGGAGGCGAGCGGTTCGGGCAAACCGCCGATCGCCTTCCAACTGCAGCACGCGCTCCTCCAGGGCGCCTGGCTCGAGCGAGTTGGCACCCGACCAGGCTGGGGTGAGGAGCCCCATGGTCACGCAGGTGCCGTATTGGAGGAAGTGGCGGCGCAGCATGGTTAGGCGATCTATACATCTCTAGATAGGGATCGCAATCCCAGGGACCCGCGGCGGCCAACTGGGAAGGGGCCGAGCGGCAGGCAAGCGGCTAAGAGCGTCGCTTGGGCTTCGCGGGCGCCTCGCCAGCTGCCGGCCACTTGAGCTCGAACTCGAGCTCCATTTCACCCTCTTCGCGCTCCACGGATTCTTCCCAGACGAAGCGCTCGGGGAGCTTGACGAGGGCCTTTCCGATCTTGATGGGCCTGCCCGCAGCGATGCGGACTGACAGCTCCGCCAAGCGGCGCGCCACGGCGAAGCGACTCAGCATTCGTTTGGCTTTCATTGTAGGGAGACCTTTCGCGATATCGAGGAGACTCGTGGTGGGCCGAGCGACAGGATGCCGAGCGGGACTACCGATTCGGGCTGCGGGGAGAGGTTTCAGAGGAGGGTAAGCCCATCGAATGGACTAGGCGAGGCCTCAGAGTGGGGGGATCCCTTCGTCTGGACCGGGCGAGGCCTGGGAGGAGGGCGTCCACCCCTCCAGATGGGCCGAACGATAGACTGGAACAGGGGTTCGACCCCTCGCGCAACGGGCGAACAACCATGGAAGACCGGGTCAGAGTGAGCGGGCCGGCACCTCGTTCACTCTGGCTCGCATGGCCTCCGAGGGGTTGACGTGAGAGGCTTAGCGCTTCCGAGGTCAGAAGTCACTCCTAGCCATCTTGACGTCATGAGAGTGGAGGGATCAATGGTCACGACACCCGAGCAGGCAAGTGCTGGTTGGGTCGCTCTGAGTCCATGGCAGACACGGAGGCACGGCGGGGCACTGCGTGGGGCATGCGTGGGCCTCGCGGCGCTCTGGGTTGCTGCAGCGGTGGGTTGCGGGGGGAAGTCGACTGATTCGCGCAGCGGCGCGGCAGGTGACGCTGGCGGGGCAGTCGCCGAGAGCGGCGCACCGGGTGAGCTGGCGCTCGGCCACGACGGCGGCGCCGGGGGCGAACGCCCTCGCAGCGATGCCGCGGGAGGCGGAGCAGGAGCAGAGACCTTGATCGGCGGGGGGCCGGCGGAGCCCGACGCAGGCTCCGGAGGTCATACACCGGGCACGAATGGGAGCGGTGGAACGAGGGAGACCATCGGTACCAGCGGCGCCGCCGCCACGAGTGCGAGCGGCGGCTCCGGCGACGGACCAGTGTGCGGTGATGGGCACGTCGACCGCCAGGAGGAGTGCGACGACGGGAACACCCTGACCGGCGACGGCTGCAGCGCTACCTGCCGCGTCGAACCGAGTTACTGCCCGCCCGATCTATGTGGCGTCATCGTGGTCGTTTGTGGCGACGGAGTCCTGGAGGGGGCCGAGGTCTGCGACGACGGGAACGCCTCGGACGGGGATGGCTGCAGCGCCATCTGCGACGAGATAGAAGCTGGGTACCAGTGCCTCGTGCCGGGTAGGCGGTGTGTACGCATGGCATTCTGCGGCGACGGGCAGGTGAGTGAGGGCGAAACCTGCGAGGACGGCAATGCCGAGGCCAATGACGGGTGCGACGAGAACTGCCAGCGCGAGAGCGGGTGGATCTGCGCGACGGTTGGCGAGCCCTGCGAGCTTGCCCCACGCTGCGGCGATGGCGTCTTGACTCGGGGGATCGGCGAACGCTGCGACGATGGCGGCGAAGCCGACGGCGACGGTTGCGCTGCGGACTGTAGCCACGTGGAGAGCGGCTGGGAGTGTCCTACGCCGGGGGCCGACTGCGTCGAGTTCGAGATTCCAGCGGTCCCCGAGACCTGCGGGGACCGCGAGGTGCAGCCTCCAGAGACCTGTGACGATGGTGCAAACGTCGACACCTACGGTTTCGGCTGCGCCCCTTGGTGCGCCACGCCGCCAACGTGCGGGGACGGTCACGTCCAGGCGGGGTTCGGTGAAGAATGCGACGATGGGGTCAATGACGGGAGCTACGGCGGGTGCTCGAACGACTGTACCTTCGCAAGCTTCTGTGGGGACGGAATGGTGGACCCCGGTGCCGACGAGGAGTGTGACGACGGTATCAACGCTGGAGTGTACGGCACTTGTGCCCCGGATTGCAGGCTCGCGCCGCGTTGCGGCGACAACGTCCTCGACCACGAGTGGGGGGAGTTCTGCGACGATGGCGACAACGTGGGGGGCGACGGGTGCGGCGCGCGGTGCCAGAGAGACGAACCCTGCGGGAACGGAATCGTCGAATCAGGGCTCGGCGAGGAGTGCGACGACGGGGAGAACGATGGTGACTACGGGGAGTGTACGCCGGAGTGTCTGTATGCTGCCCGTTGTGGCGACGGCGTGGTCCAGGTGCCTTACGAGGAGTGCGACTACCTCGAAGCGAACACCGGCGGCTACGGGGGTTGCGAGGAGAGCTGCGTGCTCGGCCCGCACTGCGGTGATGGCATCATCCAGGAGCCGTATGAGGAGTGCGATGATGGGCCTTCAAACGGTGGTAGCTGCATGGCGAACTGTACCCTCTTCTCCGATTAGCCGGAGCTTGGCAGGCGACCGCCTCAAGAATGGCAAGCAATCACCTATCGCGGAGCCGTTTCGGAGAGCTGGCCGTGCCCGTCGCCTTCGCAGTGACTCCGAATAGGGGTTCGCTGCATCGGTGAAGACGATGGAGGCCCAGAGTCGGGGGCTTGTCTCCACTCGAGGCAGGCCCGGGAAATCGTCGGCGAGCGGCGCGAAACCTGGCTCAGCAGCCATCACCCACCACCGGTAGAGTTCGCATTGCGCGAAAGCGCCGGGCACGAAGGCACCATCGTCGGGGCGGAGGAGTCGTGTCCCGTCTCCGCGCCCAAGCCAGAGCCCCAGTCCGCCCAGCAGAAACAGAAGAGCGCCAACCGCGACGACACTGCGGGCATTCGGCTTCATGGGTACGTAGCGGTCAGTTCGGCCACAATGTGCTGCTTGATTGGGTCCCCGTCAGGCACTGGAATCTCTCGCAAAACCCGTCAGTGAGCCCCAAACCAGGTATTCGGATCGACTCGGGGCGGGGCGTCCACGGCACCCGGGTTGGGAACGTAAGGCGAGCGAAAAAAAGCGACGCCGACGCCATCGGTTGCGATAGCTACATCCCTCCAATCATTCCACGCTGCTCGGGCAATGGTGATGGTGTCAACGGTCTCTGTTTCCCAGTGCTGAGGGACCACGTCGATGTGAACATGAAACAGCTCGTTTGCCAAGGAAAGCGCAGCAATGAGTCGTTCTCTGTCGGTTGCGGCAGGCGTCGCCGCCGGATACCGCGTTGCAACGAGCGTACCATAGGGCGTACAGGCAAAACGGATCAGGAATTCATTCTGACGCCAACCACCGAACAGTACTGCCTTCCAAGGCCTTTCCTGCGCATTGAAGCCTGCCCACTTCTGATACTGCGAAGGTGCAACCCAACGAGGAGCAAGAATGCGGCCAATCCACATCTGCGCAATCCCATGAGCTTCCTGGAGCCCGTTCCCGCTGACACGCTTCTCCCA
Source organism: uncultured Polyangiaceae bacterium (assembly GCA_964424695.1). Taxonomy (GTDB): domain Bacteria; phylum Myxococcota_A; class Polyangia; order Polyangiales; family Polyangiaceae; genus JAEWRL01. The sequence continues at coordinate 5,618 of CAYRKE010000331.1, forward strand.
GTGCGCACCAGGCCACGTCAGGGGCTCCAGCATATCAATGAGATGGATGCCCCAAGCAGGATTGAACACCCGCGATTCCGGCATATCATCGAACACGGAGGTGAGCAGTTCCGACCATTGAGGCGGTTCTTGTGGTTGATGTGACATCGCTGGAGCCTTATGCGCGTATTCTTGCGGTAGTACCGCCGAGGCGCTTGTGGCAACTTCGACAGAAGAGGAGCCGGAGTTGCGAGTGTTACTATCTGGATGGATCCCCGAACATTGTGAGGACTCAATGCAACCGATCAGGCAGATCGAGAGACCCAGTCCCGGACCACACCACCCCGCCGATGCCGTTTGTTGGTTCGCCCTGGCTCTCAGTCTCGCGTGTGTCTTCTTTGAAGCCACTACCACGACTGTTCTTGGGTTGTTCACGGTACGGGCAAATCCTGTCCCCGAATTGCAGAGTAGTTTGTTGCATCGTAATGGTTGCCGTTTCTGTCCCAAAAGTGCCTTGCCTCGTTCGTCTGTCCCGGGTTCTCAATACTGGCCCAGCACAGAAAACGTCGACCAAACCCTGCCCGAGTGGTATTGGCCCACCAACGCAGTACTGCGCGCGGATTTGGAAAACCGTGATTGTTCTGGAACTGCGGATCGCTGATCGAAGCTGTCGCATACCCCCCCGGGAGCAACCGTCCTGCCGGCGTACGCAAGCACGCCTCGAGATTTTCGAATGCAGCGTTGGGCTCAGCAAGCACAACCCGTGCGGTGAGGGGGGGGCGGCCTGGCGTCGGATGGGGAAACCGCCAGTGTTGGACGAGGGCTTCGTCGTAGACGCCCAGACAGATCAGGTCGCCGTCACTTGGGGCAAGCGTCACCCCAGGGGACAAGGGGTGAGCTCGCCACGGATTGATGACGGGCGTCCCCACGGGAGGCATGGTGGTTGTGGTTGGCAGGACCCAGACGCGTCGGGTGAAGATGCCGGCTGTAGCCGCCATTGTCTTGACCAACTGAACATGACCAATGCACGAAGCATCGTTCCAGAACCGGTCTGCATTATCAACTGCAGTCGGCCGAGGGGGGGGAAGTCACCCACATCAACCACTGGTCCTCCAAGTTGAGAGGAATGCCGGCTTCGGACCACTGATTGTGCCCGCTGTGGGTGATGTGTTCGTCGTGATCGCCATCGAAGTGAGGCGGTCGATTCGGCCCGGTGTTATTCACCGCGCTGTGAAGGTTCCAGAGCACGTCCTCGATGTCAGCAGCGCTCGACGCAGAATGGCGGCGAGACGGACCGCCGCAGCTCAGCATCAACCGGTCAAGCCGGACCTCGGTTCCCGTGAGCGTGTCACGTGCAACTCGGGCGCTTGCCCCGTCTTCGCCTGGGCTGGTGCTGTCGAACTCCGGTCGAAGTGGTGTGTCTACGATCGAATACGCGGGCAGAGTTGTCTCTACTGCATTCATTCCCAAGTCACCTGTGACGCTCGCTACCGACCACTGAATGCGCAGTAGGTAGCGGCCGATCTCGAGTGGCATGTGACCCGTCAATGGGAAGTTGATCCACATCTCAGCCGTCGACGCAGGAAAGGTATAGGACCAGGCCGACGTCTGTAGAAAGGCAGTGTTTCCGTCGAGTGCCGGAACGGCGGAGAGATAGAATTCAGACGCCTGCGACAGTGGGAACGAAACCCGCAACCTGACTCGCAAATGGACCTGTTGTCCGCGCTGCAGACAGATGGGATGCGGTGGTGTCTGTCCTTGTACCCACTCTGGGGTGGATATTCGGGCTCCTCGTCCATAGTCTTGCAGAGGCCCAAGCGCTGTCAGCCCTGATGGGCTAGATGGCGTGTTATTTGAGCTCTCATAAATAGCATACCAGGGAGTGGTCACCGGCGCCGTAGCAAAGTGCAGTGCGTCCAGGATCAGCGTGGGGCGCTGA
>CAYRKE010000332.1:0-5072 GCA_964424695.1 uncultured Polyangiaceae bacterium
CTCTAAATCAGCGGTCACGAATCTCGACGGACCCGCGCAAAAGCGCGGGTCCGAACGGACAGGTCAGTAGCCAACCAGCCATGGCGGAGCGACGAATCCGGAACTCGGGCGCGCGCTTGTCAGTGCTGACGCATCTCGCCCCCACCACCGGCGCTCGGCGCCCCGCAGAATGAGATGGCCCCCACAAGAAGGATTTGGGCGAACCGACAAGAGACTCACCGAAAGCCTTGATCTTCAGTCTGGGTTCCCTCTAGCTTGGCATCCCACACTGGCTGCATCGGGTGAAGATCATGTCGATACCAACGCTGAAATGTGAGCCGAAGGCTCGAGGCCGATCGGATGGACTCTGGGTGAGACTGGCACCCCTCGCTGTTGCCCTGAGTGCGTTGGGCTGCGGGGGCCAGCACCTGAAGCTGGCCGCCCCCGACGCCGCCCCGGGCCCGAGCTATGAGTGCTGGGAAGGGAGTGGCTGCGCGCCTGCGCAGGGAACCGAACTCGACGGGATCGATCAATCGAACGCGAAGACCTTCCAACTCCCAGAGCAGTGCTCGGGTCGCGTGCAGTCCATCGTCGTGCTGGAGGCGGACTCGTCCGAACCGGTGGCATACGTCACCTGCGCCGCGGCATCCAAGGCGTCCTCACCCAGCGCCGAAGGTGCAAAGTCGGCACCTGCTGCGGCCGCGACGAGTTCCTCAGCAATTCTGCCCGACGATATTCAGGCGAAGTAGGCGACGCGAAGACACGGCCGCTGAGCCGTTCCACTGTCGTCCAAGACTTCGTCCGAGCCGCCTGAAACGGCTCCTGTGACGGCGGACGAGGATGCTCGTCTTGAAACCCGCTAGACACCCGCCGCTGCTCGGGAGTATGGCGCACTGTCACCGTGCTGGAGAATGCCGAACCACTGGTTTCTTTCGTCGAGTCGATGCCAGCTCGCTACCGCGCCCAGTTCGACGCGGCAACGGCTGCGCAGCACGCCCGAATCGCCGCCGAGCGCAAGGCCAGCCTCGCCAGCGTAGGGCTCTTCCGTTCTGCCGGCACCCGGGGAACAGGGCTCTGCGTCGTTGCCCATGACGAACCGGGCCTCCTGGCGCTCATCAGCGCGAGCCTCGTCGAATCGGGGCTCGATGTGACCGAAGCCGAGGCCTACACGCGAAAGCCTTCGATTTCCGTCAAGGAGGCGGTCGATCTCTTCTGGGTTCGGCATCTCCATCCGGCGCACGAGACCGCAGTGACCGAGGTGGACGCAACCCGAGTGGGTGCAGTACTCCAGGAGCTCCTCGCCGGACACGTTCGGCCCACGCCCTCCCAGCGGCATCCGGAGTCCCTCACGCCCGGCGCGTCGGAAACGTCCGTTCGCTTCATCGAGGGCGCATCAGGCGGCAGTATCGTCACGCTCGAGATCGAGACCCGCGATCGGTCGGGTCTACTGCTCGCCGTCACGGAGGCGCTCTTCAAGGAGCGAGTGCAGATCGTCGGGTCCAGGATCTCGACTCGAGGCGGTCGCGTGTACGACCGGTTCGAGCTCCTCGAGATCGACGGTTCGACGATTACCAGCGCCCGCCGACATGCACTGCAGTTGGCGGTTCTGGCTGCGATTGACCGGGGAGGAACGCGCTCGGTCGCAGCTCCGGCGCTGTGAAGAGCACACACGCTGCTCGTTCGCTTCTTCACTCCAGCCCCATGGGGACAGAGTGCGCTGAGGCACGTCCCACGTTTGGCACGCCCGGCAGGATTCGAACCTGCGACCAGTGGATTAGAAATCCACGGCTCTATCCAGCTGAGCTACGGGCGCTCGATTGATGAGCGCTGGCAAACTCGCCATGCAACCGGCCCTCCGTCAAGAGAAAATCAGTCGGCGCCGCCATTCCGCAGAACATGGTGACAACGGCGGGTGGAGGCTCGTCCATGCGACCCACCGGTGCTCGCGTGCGACCCGTCTCTCCCGGGGTTCCGGCCCGCTGGCGACCCCAGGCCCCGTGACGGCCACGACCCCCACAGTCCCAGCCACAGGCCGACAGGCTATATCTCTACGCTCAACTTCCCTGAGAACTCGATGGCCACGTCAACGGCCCACAACAACTCGGGCAGGTCGCCCCGGACGGTGAGCTCGTAGTAAGCGCCAGTCGTCTCCCAGTAGTCGAGAACATTGGGGGATCGGGCTGGTGAAATGTCGATGCTGTGCCCCACAGGCCCATCGCCCTGACTCTGGTACTCGAACACCACGGCGGGGGGCGGCGCCTCAGGAGCCGTAGAGCCAATCGTAACGCTGAACGCGCGCAAGAAGGAGAAATCGCTGACGCCCGAGGCGGCAGTCAACATCACCCCCGTAGGGCGCAGCTCGGAGTTCACTCCCGCGGGGAGGTCGACCCCCTCGTATGGGTGATCGAAACGGACGGTGATCTCCTGTTCACCCAGATCCACCGGCATCATGGAACCGCTGATCTCGAGGCCCTGCCTCGTCACAACGACGTCCTGGACGTCAGCTTCGACAGAGACGCAACCCACCGCCGAGATCGCGAGCACAGCTCCGACAATGGCCCGAACTGCGCCCCAACCGATGGATCCCACGGCGTAGCGGGCAGGAATGCTTCCGCGCAGGGTGGGGCTATGCAACTTGGATTCTGCCATGATCACCATCCTCAAATAAAAAACACTACCAGGCCGAGCTTCGCAGACGGAATGACACCAACAACGGTCGGGTTACTCTCGACGCGCACGGTGGTCGCGGACGCCGAATCTATGGGTTCAGAGAACAAATCACTAACGTTGTATAGCGTGGTACGTATGTAGGAGAGGCCGCCGTGGACGAAGAACTGCACGGTATCGCCGCCAAGCTCCAGACCGAGGTGCGCGTTGGCGAAGTCGTAGCCCACGCGCTCCAGCACCGCGCTGTCCTCGTACTGTCCCCCCGTCATGGTGCGCCCCAACTCGTTCGCGTTGCCGTCGAAGTAGTGACCCCCCTCGAGGGTCAGAGAGGGCCCCACTCCGAACGGCACCACCCCGGCACCGATACGGATCCCCGGGCCGATCCCGTTGGTTCCAGCGCCAGCGTGAAGCCTGAGCCAGTCCAGAGGACGATAGCCCACTGACAGGATGGCCCCATCTGGAACGCCGCCATCGAGCATCAGGCCCAGAATGGCGGGTTCATCGTCATCGTCGACCTTGGAGCCGCCGTTTCCTGCCGTGTCGTAGCCAGGCCCCGCAGGTTGCGCGACGCCTGTGGCGCCGCCGCCCACACTGCCCGGAGTGAACGGGGCGGCACCCGGCGCGCCCGGCATGATGGGTGTGGCGCCTGGGCTGCCCGGCATGAAAGGCGTCCGCGCGGCAGTGGACTGCGCTGCAACTCGCCCCGCGGTGAGACACCCCACCAGGGCCAAAGCCAACGCATACCCGTAACCCCCATGAAGCTTGAAAGAGACTGTGGAGCGACAGTGCATTGGATCTCAATACGGCACGCCCAGCTGGACACGATAGGTGGGAGTCACTCGGCGAGCTCGATCGATGGGCGCCGCGCGGATAGGCACCGATGGTGGAGCACGAAGGGCGTCGGCGAGGGCGGCCACGATGCGGGTCGGTGGAAAGACTCAGCCGAGACAAGGCTGAAGTGCTTCGAAGGAGGCCAACGCGGAATTGTCGCCACGCGGTAAATCCATTGCCTGCCCCAGGTCGGTGGACATTGACGCACAGCCTCTTTCATCGTCGCACGGGCGTCCATTGGTGAAGTGAACGTCGGGCCAACATGACGCAGGACCCTTGAACTCGTTCGGCTCGACGCGGCTCCCCAACGCTTGACCCCAAGCACGCACGCAGCCTTCGGCCTCCTCTGTGGGGGGGAGTAAAGGTTTCCCTGCCAGCCTGAACACCAAGCTGAAGCGACCTGGACGCTGCAGAAGTGTCGTCAGAAAGACTTGGGCGTCGCCAATCGGCGAAAGGATTTCGCCTCGTCTCAGCCCTACTGATCCATTAACGGTGTTGCTCGGACGCTCGCCCAAACGGGGGGGGTAGATGAGATTCGACGCGCCCGAACCGGCACGACCCCCCCCCGATACAATTGACGCGTGACACCCCGTGTGTCACAGCCTGTCACCACACTCTGCTGTCGCATTTGCGGTGCCCGCACCGAAATCAGTCGCAACGGGAGGGGAAGTGTGGTCTGTTCGCGTTGCGTTGTGATGTCTGCGGAGCTATGAAGCAAACGCTGAGCGTTGGAAACAGCGGTTCAGCGGGACCCGTCTGTGGCCCATCATGCCGATGGGCGACAGGATATTGACGAGGGTCAATGAGACTCCGGGCACTACAGTTGGTTGAGGGAGAAACCGACTGCACCCAGACAGTTTCAGCATAGTTCTCTTCACATATTGCAGATTCGCTGTTAGGAATTAGTAACTACCAGCGAACACGGCACCTGCTGAGTCGTCGAGCGCAAGCGGGCGATTTGAGCAGTATTTGGCCATAAGTCACGCAAGGATCATCCGCACATGCCCAGAAAGAACGCAAAGAAAGCCGCTGCAAAGAATGTCAAGGCGAAGGCGCCCGCCGCATTTGGCTCGAAGACGAAGTTCATCCTAAGCTTCCCGGGCGAGACGCCAGCCAAGGAGATCGTCGAGAAGGCCAAGGCTGAAGGCGTTGAGTTTTCGGAGAAGTACGTCTATGTCGTGCGCTCAAACGCCAAGATGGCGGCCCAGCGTCACGCCGGTCGTGCTGGAATGGCTGTGGCAGGGCATTCGAGGGGAGCCGCAAGCGGGCTGGAATCCGAGCTCCGGAAGGTCATCGCAGAGATGGGTCTGGCTCGGGCTCGCCAGGTGTTCTCAGAAGTCGAATCAGCATTCGGCGGACAGTAAGCCCGACCGCTCAGCGCCGTGTCCCACGCCCGGCGAGTGCTGGGCGTGGAGGTTCGCTCCGCGCGGTTGGGGGGGTGAGGCGCGTGCCATCATTACCACCGCGCTTGGAAGAGTGAGCGACAGAACCAAACGGATCGCCGATCTGTGATCACGCCGGGGAGGACTCGCCGCTGTCCGATGCCAAGCCAATAGGCGTCCAGACAGAACCGTTGTATGCGTTCACGGCTTTCG
>CAYRKE010000332.1:5172-7519 GCA_964424695.1 uncultured Polyangiaceae bacterium
ATAGGATGAGTCTCGCAAGCGGCACGAGACGACGAAAGCCAACGGCCCCAGGGGAGCGAAGGAGCGCCGAAAGTGCAGTGCACCTAAGAACGGAGCCGAGCCCGGTGTACTCCCACTCATGCGCCTGGTCATGCCCCTGTTCAGCCCAGAAGTCCGCGTGGAACGACTCGCGTGAGGATTGTCCAGCAGTTGTCACGGCTCCCGAGCCGAAGTGCTGAATGGCTCCTCATTTCTGGTTCGCGTTCCCGACTTCCTGTCCTTGGTTTGTAGCTCCTCTCGAATCAGCAGCCGTTACTCACCAGTCGCTTGTACCTGGGGCAGCAGACGGGATGGACAGATGGTCCACCGTAATGGGCGAGAATGGGCGCAAGACCCGACGCCAAAAACCTCGGCTACCCAACGCGCCTGCATTCAACCGGACCGCGGTCACGGGTTCTCGTATTCCGGTGGCCCTGTCCGAGGACGCCCATCGCGCAGAGCGCAGAAGGCAGACCCTCGTACCGTGACGCGTCCACGCGAGGCGCACTGCCGCCCGTCCCCATGCGAGGCTTGAGAGGATGTCCTCGGCTTGGTCCGGTCCTGGGCGCGGTGCAGGTGCCTGGAGTACCGACAGGCACATCGTGATCCTCACGCCTTCTACCAGCGCCGTCCGCAGAGTGTCGCTGAGAGCGCTGTCCGCAGTTCGTCGGACAGCGCGAGACTGTACCGGCCGACCCACAGAACCGAGATCAGTCGTCGGGATTGCTTGCGGGGGCAAACGACAGAACAGGGCGAATCGAGACAGCGCTCGGTGAGAAATCCCAGCACGTAGCGCGGGTTGTGCCCGTTCCCTCGAGACGATCCGGTTCGCACCGACGGGTGACCGCGACGCGCCTCGCTCGCCCGTTCTTATCCCACGATGGTCAAGGGCCGTTCTACTAGAGGCCGGCATCGTAGCTGCGCTCGAGGCCGGTACGATTCCACGTAGCCGTGCCCAAAAACCCACAGGAACCCGCCGAAGCATCCGATGTTCGACAGAAGAGCGAGGGCTCGATGAGGTCAGCAACAATAACCCTTCTGACACTCACACTCACAGGCTCACTGCTGCAGTTCGCTGCAACCACCACAGCGACGGATCGATTGCCCCTCAACTGCGGAGTGGCGCCTGGCACCACGGTGTCTACCGACGCCGATAAGGAGGCGTCGCAATGGCGTCCGTTCTGGCAGCGTCCCAACGACTTCTACATCCCCGAAGCGTTCGCAAGTCGTGGATATGACGACCAACCGCAGACGCAACCGGCTGTCCGCCACAGGACGTGGCCATCGCAGTCCAGAGTGAATCCCCGCAGCCCATCATGATACGCAGAGGTGCGCACAGCGCTTCTCTCTGCCCACAAAAGCAGACATAACCGCTTCGTCTTGGCACGCCAGAGCCAAGGCGGACCCAAGCGACTTTCCCGGGGCGTGGCCGGCTGACGCCATGGCGCCGGGTTACCACCGCAGAGAGGCCCGAGCGACGTCGACCCCGTGTCCACGTGTTGGCGCCGAAGTTATCATCGCCCGCATGACTCGCACGACGCACTCGCCACTGGCCGATCTCGCCCCAACCACCACACAGACTGTTTCGCGCCTCAAGTCTCCGCGACTCGACACACTGGGCGGGCGCATCAATGAAGACAGTCGTTGCACCAGGCCTTCTGCAACTTTCTGGTCCGTAATCGCAGTCGCACTGGTAGCGCTCTTCGCTCCGCGACCAGCGTTGGCCCAGGCACTGGGAGCCAAAGGGCGCATTGCCATCTCGGTTGAGGACGTGACGGGCTACTACGCAGAGAAGCACACCTACGACAACCTGAACGACAACGAGATCTCGGACTCGCGCAGTCACCTCAGCCTTCTGTTGCGTGACGGTGCGCGAGTTGGTGTGAACTACTTCCTACTGCCCCAAGTCTCGCTCGGCGGCAATCTGGGCCTCGAGATCCAGGATCGAAGTCGCTCCCAACCGGACGGACCTGGAACGAACGTCGTCGACGGAGACGCCGACTACTCGTTCCTCCTCCATGCGAAGATTGGCTATCTCCTGCCCATCTCGGGGCGCGCGGGATTCTGGTTCCGAGGCGGACCGGGAGTACGGAGGACGACGGTCCACCCTCAAGGCATGGTCGACACCAATAATCGATACAAGATCACCGAGACGCACTGGCTGCTCGGACTCGATGCACTCTTCGTCGTTGCTCCGTCACCCACCTTCGGCATCTTCGCCGGTCCTTGCGCCGACTTCAGCGTGATTGGGAAGCACAAAGAGACCGACATTGCCCCGAACGTGGAGGATTTCTCCCATTCGGCGCACTACCGACGTCTTGGCGGCGGG
>CAYRKE010000333.1:0-5734 GCA_964424695.1 uncultured Polyangiaceae bacterium
CGGAGCATCCCGGAGACCGCCCGCGACGCAACTGCTCGTGATCTGAGTGCAATCCTCCCTCGTGTCGCTGCCATTGCCGGCGTCCGGAACCGCATCCGTCTGGAGACGATGCGTTGTCACTGCCGCAGCTGGCGATGCCCAATGCGAGGGCTATACTTCGAATGCTTCTGTGGCAAGTAGCCACATGCCGCGTCTGTATGCAGGGGTGAGCAGCGCAGGATCGTTCTCTTTTCGTCGAGCGATCGGATTCGCGTTCCGGTTCCTTGGTGGAGCACGAAATCTGCTTTCGAGCGCAGCGCAGGATACCCAGCGTTGTGTCACCCGCCACCTTAACGAAGTCGGTCCGCATGGAAAGGAGACCTTCTCATGTACGACATGCATCACACCATCGGCGCGATCCTTGGAGTCTGCGTAGTGGCTGCGGGCATCGCTGTGCCTCTGTACCTCTTCGAACTCACCCAACCGGGGCACTTCGCCAACAAGTACCGTCCGGAGCTTCCGCCATCCTCGATGGAGTGGGCAGACCTGGAAACCAGGATGGCAGGTGCCGTCTTTGCCCAACCGAAGAGTGAGATCGACAAAGCCCCCACGATCGAGATCCCAGCCACGGAAATCGTCGCATACGCACCTCGACAGTAGGAATACAGCGACGCTAGTCCTACTGCGGTGACTCTCACGCAGCCAGCTTGCCCCACCCCACCGCCCAAAGACTCGGGCGCGGTCTCCCTGAGGTCTACCCCTACTGCCGAAGACTCTCAGGCAGCCCGCCCGTCAAGCTCGGTTTCTGGCGATGTTTCGCGAGACCCGGAGCGGAGCGTACGTACGGTACGTGAGCACCGGAAGCGCAGCGAAACGAAGCCGGAAGCCGAGATCGGCGGGCGTCCTCTCAGACGAGTATCCGGCAGTAGTGCTACTTGCTGACCCGCGCTGGTGGGTCCTGTGCCGCCCAGGAGCGGAGCGCCACGAAGAGCGGGCAATCGGTTTCCGAGCCACAGAGGACGCTGCGCTTCTCCGTGAGCTCCTTGGTGATGGTCTCCGCGTCGACACCCCACGCCTTCGCGCAACCGAGAGACGTCGCGGTTCGAGCCACGTTCGCGCTCTTGCCGTCGGAGACCACGATGCTGGTGGGCGCCTGGGAACAGGCGCGCTTCAGGGCGCCGGTGGCCGACGCGTCCGTGCGAGAGAATCCCCCGTCAGGCGTCGAGTGGGCGAAGAACCTGGGGCCTACCATCCTTCCAGGACAGGTCCGAGCACCGCAATCGTCTCCGAGCCAGGCCACGTACGGCCCATAGTCGGCGAGATCGGGCCGCATGTCGAACTCCAGCTGATCGACGGACACGCCGCCCGGACCCATAGGGCCAAGCTTGGCGTAGGCCGCGACCGCGCCCCCGATGAAGGAGTAGACGGCGGGAAGCGGGGCGGGGGTTTTGCCTGCGGGAACCTTGGTGATCTCGTGACGAACGATCACCTCGTGCTCACCGTCGTTGTCGTAGTCGTAGACCATGAGGGGCGGCATCTGCAGGCTTCCCGGCGCAAACTCGAGGGTTCCGAAGGGGGCTCGGATCTCCACGCCTTCGGCGTCGAGGTGCACGACGTCGAGCTTTGCCGCGAGGCTCCGCGCTGCACCAGCGCCGCTCGCCGTCAGCTCCCCCAGGGTGACCGCCCACGCCCCGAGCCCTGCCATCTGGCAGACTCCGAACCGCGGGAGCTTCGCGGTATCGGCGCTCGTGAGGGCAGCTTCCCCCTCCAGCTTCTTGCCGGCTGCCACCACGGCTTCGCTCGCCTTGCGCAGCCCCTCGCACTTCCTGCGGATGCCGAGGGTCACGGGTAGAACCAGGTTCGCCGTCTCGTCCGCCAGCACAAAGTCGTACTTGGTGTCAGACCACTCGATGCGGATCTTCGTCTCCTGCGCGGGAGGCCACGGCACAATGACGCGTAGCTCCCCTTGCTCGTCCGGCATGACGACGTTGGCCAGCCGAGGATCGGCGGTGCCGGCGTCCGTGGCCCCAGCCCCAGCGTCGACGGCCTCCGCCGTTGCAGCACTGGCGTCGGGACTCCCGGCCGCGGCAGCCCCGGCGTCCGAACCTGGCGCCGCCCCAGCAAGCTCGGCTGCCTTGAACGCCTCGAGGTCCCGAATGGCTCGCGTGGGGTGCCCGCCGGTTCCGTTCTTCTTGCGACAGAGGAGCTCGAGCCAACCTTCCTTGCTCTTTGCCTCACATCCGAGGCCCACCGAATTGTCGACGTCCACCGTGGCGCCCCCCTTGAAGGAATCGGGGGGCAGAGACACGCTCGGCGCTGCTGGCGCTGCCGACGCATCAGGAGGCGGCACTGCTGCCACCTGTGTACCGCTCGTCGCCGCGGGAGCCGGCGTGGAAGGGCTCGATCGCTGCGGTTGATCGGTAGCGGCTGGTTTGTCTCCCTCCGCTGGCTTCTTGTCGCACCCGAATGCTCCCCAGGCCGCACCCGCGATGCAGATCGCTGCGAGCCCCCAACGCCCACATGCCCCGGTCTGCCAGTACCCCGTAAACCGCTCACCCTTCGCTCCCATGGTCCTCGACCTTTCCGTTGGCCTCTCGTGCGTCACGAGGACTGCGCCCAAGCACGAACCGTGCCGCCACCGAGCTGACCGAAAGCCACCCTACCGCACCTCGCCCCCGCGGCTCCAGAGATAACCCGCACCTCACCTCCGCAGCTCCAGAGATGAGCAGCGCCTCACGCCTGCAGCCCCAGTGATGAGCCCCACCTCACCCCCGCGGCTCCAGAGATAGGCCCCACTTCTCGCCCGCGGCTCCAGAAATGAGCCCCTCCTCACCCCCGCGGCTCCGGAGATAACCCGCACCTCGCCCCGGTGGCTCCAGAGATGAACCCCTCCTCTCGCCTGCGGCTCCAGAGACAAACGGCGTGTCACCGCTGCCACACCCTTCCCCTCCCCACTTCTGGCGCCTCTCGAAATCTGCAGCAACTCCGGTCCCAGTGCTGAGACCAATGAGCCCTCCGGTCCTTGACGCGTCTCGTGTGCAAGGCGGCTTGCATGACGGGTATTCTGGAGGCGTGGACGACTATGCCCAGCGAGGAGCGCACCGAAGTGCGCCCCCCAGCGGGACAATGCTACCGCCGAGAGAGTCCGAAGAGGCGGCCTCCGACGGCATCGAGAGCTCTGAGTACTGTCGTGCGCCATTCCGCATGCACACCCCACTGCGACGAGCGACGGAAGATGCCGAGGGCGCCGCTGATGCAGGAGCCGCCTCTGATGCAGGAGCCGCCTCTGATGCAGGAGCCGCCTCTGATGCAGGAGAGCCGCCTCTGATGCAGGGGCTAGCTCACGAAGAGACTCTTGGTGGCAAAGTCAGGGTCGCTGGTCACGTTCACCCCGAGCTTGCGCAGCCCCGCCTCGTCGCCGGGCGTCGGCATGTGCGTCAAATGCACCTCGCAGTTGGCGAGCAGCGGTAGCTTCTCCATGGCCATCTGCGCGGCGGGGTTCGTGGTGGCGCTGATCGCGAGAGCGATGAGCGTCTCCTCCACATCCATGCTGACGCGTTTGCGCCCGAGAACGTTGGTCTTCAAGTGACGCACGGAATCGGTCACGGACTGTGGCAGGAGGTGGAAGTCGTCCGGCAGCCCTGCAAGTCGCTTGGTGGCGTTGATCACGAGACGCGCCGGAGCGTGCATCAGGGAGGAGTTGCCGCCGAGGACGGTGGTTCCATCCCGGAACTCCAGGGCGGCGCCGCAGAAGATCCCGTTGTTGCCCTTGCCCCGTTCGCGAGCGATCTCAGCCGCCTTGCGCGCCGGCAAGACCACCGGACGGTCCTCGGGCACGAGCCCGAGCTCGTTCATCAAGCGTTCGATGCGTTGCACCGACTCGACGTCCACCAATCCCATGGCGTGCTCGCAGGAGTAGCGGAAATACCGTCGGATGATCTCCTGCCGGGCCGCCGCGCGCACCACGGCGTCGTCGATGATCCCAAAGCCGACTCGGTTGACTCCCATTTCCGTTGGCGAACGATAGAGCGAAGCGCCGCCGGTAATCCTCTCGATGATGCGCCGAAGGAGTGGGAACGCCTCGAGGTCTCGATTGTAATTCACGGCGCGTTCGCCGCTGGCCTCGAGGTGGAAGTGGTCCACCAGGTTGATGTCTCGAAGCTCGGCTGTCGCTGCCTCGTAGGCCATGTTGGCCTCGTGCTTGAGAGGCAGGTTCCAGATCGGGAAGGTCTCGAACTTGGCGTAGCCCGAGCGCAGCCCGCGCTGGTGGTCATGATAGAGCTGAGTGAGGCAGGTTGCCAGCTTCCCACTTCCGGGCCCGGGCCCAGTCACCACGACGATGGGCTTGGTGGTTTCGATGTACGCGTTCCGCTCGTATCCCTCAGGGCTCACGATGACGTCCACATCGACCGGATAACCTTGAGTGCGGTTGTGGGTGTAGACCGGCACGCCGCGACGTTCGAGGCGATTCTTGAAGGCGGTCGCGGCGGGCTGGCCCTCGAAGCGCGTGATCACCACTCCCCGCACCTCGACTCCCCAGTCGCCCAGATCGTCGATGAGCTTTAGCGCATCGGAGTCGTAAGTGATCCCGAAGTCGGCGCGCATCTTCTTCTTCTCGATGTCGCCCGCGTAGATGCACAGAATCACCTCGGCGTTGTCCTTCAATTCCTGAAGGAGGTGCATCTTGACGTTGGGGTCGAACCCCGGCAGCACGCGCGCCGCATGATAGTCGAAGAGGAGCTTGCCGCCGAACTCGAGATAGAGCCGACCGTTGAAGCGCGTCACCCGTTCGCGGATCGCCGCCGCCTGTTCCTTGAGGTACCGCTGATTGTCAAAGCCGATGTTCTGTAGCAAGTTGCGCCGCCTTCGGGGGTCCCTCTAGCGCGAACCGGGAGCCAAGTGAATCACCGCGAGTTGGCTGCCGAGCCAAGACAGCCTTCCGTCCGCGTAACCCGTGGGGATCTCGCTGAGTGCCTCGCTGATGAATCGGCCCCCCGTATGCCGTCACCGCCGCGCAACCTCCTGGCAGCACGGCGCAGTGCCCGAGCGCAGCGCGCCCCCGTCTCACGAACCGCTGGACCGACTGTTGGCCTCAGCCTTTCGCGGCAGGCTTGGACCCATGCTTGGAGCGACGGAACAAGCTGAGGAGCGAGACGTAGAGGTACGTCACGACGTCATCGGTGTCTTCGTACTGGTGCTGGTTCTCGTAGAACTTCTCCAGCGCCGCGAGCTCGCCCGTATCGAGCCAGACCCCGCACCCCTCGATGCACGTGTCGATGTACACCCGTGAGCAGTACCCGTGCTCGCGCCGCTCCATTTCTCCCCCGCACTTGGGGCAGCGGATGGGCTGGACCAATCGTGGAGAAGCATCCAGCGCGACGTCCTCGTCCAGGTCTCGACTCTGGTACCGCGCAGCCCGCTCCTGAATCGTCTCGAGCTCGCCCTTGTCGAGCCAGAAGCCCTGACAGGTCGGGCACTGGTTGACGTCGATCTGCGCCTCGTGTCGTTGTTGTATCAACTCAGTACCATCACGCGGGCACTTCATTCATCAAGAAATACCAGGAAGCCAAGCCCTGGTCGATGGAAATGGGCTCGCCGCGAAAGCCTCGACATCGTGCCGCATTCTCGCGACACGATCCAGTCTCTCATTGTCGGGGACACGGAGCCGGGCTCCGTTCTTGCTCCACGGCGCACGAAGGGCCACGGCGCACGAAGGGCCACGGCGCACGAAGGGCCACGGCGCACGAAGGGCCAC
>CAYRKE010000333.1:5834-7404 GCA_964424695.1 uncultured Polyangiaceae bacterium
GGCCACGGCGCACGAAAGGCCACGGCGCACGAAAGGCCACGGCGCACGAAGGGCCACGGCGCACGAAGGGCCACGACGCACGAAGGGCCACGGCGCAGAGTCCCAATCGGGCTCAGCCTGAATGGGGAGCCCCGGGGAGTTGCGGGGGCGCACCGGTGCTCACGTACCCGAGGTGGGCCATTGGACCATGGCCGTCTACTGCATCCGATAGTCGACGCCGTCCCACCACACGGCCCCGTTCCCAGTGTGATCGTAGCGAGCAACGGTCAAGACATTGACATCAGGTGGGAGCGCCGCCTCCCATTGGTCGACGGCGGACGCGCTGGGCTCGAGCAGCACGTCATAGATGCGCGTCCACTGGTCCGTCCCATCCCGAACCCCCGCGTGGACCAAGCCCGGATGGGGCAACCGGAGAACGACCGGACCGTGGCGTGAGGCCGCCTTCCCCGATACCCGAGAGGGCGGCGGAGCGAACGCCGCCTTCGAAGCCCGATCGAGAACCAGATACCGAGGTTCGGCGTCCGCGTCGGACGACAGCTCCCGCGGCAAGATCAGCACCCGTGAGATCGCTTTCAGCAGGCAGCACCGCGTGTCCCACACGATTCGCCGATTCTGCGGCTCTCCCAGGCATGCGGCGATCACATCGAGGTACCGAATCGTCGCATCGACGCCGACTCCCTCCCGAGCGCCCCTGGACCTCGGCGGGCAGAGCACCTGCGCCCCCCCGGTGGCCTGCAGCTCGCGCGCGGCGCGCCCCGTTCCCACATCGATGACCAGACTCAGCGCTTCGCCGGTTTCGCGGACGATCGAGTCGTCGATCCCCGGCTGTACCGCATCGCCGGGTCCGGGGAAGTCACCGATGTAGATCGCACGCGGCACGAGGCCAGGCACGACGGTTCGCATCAGGTTGGCAAACATACGAACCCCGTGACCCTTGCTGGTCCCGGAGAACGGCAGCTGGACATAGCATCGGAGTGGACCGCTCCATGCATAGGCCCGCTGCCCCGAAGCCAGGAGCGCGAGCGGGAACCGCCCAGAAGCCGGAAGCCGTGAGAATACCCGAAGCCCGGCCCACTCGATGGGAGCCCCGGTGTTGAGCCCAAAGAGAACGGCCGCCGAATCCAGCCGGGCCAGCGCCTGCGCCGCAGCATCCTCGATGTTGGTGCCGTACGCCCGATTGAGTGTGTCGTCGAGATCCACGAACACCACGGGAACCTGACCAAGCGAAAGCATGTGTTCGAGAGCTTGGCGCAAGCGACTCAGGTTCTCTGAAAGCGCGTCAGCGCCGTGCTCTACAAGTCGGCGGATCTCGACCATGGGATCCCTACTCCGGTCACACCACTCGGTTCGATACGGCTCGGGCAGGAACTCTATCGCATCTCAGCGTAAAGAGCCGGACTTCCTCCACGACTGGGTGGTTGTGGATGAGTGACCGCCCGCGGGGACGTGCGCGCAATCCACCTCGTCACCCCCCTGGCGCAGTCGCTTAACGACCCTAGCGCTCCCGCTAACGCGCCGCTATCCCACTCCGACCCCACCACGCGCCGCAACTGGATGCCCAGCGCGACCT
>CAYRKE010000334.1:0-7316 GCA_964424695.1 uncultured Polyangiaceae bacterium
ATGACCGTCGGATTCGCGCCCTCGATGCCCCCCGAGACCCCCATGAAGGTGTCGGGGCCGAAGGTGTCGACAGCGCCCCCCGGGCCGTTGAAGAACACCGCGTGGCCGTCTCCGTAGAGCCCGGGCGCGGTCACCAGTACGTCCGGCAGCCCATCGCTGTTGATGTCGTAGAGATCCGTGAGCTCCTCGTCCACCGAGTGCGGCGGGCTGCCGCTGAGGGCATGGAGCCGGGCGTCGATGGCTTCGTAGCCAGCAACTTGGCTCTCTTCTCGCTCGCCGCTCGTGTCAAACCCCTCCACCCGCTCGTAGTCGAAGGTCATCGCGGGCAGCCGCGGACAGCCCGTCGAGTCGGGGAGTAGGCCGTCAGCCCCCTCGGCAGGCGCGCCTGCCTCGGTAGCCGCGCACCGCCCCTCGACCTGCACGCTCGCGAGCAGCGAGACGTGAGAGGTCGCGTCGTAGCTCAGGTGGTAGCGACGCACCAGGCGCCGCGCAGAGCCCGAGCCGCCTCCGCTCGATGTGTCGAAGGGCGCGCTCGTCACGTCGACGCCCGCGAGCCGGCGCGTCTGCTGGATCTCCCAACCGCTGCGGTACGAGAAGGTCGGATCCGTTCGAGGCTCGTATCGCAGCCGGGTGTGCTGCGCAAAGGCGCCAGCGTCCCACGCTGTCGGATCGCTGCTCGGCGTCGTCGAATAGATGTCGCTCAGGTACGCCGCGCCGCCATCCTGGAGGTAGTCGTACCGCACCTTGTTGACAGGCAGCCCGCTCGCGTCCCGCTGGCTATCGTACTGCCGCACCAAGTGCCACTTGTAGACTTGCTCGTCGCGTTCGGGGTTCGTTTCCAGGGATGCCGTGTAGCTCCCGTCGTCGAGCGGCGCGCCGAGCTCCATCGTGGTGCCGCTCTTGTCCTCGACGACCCAGGTCCGGTGATCTTCTGACCAGAAGAACCGGAGGAAGCTCCCTTCCACCCTCGGCCGGAAGTACTGCCACCCCTCCACCTCGCTCGGGAAGGTCTCGCTCACGTCGTCCGCCTCGTACTTGGGCGACGTGAGGGCCCTGGCGCAGGTGCCGGCCGTCACCGTGCAAATCGGCACGAGCTCCTGCCCACCGTTGTACACGAAACGGTCTTGATTCGGATGCCACTCGGCTTGGTCGTCGTACCCCGGGAGCCCCCGATCGGTCTCCCGGGCGATGAAGGGCACCCCCACGCTCCACCCCGCACCTGCCAGGCCGTGGCCCCCTGAAGAGCTGTAGCTCAGGCCCAGCGACGGCTGCGCCGCGCCGCGCGCGGCCGGCAACGCAAACGGCACGCTGAAGGTCGCGATGCCCGTCGACAGCTGCGCCGAGAAGCTCTCCCCCATGCCCTCGATCGAGCCCGACCCCTTTGGCACACTGATGGCCTGGCTCGTCACCCCGCTCTTGTCCGCCCCGGTCGGCAGTGACACGAAGTCGAGGCCGCTGCCGCCTTCTTCGAGCTTCCCCACCTGCGCCGCGCTCGCGTCGCTCCGCGTCTGGCTCTCCCCCACCTCCGCTCCCTCGGTAAGGCTCAGCCCATTCTCCTCGGCCGCGCCGAGTGCCCGTCGGACCTCGTTGGCGTCACTCCCGGCTCCCGTGGGATCTGCTCCTTGCGCTGTCCGCACCGCTCCGGCTCGCTCCGCGTCGGAGGCGGCTGACGCCGGTGACGGAGCAGTGGATGGCTCGGCCGCTGCGACTGGAGCCGAATCGGCCCCATCAGAGCCCGGCTCGGCTGCCCTGTCCTGCGCCACCGCATACCGCAGCGGCGCCATCCCGCACACGAACGTCAGCAGCGTCACTGCCGCAACCGGCATCCCCGCTCGGCGAAGTCTCATCAGCGCCACGTCGCGTCTCCTCCTGCCATCATCATCGTCTCGCCAAGCTCCAACCTGTCGCCAAGCTCCATGTCGCCAAGCTCCAACCTGTCGCCGAGGGCCTTCTCGTCACTCAGCCGAGCCATCCCGTCGTCCTGCGCCATCACCACTCGTCCCCCCAGACCAAGGCTCCGCCCACGTACGCTGCCACGTGCGTCGCCGCGACTGGCGTCGACATCGATCCCGTTGCCGCTGGGGTGGCCCCCGCTCGGTGCGGCGCTTCACGGCCCAGCGTGCTCGCGCTCCGCGCTCCGCGCGCTGGGGGCTCCGCCTTAAGCCTGCGCTCGCTGCCGCGAGCGCGCGGCTTGGGGGCCATCGGGCTTGGGGCGGCGCTTTGAGGCGGCAACCTGAAAGGCCATCGCGAGTGCGCCAACGTCCACACTCCGCTGGAAGGTTGGCGCGAGGCGCGTTGGGACCCGTGCGTGCTCATGTGATGTCCTTCGGTCGTCGTGGCGCGCCGATCAGACCAGAATCGCCGAACATTGCCAAGCCATCGCACTCACGGGACCCACGATGCTGGCGAAGCACGCGACCATCCATCGCGGAGTGGACCGTCGCCAACCCGTCCTGGCCTTCCTCTCTGACTGCGCTAGCATCCCGCTCGTGGCGCTCGTCGAATCCCCTCATGACAGGCTCTTCAAAGATGCTTTCGGCTCCCCCGAGGCTGCCCGTGGGATGATTCGCGCCCTCGTCCCGACCTCCATCGTCGAGAAGCTCGATCTCGACTCCTTGGCCCCCCTCCCGGGCACCTTCGTCGATGAGGCGCTCGCCGGCTCTCAGAGTGATCTGCTCTTCTCCGTCTCCCTCGCCGGGCGACCTGCCCTCGTCTACCTCCTCCTCGAGCACAAGAGCTTCCCCGATCGCTGGGTCACCCTCCAGCTCGCCGGCTACATCCTCCGTATCTGGGAGATGAGCCGCACCCTCAAGCCTCCACCCAGATTTCTTCCTCCCGTCATTCCCCTCGTCGTCTATCATGGGCCCAGCGGTTGGACCGCCCCCTCAAGGCTCATCAACCTGGTCGATCCCGTCTGCGAAAGCATCCCCGAGCTCGCTCGCCTCACGCCGAACTTCGAGCCCCTCGTTGACGATCTCACCCAGGCTTCCGACCAGGAGCTCCTCTCCCGCGCCATTGGGCTCTACGCCCAGCTCACCGCCTTCTTCCTGCGTGACGCGCGCGACCCAGAGCGGGTCCCCCAGACTCTCCGACTGCTCGCAGGCCTTCTTCGGGAGCTTTGGGCCGCCCCCGACGGCCCGCGTGCCATTGCCATCCTCTTGCGCTATCTTTGCGTTGTCTCCGAAGCAGACCGCTCCGAAGTCACTAGGGCCGTTCAGCAATCCCTTCCACAAGCACAGGAGCTCGTCATGACCATCGCCGAACAGCTACGTCAGGAAGGCCGAGTTCAAACCCTGCGCAAGCAGTTCGGCCTTCGGTTCGGAGAGCTCAACGAGGCTACCCTGAAGCGACTCGAGTCCGCCGATGAAGAGTCGCTCGACCGCTACGCCGAGCGCATTCTGACTGCGTCGAGTCTCGACGAGCTCTTCGCAGACTGAGACCGCTCTGCTGGCAACCATCTGTCTGCAAATCCGCTCGTAACCCTGAGCTCGCAGCACCAGAGTCTACTGCAGACGGCAATCCCCAGTTCTGCCCAAGGGCTGGCCCGCTTCGGTTCAGACTGCCATCCTCCACGCCATCGCTCTCGGACGTTTCGTCGTCGCCTACACCCGCAGCTGGGCCATCAACTCCTCCGTCGAACGCATCCGCCTCACCGGAAGGCTCGAACACGCCGAGCTGGTACAACCACCACCGGCCGCACCAGGCCTTGCGTGGAGCGACGCCCGAAGAAGTGTGGCAGGTGGCTTCGCCTGCTCGCGACGGACCGCGCTTCGAGCCTCGGGCGCGCGCCTACAGCGGCGTCAGGCTCGAACTAGTCGTCCATCATGTCGACGGGCGCCCGCATCTCCCTATCTTCTCTCCGCGGGCTGCCTGAAGCGCTCAACTGGTGACGTATCCCGAGCTCGCTCGCGCGGCGCGACCGAGCTCCATCTTGCGTCGAGGCTGAGCTCGACTAGGGAACGGTCGGCACGAGGATTCCAGTATGTGCCTAGACATATGAGCTTTGTCTCCGGCCGCTTTCGTCGGTTCAGGATCGGTGGTCGCCGCACCAAGGTCGTGGCCAGACTCAGCATGTTGCCCAGTTTAGCTGCCTTCCCTGGGGCGGCTAATGAGACATGTTCACAGCTTCGGCCCGCGGCCTCGGCGAGCTCCCCAGAGCGCCAACACCAGCACCTCCTCGCGTTCTGGCCTGTAGACATAGTACAGATGCTGTGCGGTCTTCTCGAGCAGCCAGCGTCGAATGGTTCTCTGGTGCCGGATCCGCCACAGCTCACCAGACTCCGGAAATGCGCTGAGGTGGCGCTCCGCTTCCGTCAGTTCCTGCACGAAAAGGCACGGTGACTTGTCCCGATTCTCCTCCCACCACCGGCATTCACGTTCTACTTGTTGGCGTGCTCTCGGCGTGATGACGAATTTCACGGCGCTCCACGCATGTCGGCCAACAGTCTCGAGAAGTCTTCCACCTTTCCGGCGTCGGCCTCCGCGAGGCTCTCGTCGATCACTGCCAGGAGGTCCTCCCGCTCCTCATCGTCCAACCCGTCCTCCCGCAGCAGCGCAACATCCTCCGATTCTTCCGCAGCGACGAGGTACACCTCGGTTCCGTTCGGCAAATCCGTCGGTTCATCCACGACGATCCGGCCGTCCTTCACCTGGACTTTTAGAGCGTGCATGTCCCCAAGGTAGCACTCAGAGTCGCCTGCGCCGACCCGCCCTTCGCAGGCGGGTCGCGACGCCAATGGCCCGGGCGGAGCCGGACCAACCGGGCCGGTTTGGACAGCAGGAGGGTGGGTGGGAGACGCTCACCGGCGGCCCGGCGGTTCGTGGAGGGCGGCATCGAACCCTTGTACGACCCGCAATACCGCAATGGTGCGTTCGACGTCCGGACCGGGCCGCTCATCACAACTGACGCACCACGCAGGGACGCCGCGCTTTTCTCCCTCAGCTCCTCGTCCGTCTTGTGGCTCAGGTCGTTCAGCACGTATCGGAAGCTCGAGCTCCGGCGTGGGCTTCGGTCAGTCGCCTCCGTCGGACTCCACGCGCCCCGACTCCACGCGCCCCGACTCCACGCGCCCCGACTCCACGCGCCCCGACTCCGCCGCCGGGCGGGCTGCTGTGGCGCAACAGGCGCGCCAGGCCTTCCCGGCACTCGTGAGCCGCCTCCGTGCCCGGTGGCTCTGACCCTGTCCCCCGCGGGCCTGTCACGCCTCTTGCGCCAGGAGTCGCCGTCGCCCGGCGCCTTCGTCCCGGGCGCTCGGAGGTGTCTCGTGCTGCGTCGCCCTTCTTCACCCTCGTCCCACGCTCTCCTCTCCCACCGCGCTCGCCTCATGCTCGCTGAGCCCACTCCCACCGAGTCCCGTCTATGGCTCGAGGTTCTCTCTTCGCGCCGCCTCGGCGTCTCCTTCCGCCGCCAGGTGCCTATCGCGGGCCGCTACATCGCCGACTTCTACTGCGCCTCGTGTCGCTTGCTCGTTGAAGTCGACGGGGGTTACCATCGGGCTCGCTCCTCGGCCGATGCCCGCCGCGACCGCGCGCTCCTCAGGCTCGGTTACCGCGTCCTTCGCTTGGACTCGGACCTGGTAGCCCGTGACCTCCCTCGCGCCGCGGCTCTCGTCCGTCTCGCCATCGCTGAAGCCTCGGGCTAGCGCGGCGCTCTCGCGGGCGCGGCAACAGTGCGAGTCGCTTTCTCGCGCGTGAACCGAACGGTTTTTGTGTGACTTCGCATTCTCCGTTCTGAGATTCGGACGGCAAGTCGCTCTGGGCGATCGACCAAGACGGTATCCAGACCTGCATCCCGGCCAAGTCCAACATGACCCTCCCCGACGCGCGGGAGATTGCCCGACGCGCGGGAGATTGCCCGACGCGCGGGATCAAGTCGTTGAACTGCGGCACCAAGGGGGATGGCATTCGCCTGGGATGTTCGGCGAAACCAGGACAGAAGGCCAAACCAGTTTTGCCGCTTTGTACCGTGTTCTACACCAGCAGTCCCTCGGCTAGGGTGCGCAGATGACACCTAGCAGGATTCTTTCTGGTGTTCCGAACACCGGGCGACGGTTGCGATACTCCGTCGTGGCCAGCATGATGCTCGGCGGGTCGGGCCTCAGCTGCGACAGCAACGATGGGTCAGAGCACCGCGGTCTGTCGTCGGTGAGTGCATCGACCCGCGAGCAGTTTCTTTCGAGCTACACGGAGCTACGTTGCGCCTACTCGCAAAGCTGTCCGGAGACAGGGTTGGGCGGCGATCACGTCGCTTCAGGATGCAGTGCCGAACTGGCTCTCGCGCTGCAGTCGTCGCTGATGTGGAATTCGACGAGCGTCGACTACGACCCGGGCGAAGGGCAGCGGTGTCTCGATGCATTGGCCGCGGAGACCTGTGAAAGCATCGGCAATGCCTCTGGGAACGTCGACGAGCCCTGCCGGTGGGTGTTCACTGGCGCCGCACAAGTCGGTGACTCGTGCGCAATTAACGAAGAGTGTGCCCGAGACTTGTACTGCCGCGTCACCGACGAATGCCCGGGGACCTGCCAGGCGTTGCCGACACTGAGGGAGCCATGCCCGGGTTGGCAGTGCGCGCCGGGCCTGAATTGCGTGGATGGAGTCTGTGCTGATGGCTCCCCACGGGGCGCCACATGCAATGGAGACTGGGACTGCGCCGACGGACTAGCGTGCGAGTCCTACGCTGGCGGAAGCGATACGTGTCAACCTTCCGCAGAGATCTACGGCGTTCGCGCTGAGGGCGAGACCTGTAAAGAGACGGGTCACTGCCAGGCCTCACTCTACTGCAACCACCGCGGCGAAATCCCGGTCTGCGCGAAGCAGCAGCAAGAGGGAGAGGAGTGCTGGAGCTCGACCTCACCGGCGGATGCTTGCGCTCCTGGCACTCACTGCAACATCCCGAGCGCGTCCGAAGCAGGAATCTGTGTCGTCGATGGAGCGCTTGGCAGCCCTTGCGATCCATTCGTTCTGTATGAGTGTGGCGAAGGGGAATGCATCGACGGGACATGCCAATCGCAGATCCCGCTGGGCGAACCGTGCTCCGCAGACGACGCCTGCTACTCCGGGTACTGCGAGTCTGGAGCATGCGCAGTGCGGCCCCCCTGCATCGGGTGGGAGTAGGATGGCTGCGGAAGCCCTCGGTTTGCGTGCGGCTGCTCATCTCGACGAACGGTCTCACCGTTGCCGGAGTCCCATTCTGCACCTCGACGAACGGTAGAACCGTTGCCCGAGGTCCATTCTCGCATCTCGACGAACGGTTACACCGTTGTCTTTGCATCGGTTGAACCCCCACCCCAACGGTCTCACCGTTGCTCTGGCGTTAA
>CAYRKE010000335.1:0-7201 GCA_964424695.1 uncultured Polyangiaceae bacterium
CTAAAACCCTCCACCACTACCGTCGCCATACGGACGTCCACCAGTGACGATGGTCGGCGGAATTCCAGGTGCCCCGCCAGTACCTGTGGCCGCAGAAATGCCGATCCAACGTTGATCCGTCACTGAACCGTTCGGGTTGTACCCGCTCAGTTCACAATCCCACAGCTGCAGCGACAGGTGGTTCGAATTGCCTGGAGCGCCTGCGACGTCGATACACTTGCCAATGGACTCGGCAATGATGAACCCATCTGGATGGTAGTACCAGCGTTGAGCGCCTTCCCATCCCGAGTGGTCAGGGGATTTGAAGAAACATGGGCTGATTACGATCGGTGCACCGTTCGCAGTGCCGGAATCCGCAGCAATGTCCAGGCACTTGTCCGGGGATGCTTGGTTGCGAATGTACCCGTACCCTTCGATTTCCCATATCCACAGCTGATCCGAAGGCCCGCCCCAAGCGTCGAACCCGCTGGTCTCGCAGGGATACGTCTGCAGCGGTGTGCCATCGGCGGTCCCAGGTCCCCCCACCACATCGGCGCAGACTCCGGAAAGCTGGTTCATCAGCATCCCCGACCAGGTAATCGTTTGAGCCGCCTTGTTGACGTCGATCGAAGCAGCCCCTGCCGCGCCATCGACCGCGTCGCCACTGCCTCCGCACGAAGCCGCAGCCAAGACGCACCATAGAGCAAAACGAGTTCCAACCCGACGCTGCATAAGGATTCTCCACTCCCAAGAGCAGTTAATGCGCTCAACGTTATCAGCATGCGCGGCCGGAGACAACGACAATCGAGCTGTCGATTGCACCAGGCAAGGCCTGGGTGAGGAGGAAGCGATATAGAAAGAGCGGCAGCTTCACGACTCTCGCGTTCAGCGTCAAGGAGCCAGCTCGCACATCGCTCCGACGTCACCGCTGAGGCCTGGCGCACACCTTCGCGTCGGTGCCGCCGCTCGACTCCTTCCCTTCCCCTAATCACCTCGACGAAGCCCCACGACGTGTCGAACGGCAATCGGGGCTGTTCGAGCGGCGGATGGGACGGTCTCGGTACGGACTCCGGCACCATGCCCATTCTTGCCATCAGGCGCACTGGTGCTGCCCCCCAGGTGTCGCTCGTGGCGCGGCCGACGTGCTCGGCTGCGCCTGCGCGCGCCGGGACCCCCAAGGCTGTGCTCGCGCTCCTTCGTCGCGCTCCGCTCAGCCGGGGATACCGGCGGCATGGCATGACGCTGCGCGGGTCCCCACTGACGGCAATGCCTCGCACTGCCGCGTCATAGCGGGCCGCAAGGACTGGGTGCTCGAGCTTCACGCCGGTGCACTGTTCGTGGATGAACCAAGTCGAGCACTGGTTCTCAATCCTGCAACGCCGACACCTGACTGCGCCCAATTTCGACGACCTTCAGGACCTCGAGCGCAAGAGCCTTGAGTTCATCCTGCAGTGGAACGTACAAGCTCATCCGTTCCGCTGGTCAAAGCGCTCCTTCGACAAGGTCCTGGCGAAGGTCGACGCGCAACTGGCGATCGCCGCATAGCGGTTCTGGAGCCTGAGCGGACACCAACTTGCCGGGATGTGTTCATGGCGCATGCCGATCGAGTCCAGATGGGAGGCCTTGCCCAGGCCGTGAACGAGATCCATTCGCGCTCGAGAACACGGATGCTGCCTACTCCATGGAAAGCGCGCTGGTCATCACCGCCCCAGCCAAAGACGCGCATAACGACTTCGGGCAAGCCGAAATCGTGAACACGCAGCCGCTGGCCAACACGGAGTACTGACTCTGTGGAAGGAAGCTCAAGGTGACGTTGCCGAGCAAGAGCGTCACGATGCTCACCTTGGTCCCACAGCGCAGCCCCCCGCGGCTGGAGCTCGGGTAGCCCGACCTCGAAGAGCGGCGTGCCGCTTGGAAGCTGGGATGGTAGCGTGCTGGTGGGCAAGCCGGATGGGCGACACTGCTCGCACTGCGTGCTCGCTCGGGTATCGCTGGGATGCCTTCCACATCTCTGTGCACCCGAAACCGTGTCGGCCCCTCATGCCGTACCCGTGGTCGTTCCCGGGCGTCCGGCCACCCACTCGGGTGCACGGCTCTTCGCCACGCACGAGGTGACCGCCTCGGTGCTCCCCCGTGATCTCTCGAGCCTCCGCCCGGACATGAAAGACTGAGAGGAGAACACAACATGAAGCTTGAAGTAGTTGGCTGTTCGTTGGCTGTGGTGGTTCTTGCTTCGGGATGCAGTGACGCAGACCATCTGCTCGCGATGACGCCGGAGAGCGTTAGCGAGGGTGGTGAGCCCGCTTCCGCAGGCAGTGGCGGCGGCGTCTACCCTGATGTCGCGGTCCACTCCGGCGGGACCGCCGCAACGGGTGCGGGCTCCGCGGGTCCCCAAGGTGGCGGGGACACGAGCGTTTCAGATGGGGCTGCGGGCAGCGCTTCGACCGAGCACGGCTCGGGCAGCTCGCAGGGGGATGGCGGCGGGATCACCGACTCAGGTGACAATGGCGGCGGCGGTGGCACCGGTGGGGAACAGTCCGGGTTCCAGGGAACTGGCGGCCTGACCCCGGGACCCGATGACATCTGTGAGGAGACCCTGGAGTGTTTGCGCCAGGTGCGTTTCAGAGCGGCCCTGGGGCTTTCGTGGGCAGAGGTAGCGGAGCTCGACGTGCAGGTGTGCCTCGATGACAGATGCGTGGAGACCACTCTGGAAGGGTTCCGCGATTGGCCCGAGCCCCTTAGCGGCGGTGGACTCGGGGACGACCTCGTGAACGAAGCCGCCGGTGCTCGTGCTTCGCTGACCGTGTGGGCCGCAATAGACGGCGAGTTTCCCTTCGACATCACGTGGTACAGGGACGAAGCATCGCCCTCGGAGGGCGACAGGCGTCGGTTCCGCGTCCAGTTCGTCGACCCGGAGGGCGTTGCAGTCTTCACCTTCGATCGGCAGATCGATTTCCCCAGGGTTTATGGGGATCGGCTCTGCATTGGAGGTTGCGTGGAGGCGAATGTGGACCTCCGACCGACGCAATAGGCAAACCAAAACCCGAGGGGGGGTCCGAGGGGGGGCGGCTGCGGCAGCTCCTCGCGCGGCCCCCTCGGCCCCGCTGAATCGAACGCGGCCAGGAGGCACGGGCGCGCCCGAAGTCGAGGACAATCGAACTGCGAAGACCGGGCCGGAGGGGAGTAGACCACTGGGTCAAGAGCGGTCGGAAGCGGCGCTGAACCCGCAAGGCTTGGCAGAATTGCATCCGCGCTTCACAAACCCCTCGCGTTCGGCGTCAAGAACGCAGCCCCCACATCGCTCCGACGTCACCGCCGAGTCTTGGCGCACACCTTCGCGCCGAAGCCGCCGCTCGGCTCCTTCCCTTCCCCCGCTCGCCTCGACGAAGCCCCACTACCTGTCGAACGGCAATCGGAGCTGTTCGAGGGGCGGATGGCACGGTCTCGGTACCGGCTCCGACACCGGATCGCCTCGCACCCGCGGCACGCGCTCGGGACGTTGGATATGCCGTGGCCTCGCCCCGTCTCCGCTTGGTAGAGGATCCCGACGACTTCCGGCCGATCTCGAGGCGCTTGTTCTGCGCTGTTTGGCCAGAGAACCGAGCGCCCGTCCAGCCTCGGCGCTCGCCCTTCGAGAAGCGCTGCTCAGCTGCAAGCTCGAGGACAGCTGGGACGAGCGTGAGGCCCACGAGTGGTGGAGACAGCATGGTGCCCACTGCTGCGGCCAGGGCCAGAAGACGCCCGCGGCCAGCGCCTCGACGGTGGAGCGAACCGTCATCGTCGATTACCGAGATCGCGTCGATTGGCGCGGAAAGCACGGAAGCGGCGAGGTGATGGTGCCGTCGGTGCGGGGCGGCGTGTCACTCTCCCGAGCCGTCGCTCGCTTGAGGAGCGACGGTCAGGTCGCCTCGCGTCGGTTGCGGTCGTTCTGGTGCGATCGGAGAGTCGGCGAGTTCGAAGTAGCGGCGGCAGGCCGTTCCACAGCCGGGACACGTGGCACGGAGGACGTGGATCGACGCGCCGCTTACGCGCACCTCGGTCCAGGCCGAACGCTCCTCGTCACCGGCGCACTCACGCCGACCGCCGACTCGTGAGGTAGCCGCTAGCGACCGAGTTTGCCCTTGAGCCGCCCGACGATGGCACTCAGAGCCGGATTGTAGCCGTAGCTCGCATCCGCCTCCGGGACTCCGGAGAGCGTCTTGGGACACACCGACGTGGTGATGGCGTTGTCCCCGTAGTCCCGCAGAACCTCCAGCTCGCGGAGGCCTGGATAGGCCTTGGCACGGTACTGCGTGGTCGTGTAGACGCCGCTCACCATGTCCTGACAGACCGGCTTTCTCGCGTTCTCGACGTCCTCCGTCGGATTGGGTGAAGTCACGTCAGCGGAGGGAAAGCAGTCGCAGTTCCTGCCTTGCTCGACCGTGGCGCAGTCCCTGGGCACCGGCAGCTCGAAGATGCAAGCGTACTGAAGATCTTTGCCATCAGTATTCCACTCATGACCGTTGACGGGATCCGCCGTTGGCCCAGCATCAGGCCCGGGCAGCCCTTCGCGCGGGAGGATGGACTCCTGCATGTGGAGGCTGGTTGGTAGGACGTTGCCATCGGAATCGCCCACAATCGCCGCCCAGTCGATGTCCGCAGAGGTCTTATAGCGGAGACTCGGTGTTTCCGTGGTCGCAGTATCGTCCGTTGCAATGAGTTGCCAGGGAACGCCGATGATGCCAGCGAGGAACACCAGGCTCGGATCACGCACCACGCCCGTCGTGCCCGGCGAATAGAGGGGATTGTCGACGGCGGCCCCAGGCTTACAGGTTGCGCCGAGCTTGGTCGCCTTCGCACACTGGCAATCGGCGTCGCCGAAGCTGGAGTCTGGGCAGAGCTCGGCCGAACGAAGCCCTACGGTGTAGCGGCTGGTTGGGTAGAGGAAGTCGATGCCAAAACGCTGCTTTTGCTTGTAGCA
The DNA here is from genome assembly GCA_964424695.1 of uncultured Polyangiaceae bacterium. Lineage (GTDB taxonomy): Bacteria > Myxococcota_A > Polyangia > Polyangiales > Polyangiaceae > JAEWRL01. The sequence goes on from CAYRKE010000335.1 coordinate 4,940, forward strand.
GCGGAGGTTCGAGGCATCCTCATAGTACGTCAGCGAAACCTCGACTTCCCCCTCGGTACCGAGACAGAGTTGCTCCTTCGTGCCGCAACTGCTCGGCCACGCGGAATCATCTGTCGCACACGAGAAGCAGCATGGGTCGTTCGGACTGGTTTCGCAAACCGATGTGCCGCGACGCATCAAGAATATGCTGTTATCGCGGTTGAAGGTCGCCACCAGGCTACCAAGGCCGCCAGCTCGAATGGAACAATCGTTCTCGTCCGTGACCATGACCACGACAACCCGGGAGTCAGAGCGGAGGAACATGGCGCGCTGATCCAGAAGCTCCTGATCCACGCCATCCTTCACGCCCTGACCGGTCGCGGGATCTGGGATCAGAATCCGCTGGTAGGGAGCCGGGTCGATCAAGAAGCGATACCAGGACTCGAGCGAGGACTCGAAACCGCAGCCCACCTCGCCCACCGCAACGACGTGATCGGCGAACCGGGCGATGAGAGTGCCAAAGTCGCTGATGGGCGGGGCGTCTGGTGTGCTATCCGAAGCAGCGAGCGCAGGATCGCGGTTGTCCCAATTGAGGAAGCCGTCAGAGTCCTCCACGAGGGTGTCACGCACCGTGCCCATGAGGTGTGCCATATCCATAGTGGTCGGGTTTGCATCCGCCGCGGTCTCCGTTTCGCAGAACGAGCCGCCAACGCCACCGAGGCTAGAACTGATGACGCCGATGTGAATATCCGCGATGGGCTCGTATTCACGGCTACCCTCGACGCAGACGTCATTCGGCGTTGCCGGCTGAACGCCTACGGCGTTGCCGTTCTCGTCAACGCACGGCGGATTCAGCAGACGAATCACGAGCTGTGGTACCGCTTGGGCCAGGATTTGCTGTTTGTCGGCCATGGACTGTGAGTTATCGATCATGAACAGGAGATCGAGCTTGTCCGCTGTGGTCCGAACTACCGTGTCATCGTCGGCTGCGCCATCGTCATCGGCCGGGGTGTCATCGCCGGCTGCGCTATCGTCATCGGCCAGGGTGTCATCGCCGATTGCGCTATCGTCATCGGCCGGGGTGTCATCGCCGGCTGCGCTATCGCCATCGGCCGGGGTGTCATCGCCGGCTGCGCTATCGTCATCGGCCAGGGTGTCATCGCCGGCTGCGCTATCGTCATCGGCCGGGGTGTCATCGCCGGCTGCGCTATCGTCATCGGCCGGGGTGTCATCGTCGATTGCGCTATCGTCATCGGATGGGGTGTCATCGTCGGCCGCGCTATCGTCGCCGGATGGGGTGTCATCGTCGGCTGGGGTATCGTTGTCTGCCGCCGCGTCGTCATCGACCTCCGTGCCGTCGTCGGCAACGTCGTCATCTGCCTGTGACGCCCCAGCACTGCCGCCGCTGCTCCCCCTCGTCTGGTCGTTCGAACACCCGTAGAGGGCCGCTGCGCAGAGCACAGAACCCGCCAGCATCCCGCATCGTCTGCCGATACCCATGTCGTTATCCCTCGTCCTAAGCATCCGTTTTCGCGAACGCCCTGTCCAATCACGACCCGCGCGATCGCACAAGGTAGTCTCTGACATGGAATCCCTCCTTCACACCAATGTCAACCGGCGTCTGAAGCCACAACCCAGGCCCAGACGCCGCGCCGCGCGAGACCCAAAGCGTGGACTGGAGCCAGAAACGCGCGGATGGGAAGAACAAACTGCGAAAACCGGGCCAGAGGGGAGTAGACCGCTGGGGCAGCAGCGAAGATGAACCCGCCAGGCTTGGCAGAATTGCATCCGAGAATTGCATCCGAGCTTCACGAACCTCTCGCGTTCCGCGTCAAGAACGCAGCCCGCACATCGCTCCGACGTCACCGCCGAGTCTTGGCGCACACCTTCGCGCCGAAGCCGCCAAACCCTTCCCTTCCCCCGCTCACCTCAACGAAGCTCCGCTACGTGTCGAACGGCAATCGGAGCTGTTCGAGGTGGGGGTGCCCCCCAGCTCTGCACCTGGGTGTGGCCTGGCATGCTCGGCTTCGCCTGCGCGTGCCACACCACGACGCTCAGCGGATCTCCCAGGTTCCTGCGTACGGCTTTGGCTCGCGGCCTTCGGCGTCGCCGCCGTCGCCATGGCGCTCCTGTCCCTCGAGCTCCGGGAATCGCCGGCTCTATCGGGCGGTTCCAAGGACTAGCGCGCGGCCTCGAGGGGCAGCTAGCGCACGGCCTATTCCGGCGCGATACTTGACCAGAGGCGGCTCGCGATAGAAAAGAGGACGCTACAGGAGATAGTCG
>CAYRKE010000336.1:0-1897 GCA_964424695.1 uncultured Polyangiaceae bacterium
AGCGCGACCCAGAGTCGCTGACTCTGCTGCGCATCCCCTCGACCTTGACTCGGTCATCTGGAGGGAGCTGGGAGAGCTGCGCGCCAACGGGCGAGTGTTGGCGAAGTGGCGGCCAGTTGTCAGCGACTCGCCAGGCCGGTGAGTGCGAGAAACCGAAAGTTCACGGGATGAAGGGGTCGGCACGCCAATGGCAGGGCGCGGCCAGTGGTCCGCGTCGCCGACCAGTCAGTGCTGGCGTCCATCGTTGCTCCGACCTGCTTCGACGGCTACGAACGCCACCGGCCTGAATGGGGTTGCCCCCTCAGCTGAGCGTCGTGGTGAGGCCGCCCGTGCTCGCTCCGCTGCGCGCGGGCGTGGCCCCTGCCAAACTCGTGCTCACCAGCGCCGAGAGCGCTGGCTGCGCGCGAGAGGGGGGCCGGGGCTTGGTATGACGCGGCAGCGCGAGGCATTGCCGTCAGTGAAGACCCGTGCAGCGTCACTCCCTGCCGCCGGTATCCCCGGCTCGCGGAGCGCGACGAAGGAGCGCGAGCACAGCCTTGGGGGTCCCTGGCACGCGCAGGCGAAGCCGAGCATGCCAGGCCTCAGTGCGACGTACAGCTGGGGGGCAACTCAATCGTCGAGGCGAGCGGGGGAAGGGAAGGAGGCGAGCGGCGGCTTCGACGCGAAGGTGCGCGTCAGGCCCCAGGCCTCGCCAACGACGTCGGAGCGATGTGCGGGCTGCGCTCCGGACTGCGTTCTTGACGCCGAACGCAAGAGGTTCGTGAAGCTCGGGTGCGACTCTGCCACGCCTGGCGGGTTTATCTGCGCCTCTGACCCGGCATCTACTCCGCTCCGGCCCGGTTCTCGCAGTTCATTCTTCCTTGCTTGTTTTTTGAACGACAAGCAACCTGATTGTCGTTCTACGGGTGCTTCATCGTGCCCGGTTGCGCTGCAGAATCGAAACCGGATGTGGGGGTGATCGCCCAAACTGGCGCGCCCCTCAGCGTCGACGCAGCGTCGAGCGACCGAGGCGTCGAGCAACCGAGGCGTCGAGCGACCGAGGCCTCACTGGTTTCGGAACTCGTCCTTGTCGCGATTCATCGCATCCACGATGCGCACGTGGTTGATGAGGCTCCACTCGCTTTGGTGCTCGCTCGCGTAGTTCAGCCCATACGGCCAGAAGTGCATCCCGTCGATAGTGATGTAGTCTCGCTGACTGTACTCGTCGGGATCCTTCTGCTCGGGAAGCAACGAAGTCATGAACTCCACGACGTGGCGCCCCGTCCAGCGACCATTGCTGCTCAGCTCTTCCCAGGGCGAGTACCCAACCGCCATGGTGTGGCCGATTTCGTGCATGACCGTTGCTACGACCTGATACGCGGGGTCAGAGCCGAACGACATCCATCCGTCCACGTTGGCCTCGGCGGTGGGAACGCCCGCGCTGTAGTTCACAGTGAGGGAGTGGCTCAAGTTCGAGTAGCAGTTGTAGTACCAAACGCCCTCCTCCATCGCAGCCGACAAGCGCTCGACAACGTCCGCCGGCCATGACTCGACGCCATTGAGGACATATTCGATGGTTCCCGAGCCGGGGCACTCGTCCTGCCCGCTGCCCTCGCCGCCTGCGCCCGCCGTGACTGGCGCGGAGCCGCCGCCCTCCGCCTCACCCGCGGCGCCGCTGGCCACAGTTCCCGCACTGCCGCCGTTGCCGCCGTCTTGCCCTGTCGCGCCACCGGTTGCGGGCCAGGAGAACCCGCCGGTGCCGAGCGTCGTGCCCCCGCTGTTCGCCTCTCCCGCCATCGGAGCGCCGCCGTCGGCTATCGGACCTCCGCCCACACCCCCGCTACCGGACGACGCGCTACCACCGCCGCCGGACCCCGCGTTGTTCCCGCTGCCAGCAGTGCTTTCGGATCCGCCTGTG
>CAYRKE010000336.1:1997-7187 GCA_964424695.1 uncultured Polyangiaceae bacterium
GCCGCCGGACCCCGCGTTGTTCCCGCTGCCAGCAGTGCTTTCGGATCCGCCTGTGGTCGTGGAGCCGCCGCTGCTCGTGACGGGCCCCCCACTGCCGCCGTTGGCGCTACCGCCAACCGGCGCTGTGCCGCCCGTCGAGGCGCCCCCGCTGCTCTGTGCGGTGCTGCCGCCCACGCTGGCAGGAACGCTACCCCCGATGCTCGTGGTTCCTCCGGCGCTCTGGCGTCCCCCGCTGCTCGCGACCGTGGCGGCGCTTCCGCCTGTCTCCAGCGCTCCCTTTCCACCGAGGCTAGCGTTAGCATTGGAGTCTTCGCCATCGCGCTCACCCGAACCGCAGGCAAGGAGCAACGCCAAGGCAGAGGAAACAAGCACCGGGGAAGACAGACGCATCATTCGAACCTACGAGACCAACCAGAATCAGCTTGCCACTTGGTCGTCGCCGCATCCCGACCGACAAGGCGCCAGGAGCGGAGAATACTCTGGCGTTGGATCGACGAGCAACCCGGTCGGTCAGGCGCGTCGACAACCTCGGCGGGCAGGCGACCTAGAGTCAGTATCCTTACTCCGAGTCCTGCCGCTGTCAGGCTCATTCCACAGCTGCTCGAGGGAACAGAAGCCTGAGTCCCCAGATCCCTTCGTTCCCAGCCCGAACTGCGGTCGCACTCGGTCGCCCCCCAATTCAAGCGGAAGCGCATAGTTCGGATCTGGCTCGCATTACTTCGTTCTCTGCCACCCCCGGACGTCCCGAGCACAGCCCACCACCAACGGGTGGACGTCCGCGCCTGCTGATTCAGAACGCAACCGTCCGCGTCAGCCCGAAGCGCCCTGCCACTGCGGAGACGAGCCGCAAGTGGGCCAGCGCCACAGAAGCCCGCGATCCCGCTTCGAGCACGGGGAATTCCGCCCACGGGTCCGCGCTCTAGTTGCCTATGGGTCGCGACAAGCCGCTCGCCTTGCGGCAAACCGTTTGTCGCTCTAGGCGGAGGGGTCGGTGACGCGTCCCAAGAAGAGCAGCGCTCCGGAACGCAACTCGCGGACAAGAAACAGGAAGGGGTGATCTACCGTGAACTCCACATTCTGGTCGGGGCGTGTGGCCGCCGCTCTCATCACCACTGCGGTCGCCGCGGCGGCTTCGGTTCCCTCTTCGTCTACCTTCACGAAGGTTCCGTGGTGAACCTCATCAATCATCAAGTCCGAACCCTCGGACATCGCCCGGAAGTCCGCTCCTCGACCGAAGGCTCTCCGCATGCCGAGCGATTGAAGCGCCAACCCGAGTTCAGCGTGGGTGCCGGCCTCGAATCTGGGTAGCTGCACGTCAACGGTCACGCGCCGCAACTGCGTCAGCCAACGACTCAATCGCTCATAGGTGATGGTTTGCTCCAAACGCCCCAGGCCTTCGTTCTCATCCGGGAGCACGATGACCATGCTCATGCTCGGTTCCTTCGCTGCGTAGCGAAGCTCCAGCACCTGTGCCCCAGGCACCTTCGCATGAGCGAATGTCCCCTTGGACCGCATCATAAGCACCTCCTCCACCCTCGTAGGACCGATAGTGAAGCGCCTCGGCCGAGTCTCTGTCCGCTCGAAGGGAGCCAACCACTTGCCCAGGAAGTAGATGGCATTGGTGAGCACCAGTCGCGTGGACGACCCGATGCTCTGTGGAGCCAGCAACTCGGGGATGCGCTGGTCTGTCGTCTGCGCAACCCAGCGATTGATCTCGAGCCGTGCCTTCTCGGGCGCGCTTGCGAAGGCCATCGGTTGAACAGGAGCCCCGAAGTCGTCGCGAATGGTGCGCTCGTACTCCCGAGCGAGCGGATACCCCTCCTGGACGAAGAGGCGATTGGCGACAGCCACAGTGGTGAGAGGGCTGCGGGTACTCAGGGACTCCAGGAAGTCGCCGGCTGCGACCAGGCTCTCTGCCTGGTCTCCGCTCAGGTGCAGGACTCGCCCCATCTCGGCGGCCGTCTCCGTGCGTGCCCCAGCCCAAGTCATCGTCAGCGCCAACGTGACGCTGATCGGAGAGATCGCTAGGTTGGGCTCCTTCGCAGAGCTCAGGGCGCGGTAGAGCTGAAGCCCGAAGGTGTTGCTAGCGGTCGCAAAGGCGCGGAGCGCCGCGGTGCTCGCCCGTGGCGCTCCGCGAGCCGGCTCCAGTTCCTCTGCCACGCGCGGGGCAGAGGTCGCAGACGGCGCAGCGGAGCTGGCCCCCGACCCAGTCGGCAGGCGCGAGGCGGAGCCTGAGTCGACGCCTGATGAAGGCCCGGAGCTCGAGGACGCGTTCGATGAGGATCTGCAGCCCGCTGATGCAAGAAGCAGGGCCGCAACAACGAGATACCTTCGAAGAACCATCTAGCGCTCCCTTCTGGGGCGCCACATTGTCGTTGACTTGGCTGTCCCGGTAAAGAGGGCTGGCTACACCCGCCTTGCGCCCAAGATTCGGCCCCAAATCGCGGATAAGGCCGAGGGGGTGGCGCGCGGCCGAGCGCAACGCGGGAGCGATGCAGCTCCTGAAGCGTGGCTCGAGGCGCTCCAGCTGCGTGAGCCGAAGCGGCAACCTTCAAAGCCAAGGATGGGTGCAAGTTCTTCGGTAGAGCGTCGTGGGCGCCGCCCAAAGACCCCATCGGAATCGCTGCACTCCCAGACGGTAGCACTGCACCACGGTTGGCTACGCAATGACAGCGGCGACTCCCCGCTACGCATGAGCGTAGAAGACCGCAACGGAGAAATCTCCGGTCGACGACGCCAGGACGCCCAGAGGTCGCTCTTGGCGAAGTGTAAGTCTCGCGATGTGGCTCGGCGGCAGTCAAGTCGCTGGCGGGGAACACTTGCCGGTCGATGGTACCGAACACGCAATTCTGAGCTACGCTCGTAGTCCCAGATGTTGCGCCGGAACCTGACTACCCTCGTTCACCCCCTGCTGCGCGGGCTGCCGGCGACGCTGATGCTGCTGCTGATTTGGCAGTGCAAGCCAGCGCCAGCCTCTTCGGAAGCGCCAATGCCCCCGATCCCCGCAGGGAGCGCCCCACGTGAACCGCCGGAGCCACACGCACTCGCTGCCACCGCTCCCGAGCCGAGCCCACCTCCGGCCGAAGTTGCGACGGACTGGTGCACTGACGACGTCTCGGTCCTCGATTCCGAGACCTGCTACGTGCTCCCAGGCGCACCGACGTCCGTACTCGTCGTCTATCTCCACGGGATCGTGCCACCCTCGGCACGGAGTCCCAACAAAACGAAGGTCGAGCGCGTCGTGGCCAACGCTGCCCGCCGCAACGCGTTTGCCGCGCTCATCCCACGCGGGCTCCAGGGATTGGCGGGCAAGAAGCATCCGGGTTGGTGGGGCTGGCCCACGGAGGCGTCCTCGTTTCGGAAGCACGCAGGCCACCTCACTGAGCGAATTCTGGCTTCGCGGCGCGCCCTCGAGCAGCGGCGCGGAGCTCCGTTTCAGAAGGTCTTTCTGGCGGGTTCGTCGGCTGGCGCATATTTTACCGCGCTGATGGCGCTCCACGGCAAGCTCGACGTCGACGGATTCGGCATCCTTTCTGGCGGCGCTGGCCGCGCCGACCAGGAGCTCGTCGGGCGCCTGGCGAGGCCATTCTTCGTCGCCTACGGCACCCACGATAGCGTCGGTTCGTCGGCGCGCGCGCTGGCGGAGTCCGTGCGCAGTCGCGGGTGGCCCGTGTGCGTGAGGGCTCATCCGCTAGGCCACGGGGCACAGGAGGTCTATCTCGATGAGGCCATGGCGTTTTGGCGCGATCCGAGCCGGTGCCCGTAGCCAACGAGGTCTTTGACCTCGTTGAGGGCCTCGCGGAGCACGCGGATTTCTTGGCTGAGATACTCGGCTTTGCGAGCCATGCGCTCGTTGATGGGGCTCAGGATGAGGACGACCAAGAACTGGACGGTCGGGAGAAGCATCAAGGAGCGAATGTTGACCGCCGATACGCCTTCGAGCCAGGTTTGAAACGGGCTCGGGATTCAGTTAGAATTGGCTACCGTTGAGTTTTCGGATGGTACGGGAAGTCCCTGATGACGCGAATCGTCTGGCGAGTGTTTGGTGTGGGTATTGCGTCTGTATTGGCGCTGGGCTGCGGCGGTGACGCTGAGCAGGATGAGCGCGGCGGTGCGGAGAGCGGAGGCGCCATCGGCGATTTGAACGGAGGTGAGGGCGGCACCAGTGCAACCTCATCGCTGGGCGTGCCTGGCACGGGAGCCGCCAGTGGACGCAGCGCGGCCGATGGCGCAGACGGCACGGGTGGAGTGACCGATGGCATCGAGACCGGTGGCGTGAACGGCGTCGGTAGTGCGGAGGGAGGCAGCGGAAGCATCGCAGCAGGTGGCGTAAACGGCATCGGTGGTGGTGGAGACGTCGGTGTTGGTGGCGCCGGTGGCATTGCAACGGGAGGGGCGAGCGGCAGCCGCGCGACGGCAGGTGGAGCTGGGAGCGCGAGCGGCAGCGGCGGGGGGCTCGGCGGTGCTTGGGGCACATCGGGCAGTTCTGCCGGTCAAGGAGGCGAGGCGGGTGCAGTTGGTGGTGGGGGCGGCAGCGCAGGCCACGCGGGGCTCGTGAGCAGTGGTGCGGGCGGTATCGGCGGCGCCGCCGAAGAGACCGGCACGGGTGGCACCGGCCTAGCGGTCACTGCATGCTCGGAGCCGCCACCTGCTGTCGAGTTGCTCGAGCAGGGCTGGTGGCTGTGCGGTTGGTCTGGAGGGCTCGATCACTACTCGTGGCTCTACTTCGGCACCAACGACCAGCAGATGCTTACGCTGGCGATCCTTGATGCGACCTGCACTCACTGTGCGAGCTACTTCGGCTGCGCAGGCACCGATGGCGAGTATTCGACTGCAGGCTCGATGCATGGGGTAGGTCTCGCGATGCCCTCGGGCTGCGCCGAGACGAACTGGACCATATGGGAGATGACGGAGCTCTGCCCGCCCGATGGATACCCCCCCGGTTCCTCAGCGTACGTAACGCTCACGGACAGGATCACCTCGCTTCGTTGCGACCGGTACCCCCTGGATCAGTGCGACGCAACGCTTCCGAGCTGCCCGATGCCACTCGAGTCACCGGCTGACTCTGCGCCGAGCGGATCAGGACACTGAGCACAGCCCTCCTGGGCACAGCCAACTGCCGGGGCGAACGGGAGCAGCTCGCTAACATGACGTCACCAACGGCGGCATCTTCACCACCTACTCCACCTA